>JAYUQC010000097.1:0-34836 GCA_043759735.1 Rhodoferax sp.
GCTCGGCGCAGGTCAACGGCCTGTCCGGACTGTGCCTGACCAAGCTCGACGTGCTCGACGGCCTGGAGGAATTGCTGCTGTGCACCGGATATGAGCTGGACGGCGAGCACACCGACATTTTGCCGCTCGGTGCCGACGAAATCGCCCGTTGCAAGCCGGTGTACGAGACCCTTCCCGGCTGGAGCGACAGCACCGTCGGCGTCACCGATTACGACCGCTTGCCGGTCAATGCCCGGCTCTACCTGCAACGCATCGAGCAGGTCACCGGCGTGCCGATCGACATCATCTCGACCGGGCCCGACCGCGACCACACGATCATGATGCGGCACCCATATCTCGCCTGAGATGCGAGATACGGATGACGAATGACACTGCTGCGCAATGACGAATGACGAATGACGAAGCGGGTCCCCCAGCATTAGTCATCGATGCGCAGCGAGGTTCATTTGTCATCAGCGCGGCGGGTCATACTTTGAGGAACGAAAAATCATGTTGACCGAAGACGGCAAGCACCTGTATGTCAGCTACGACGAGTACCACAACCTCATCGAAAAACTTGCCATCAAGATTCACCAATCGGGTTGGGAGTTCGACACCATCCTGTGCCTGGCGCGCGGCGGCATGCGGCCGGGCGACATCCTGTCGCGCATTTTCGACAAGCCGTTGGCGATCATGTCGACCAGCTCGTATCGGGCCGAGGCCGGCACCGAGCAGGGCGTGCTTGATATCGCCCACTACATCACGACTCCCAGGGGCGAAATCGCGGGCAAGGTGCTGCTGGTCGACGACCTGGCCGACACCGGCAAAACCTTGGCCGCGGTGATCGCTCAGTTGCGCAACAACTACGCGCCGATCACCGAGCTGCGCAGCGCCGTGATCTGGACCAAGGGCGTCTCGGCCTTCAAGGCCGATTATTCGGTCGAGTTCCTGCCGACCAATCCATGGATTCACCAGCCCTTTGAAGGCTATGACGCGATGCGACCCGAGCAATTGATCGCCAAATGGAGCGTATGAGCGCCCCCAGCCCTGGCTTTGCCAGGCCCCCCAAGGGGGTGCCAGAAAACTTGGGAGCGGCCCGGCGTTTTCTTAGGAAACAATTGCGACCATGCCTGACATTGCGACCAACCTGATCCACCACCCCTATCTGCCTCCCGGCGGCTTTGTCTCGCCCCAGCCGGGCGTGTTCAAGGCCTCGACGGTGATATTTCCCAACGTGGCTGCGATGCGCAGTGCCGAGTGGAAGGACAAGACCGGCTACACCTACGGCCTGCACGGCACACCCACCACTTTCATGCTGGAGGAGCGGCTTGCCACGCTGGAGGGCGGTCTGCAGTGCCTGCTGGTGCCCAGCGGCCTGGCGGCGATCGCAACGGTCAACCTGTCGTTGTTGGCCACGGGAGACGAAGTGCTGCTGCCGAACAACGTCTACGGACCAGCCAGAACACTGGCAGCAGGAGAGCTCCTCGCCTGGGGCATCGCCCATCGCTATTACGACCCTATGGATCCGCAGGACCTGGCCGCCAGGATCGGGCCGAACACGAAGCTGGTGTGGCTGGAGGCGGCCGGATCAGTCACGTTGGAGTTCCCCGACCTGCCGGAGTTACTGCGCATCTGCAAGGAAAAATCGGTGTTGACCGCGCTCGACAACACCTGGGGCGCCGGCATTGCGTTTCGTCCGTTCGACCTGTCGCCCGGCTCCGACAGCCCGCTGGCCGTCGACCTGACGGTGCATGCGCTGACCAAGTATCCGAGTGGCGGTGGCGACGTGCTGATGGGCAGCATCATCACCCGCGAACCGGAACTGCACATGCGGCTCAAGCTCACCCATATGCGACTCGGGCTTGCGGTGGGTGCCAATGATGCCGAAGCCGTGCTGCGCAGCCTGCCCAGCATCCTGCTGCGCTACCAGGCGCACGATGCGACGGCGCGGTTGCTGGCGCAATGGGCGACAACCCTGCCGGAATTTTCGCAAGTGCTGCATCCGGCGCTGCCCCAGTCGCCGGGGCACGCACATTGGCGTGCCCTCTGTGGACAGGGACCCGGCCGTGCCGCCGGCCTTTTTAGCGTCGTGATCGCCGCGCAATACAACCGGCAGCAGATAGACGACTTTTGCGATGCGTTGCAATTGTTCAAACTCGGTTACAGCTGGGGGGGTCCGATGAGCCTGGTGGTTCCCTACGACATGACCGCCATGCGCAGTCGTTGGCCGCAAACCCTGCAACCCGGCACGGTGGTGCGATTCAGCGCGGGCCTCGAAGCTGCCTGCGATTTGCAGCGCGATATCGAGCAGGCGGTGCGCCGCGCCTTGCGCTGATTGCATGCTATTCGCAGTGGCCGTACCCGTGTCAGCGGGTTATGCTGTCGCCCATGGCCCCGACAAGCGAATCGCACACCCGCAACTCTGCCGAACCGTTGCCGAGCGAGGCAACAGATTCAACCGCGCCGGCACCGTATTTCCTGCCCCCACCCGAGGGTCCGCAAAAGACCATTGCTGAACTCAGCCTGGGCGAGCCGCTGCGTTGGCTGGCCGCCGGATGGCGGGATATGCGGGCACACCGAAGTATTGCCCTTTTCTACGGAACATGCTTCTGGCTGATGGCCGTCGTGTTGGGGCTGGTATTTCGCAACCAGCCCGAATACGCGATGTCGATCGCATCCGGCTGCCTGCTGGTCGGCCCGTTTCTCGCCATGGGTCTGTATGAAGTCAGCCGCCGCCGCGAAGCCGGGCTGGTACCAGACTTGGCCTCATCGCTGACCTGCTGGGATGTCCGCTTGCGCAGTGTCGGCCTGCTGGTATTGGTGCTGATCGTGCTCGAGCTCGTCTGGGGCCGGGCATCACTGGTCGTTTTTGCGGTCTTCTTCAATACTGGCATGCCTTCGACCACCGGCGTGATCAGCGCCATCTTCAATCTACAGAACTGGGAGTTCATCGCGGTGTACCTGGTCGTTGGCGGCGCGTTTGCGGGCCTGGTCTATGCCATTGCGGTGGTATCGATCCCGATGATCCTGGACCGTGACACCGACGCCATTTCGGCCGCCATCACCAGCCTGCAGGTGGTATTCGAGAATCCCGCTGTGATGCTGCTGTGGGGCGGCCTGATCACCGCGCTGGTGGCACTGGCCCTGTTGCCCTGGGGCCTGGGGCTGATGGTGGTCGGCCCGTGGCTGGGGCACGCCAGCTGGCATGCCTACCGCGGATCGGTCGCCTGGCGGGACGACGATGCGCTGGCGCCGACGCGTGATGGTTTCAGACCCAATGCCTGATCAATGGCGCTGCGGCTGTTTTTGATCTGATTGGGCTGAACTGTTAAAGTGGCGTATCAACCTGAAAGGTCAAATTGGCAACTCCCAACTACGGATACGAAAAGCGGCAAAAAGAACTTGCCAAGAAGCGCAAGAAGGAAGACAAGCTCAAGGAGAAAGCCCAACGCAAGCAGGGCGGTCCGGGTGATTTCGAGCATGGCCAGAGCTACATCGACCATTCGCCAGCTCCGGTCGACGGCGGACAGAAATCACCGGGCTGATTCCGCGCTGGCCATTTTCACGCGCCTATTGCTATCGTTGCGTGTGTCGAGGTCCAGGGTCGCGGCGACTGCATCCATCGATGCATCGCTGCGGTCGATCGGCGCCAGTGTCCGCGCCAGCGGGAAATTGCTGAAGTTGCGCTGCATCGAATGCCGGTAGACCGGGTCGTAGTGGGTGGTCAGCAGATCCTGCACCACCGAAGTCAGATCGCCAGCCTGCACGGCCAACTTCCATGCCTGGATCGCCGCCTTGCCGCGGATTTCAACCAGTGCGTCGAGGCGGGCGCAAAACGCCTCGGTATCGCGCACAAAGAAATCGTACTCCTCCATCAGCAGCGCCACCCGCTGCGGGTCGCTGAGCTCCAGATTCAGGCAGTGACCACGCTCGCGCATCGCCTCGATAAGCGCCAGCGGCACCGCGACATTGCCCACTTTGCGGCTCTCGCTTTCGACAAACACCGGCCGGCACGGATCGAACTGGCGCAGCGTGTTCCAGACGCGGGTGTCGAACGCTTTTTGTGACGGTTGTGCCAGTCCGGGAATCGCCCCCAGCACCGAGCTGCGATGGTGCGCCAGCGCTTCCAGATCCAGCACCTGCGCACCGGCGCGCACCAGCGACTGCAGCAGGCGCGTCTTGCCCGAGCCGGTGGTTCCACACACCACCTGATAGTCGAACAACCCGGCCAGGCGTTCGGTGTCGGCGAGCAGCGCGGCTCGGAAGGCCTTGTAGCCACCCTGCACAATGCTGACGCGAAAACCGATCTGATCGAGCACCAGCGACAACGCGCCGCTGCGCTGGCCGCCCCGCCAGCAATACACCAGCGGTTTCCAGCTCCGGGACTTGTCCATCGCCCTGTGCTGGATGTGGCTGGCAATATTGCGTGCCGCCATGGCCGCGCCCATCTTGCGCGCCTCGAAGGCGTTGACCTGCTTGTAGACGGTCCCCACTTCGTGACGCTCGGCGTTGTTGAGCGTCGGCCAGTTCGCGGCGCCGGGGAGGTGGTCCAAGGCGTATTCGTCCTCGCTGCGTGCGTCGATGATGGTGTCGAACGCATCGAGCTGTTGCAGCAAAGGGGCTGCGTCCAGCGCCGTCAGGCTCATCGCAACTGCCTGCGCAACAGCGGCCACACATTGGCCAGCATGATGGGCTGCGCCTGTGCCGTCGGGTGGATTCGGTCGCTTTGAAATAGCCTGGTCGGATCGTCGCCATCGGCGACACCCTTGAGCAGAAAAGGAACCAGCGCTGCACCCGTGGCGCGCGCCGTCTGCTCAAAAAGTCCGGCAAAGCGGGTGGCATAGTCGCTGCCATAGTTAGGCGGTACCTGCATGCCGATCAACAATACCTTGGCTCCCGCCGTCTGTGCCTGGCGTGTCATGTGGCTCAGGTTGTCCTGCGTCATTTGCAGCGGCAGGCCACGCAACGCGTCATTGCCGCCCAACTCGATGATCACGTGGCTGGGCTTGTACTGGTCCAACAAGGCGGGTAGGCGGCTGCGACCGCCGGACGTCGTGTCGCCGCTGATGCTGGCATTGACCACCCGCGCCGACACCGACTCCAACCGCAGCTTGTTGTCCAGCAGCGCGACCCAGCCGCTGCCACGGCGCAACCCGTATTCCGCGCTCAGCGAGTCTCCCAGGACCATGATCGTGTCGACGGCCGCTTTGCCCTTACCATCGGGGCTGGTCCTGGCCGCAGCGGAAGACTGCGCCAAGGCACCCGTGCTGCAAAACCCCACAGTACAGGCCGCGCCTGTCGCCACGATAAAGTGTCGTCGATTCAAAACAATAATCCCTTCATGCCCACTACCAGCGCGGATTCCATAATTGCGGTCCAACATGTATTCAAGTCGGTCACCGATTCGACCGGTACGCTCGACATTTTGCGCGATATCGATTTCTCGCTGGCAGCCAGGGAAACTGCCGCGATTGTCGGCGCATCGGGTTCGGGCAAAAGCACGCTGTTGTCCATCATTGCAGGATTGGATACTCCAACCCGTGGCAGCGTGCGGCTGGCCGGCCAGGACCTGTTTGCCATCAACGAGGACCAGCGCGCCGCGTTGCGTGCCGACAAGGTCGGATTCGTATTCCAGAGTTTCCAGCTGATGGGCAATCTGACGGCGTTGGAGAACGTCATGCTGCCGCTGGAACTGGGTGGCCGGCGCGACGCGCGCAGGGCTGCGGCAGAGATGCTGGCGCGGGTGGGGCTGTCGGAGCGCCTTGGCCACTATCCGAAAGTGCTCAGCGGAGGTGAGCAGCAGCGGGTGGCGCTGGCACGCGCCTTTGTCGTGCAGCCCGCGGTGCTACTGGCCGATGAACCGACCGGCAGCCTGGACTTTGCGACCGGCGAGACCATCATGAAACTGATGTTCGATCTGAACTCCGAATTGGGCACGACCCTGGTACTGGTCACCCATGACCAGGGTATTGCGCAGCGTTGCACTCGGCGCATCACGATCGAGGCCGGACGGATCGCCGAACCGATCAATTGATCGCACCGCCCAACCGGTCGTTTGCGCCGGAAAGGAGCCATGCCATGTCCCCGGTCCGTGTTTCAGGTAGTGCCATTCTGGATCGACGACCTCACCGTGGCCTTGCAAGCAGTGCAGGGGCTAGCCCGGGACCAGGCCCCACGGCAGTCATGGTTCGACCGTGGGGGCTTTGCAGACCATGGCGACACCGGATAATCGGGCCCATGTCCAGTCCCAAGCTCGTATTCGGCTTTCACGCCACCGGTGTGCGCTTGCGCGCCGCGCCCCGATCCGTCATCGAGGTGCATTTCGATGCCAGCCGGCGCGACGCGCGCATGCGCCAGTTCCTGGAGCGCGCAGCCGAGGCGGGTGTGCGCCTGATCGAGTCCGACGGCCTGCGCTTGTCCAAGCTGTGTGGCACACATGCCCACCAGGGCATCGCTGCCCGGGTACAAGCCATTGCCAGAACCCATTCGCTGGACCAGTTGCTTGAGGACCTGGAGGAGTCGCAGGCCGCATTGCCCGCCGAGCAGCGCACCGCGCCGCTGTTGCTGGTGCTCGATGGCGTGACCGATCCGCACAATCTGGGCGCCTGTCTGCGTGTGGCCGATGGCGCGGGCGCGCATGCGGTCATTGCGCCCAAGGACCATGCCGCTGGCATCAATGCCACCGTGGCCAAGGTCGCCAGTGGCGCAGCCGACACCGTTCCCTATTTCATGGTGACGAACCTGGCGCGGACCTTGGGCGAACTCAAGGAGCGGTCGATCTGGGTCATTGGCACGAGCGATACCGCACCCAAATCACTCTACCAGGCCGATCTGCGCCAGAGCGTGGCTCTGGTGCTGGGGGCTGAGGGCGCCGGGATGCGCCAGCTGACCAGCAAGACTTGCGACGAACTCGTGCAGATACCGATGCGCGGCGCCATCGAGAGTCTCAACGTGTCGGTTGCCAGCGGCGTCTGCCTGTACGAGGCGCTGCGTCAGCGCGTTGCCTGAGGTCGTCGGGCGCAGTCCCGAACGAGTGAAACTCCAGGCTGACACGGCCCGCTGCATCTCGGGTAGGGGTAGCACCAGCGGCGCGCGCTACACCCAGCCCAGGGCCCCGAGCACCGCTCCGGTGCCGAGCAACCACAACAGGTGGATCCGGGTCTTCCACACCAGCAACGTGCTGGCCAGCGTCAACAGCCACAACGCCCACGCACGGGGTTGCTGGTCCAGCGCCGCGGCCAGCAACCAGGATGTGGCGAGCAACAAGGCGATGACGATCGGCGCCATGGCCATCTTGAATGAGCGCACCGAGCGCCGGTTGCGGTTGCGGTGGCTCCAGCGGCTGGCGGAATAGGTCAGCACGGTACTGGGCAACAACACGCCGACCATGGCGATCAGCATGCCCAGCAGCGCCAGCACAAGGCTGCCATTGTTAAGCCCGACGTTCCAGCCCAGCAGCGCAATGAACAGCACATTGGGTCCGGGCGCGGCTTGGGCCAGCGCGATACTCGACGCAAACTGCGGATCGGTCAGCCACTGGCGCTGGTCCACCAGATAGCGGTGCATGTCCGGCGCCAGCATGATGGCGCCACCCACTGCCAACAGCGACAAGGACAGGAAATGGCCGAACAGCGCAAGCCAGTCGGACCACACGAATGACAGGCTCACCGCAATGCCTTCATGCACGCCCCAATCGGTACCAGGCCCAGGCGCCGGCCGGTGTCCCCAACCCCAGCAGCACCCAGACCAGGGGAATGCGCAGATGTGCAACCGCCAGAAAACTGGCGATCGAAATGACCAGGCAAGCCGGCCCGCCCATGGCGTTGTTGCGCAAGGCTGGAATCATTTTGAGTCCGGTCGCGGCGAACATGCCCGCGGCGACTGCGGCCAGCCCGCGCAGCGCACCTTGCGCCTGCGGATGATCGGCAATGCCCGAAAAAATCGCCGCCAGCACCAGCAAGATCAGTAACGGGAAGGTCAGGATGCCGGCCAGCGCCACCAACGCGCCGGGCAAGCCGAAATGACGCCCGCCAATCATCAATGACAGGTTCACTACATTGGGTCCCGGCAGGATTTGCGCTACCGACCAGTCCTCGAGAAATTCCTCCGGCGTCAGCCAGCGCTTTTTTTCCACCAGCTCGCGTTGAACGACGACCAGAACGCCGCCGAAGCCTTGCAGCGCCAGAAAGCTGAGCGACCAGAACAGGTCGGCCAGCGATTGCGGATGCCGACTGGTTGCATTGGGGGGTGTCGGATCCGCCATCGCGCGATTATCGGCGGCGTCCCGCTGTTGGCGAGCGGGTGGCCAGCCAAAGCCCGGCCGCAATCAGCACCACGGCGATACCGATCCAGCGATCCAGCGGTTCATGCAGCAGCCAATGGCCAAGAGCGGCGGCCGTCAGCGGATTGAATGCCAGAAAAACCGTCACCCGTGTGGCCGACCCATGGCGGGTGTCGGTCAGGCGCTCACCCAGACGCAAACCCCGTGTCCGGGGCAGCACGCGCTTGACGAAGTCAACTAGTTGGCGCATCAGCAGCTGAAACCGGCTCGACCGGCATCTGACTGGGCTCTGCATCGGCTGTTTTTTCTGGCAGCGGGCCTGCCAGCGAAGCCACCAAAGCATCGATGCGGTCGAGCCATTGCTGCAATGGCGCCGGATAGTCAGCTTCGGCATGGTTGCGCCAGCGCCTCCGAGCCTCGCGACCCAGCGTGCGAACCTGCCAGCTGGCTTCACGCGCCAGCAGGGTCAATTCCGTGCGAATGGCCTCGTCCTGCAGCGCGTCTCCCAGCAGGGCCAACTGGTCAGGCACGGCGCCCACGCCCGCCAAGGCCCGTCGCAGCTTGGCGCCGTGGTCGACGACCATCGCCATGGCGTCGCGCCGGGCCGGTGTCAGGTCACCGGTGGATCCCAGGTCCAGTGGCAGTTGCGACAGGATCGCATCGATCTCACTGAGCGGAGTAACCGGATCGGCCAGCAAAATCACCGCGGCGCTCAGCACATCGAGCTGCGGCTGCACCAGGGTCAGCAACTGCGTCGACAGCGCGGAATCATAGCGATGGGTATTGAGGCGCAGCAATACCGACAACTGCATCTCGGGCGCATGGCGCCCGGGAGCAAACATCGCCGATACCACCTGCGCCAGCGCGATCACCCGTCCGAGCGTGCTGATGGCGTCAGCGTTCAGGTTGCGCGGATAGCCTGAACCGTCCAGGTACTCCTGATGCTCGGAGACCGCCCGGACAACCTCGCGCGGATACTGGTGATGGCGTTCGACCAGGGTCGTGGACAAAAGAGGGTGTGAATACAGCTGGCGGCGCTGCTCCCGGTTGAGATGCTGTGCCGGTTGCAGCAACACCGGGTCGACATGCAGCATGCCGATGTCGTGCAGCAGGCCCGCCGACGCGGCCATGCCAAGATCGAAGCGCGACATCAGCGGCGGCTTGTATACGAGCCAGATCGACACCAGCGCGGTACGCAGCAAATGCATATAGATCTCGGGCCGCACATCGCGTGCAACCGTTAACTGAAATGCCATCGCGTCGGGCAGCGGAACAGTCTCTATGACATTGAGAAGCAGCTTTCGAGTCGCCGGATCGGCCCCCATCCGGCCGAAGAACGGCACATCGTCCATGATCGAGGCCGCGCTGCGCTTGAGCGACTCGCCTGACACGACATCGCTACTGATCAGGGACTCCTCCAGCGGCGCCGCCAGCTTGTGCTGCATCAGCCGGTCGTACAGGCCCAGGTTGATCGCCGCGCCCTTGTCGACAATCTTCACGCCTTGTTTGTTGAAGATTGCTTGCGCGGCCACCACGTCCTGGTGCTCGCCCAATTGTGCAACAGCCTGGGTGAAGTGCTTCTGGTCTTCGGTCGATCCGGTCATGGCGGGTGGCTCTGTGCGAGTCGAAGCGCGAAGCATAACCCAGCAACCATCCAATCCACCGACCGTGTCCTCTATGATGTTGTCCGATGGCAGCCCCCTCCGACCCGCGCATGCTCCCGTCCGGCGATACCACGCGCATCGACAGCCGCGCCCTGCGCGTGGCGCTGGGCCAGTTCGCCACCGGTGTCACCGTCATCACGACCCGCGGCCCGAATGGCAGCTTTATCGGGCTGACTGCCAACTCGTTTGGCGCGTTGTCGCTCGAGCCACCGTTGATCAGCTGGGCGCTGCGCCTGGGATCGGCCAGTCTGCCGGTGTTCCAGTCCAGCGAGCGCTTCGTGGTGAATGTGCTGACCGAGGCCCAGGTCGAGACCTCGCGGTTGTTTGCGTCGCCTGCGCCCGATAAATTTGCCCAGGTGGCACATGCCGAGAACCAGGATGGCATGCCCTTTTTGCATGGCGCGGCGGCGTGGTTCGAGTGTCGCCGGGTGTCGCACCAGCGCGCTGGCGACCACTGTCTGTTCATTGCCCAGGTCGAGCGTTACACCCATGCGGAAACCGCTCCACTGCTGTTCCATGCCGGCGGGTATTTCACGCTGGGTTCGCGCTTGTGAGGAAATAGGCCGATGCTGCAGCAGCGAATCGAAGCCAAATGGATCGACTCCTTCGCGCAGGTGTTTCGCCTGTGCGGCGTGCAGCCCGGTGAGAGCGCGGCGGTACTGTCGGAAACCCAGTCCCGGCCGGTCAACGTGCAATTGGCCGAGTTGGCACTGCACCGCCTGGGCGCACGGGTGTTCCATGTGGTGCTGGCCAGTGCGCGCCTGCAGGCGCCGGTACCGGTGCGATCCACGGGCGCATCAGACGCCATCGCTGGCCTGGCACCGGTCGTGGCGGCCCTCGCGGGCAGTGGTTTCGTGGCCGACCTGACGGTCGAAGGCCTGCTGCACGCGCCGGAGTTGCCCCAGATCCTGGGCAGTGGGGCGCGGGTGTTGATGGTCTCCAACGAGCACCCGGAGGTGCTGGAGCGCTGTATGCCTGACCCGGCGTTGCAGGAGAAGGTCAAGTCCGGCATGCGGATGCTCAAAAATGCCGTCCTGATGCGGGTGCAGTCTGCCGCAGGGACCGACTTGACCATTGGGCTCCAAGGGGCGCGTGTGGGAGGCGGTTGGGGCTATACGGCACGCGCCGGCAGCATCTCGCATTGGCCGGGCGGTCTTTGTCTGGCCTTTCCCGCTGCCGGCAGCGTCAACGGGATGCTGGTACTGGACGCGGGTGATGTCAACCTGACTTTCAAACGCTACATCGAAAGCCCGGTGGCGCTCGTCGTGCAGGACGACCATGTGATCGACATTGCCGGCAGCCACCTTGACGCGGAGCTGATGCGCAGCTATTTTTCGGCCTGGGGCGACCGTGCCGCTTATGCGGTGTCCCATGTCGGCTGGGGCATGAATCCGAAGGCGCGCTGGGATGCCATGGCGTTTTATGACAAGAACGATTTCAACGGCACCGAGCTGCGCGCCTTTGCCGGCAATTTCCTGTATTCCACCGGTGCCAATGAGGTCGCCGGGCGCCATACGCTGGGTCATTTCGACCTGCCGTTACGCCGTTGTACCGTGACCCTGGACACGACGGTCGTGGTCGAGCGCGGCCAGTTGCAGGGCCCGCTGGCGTGAGGGCAAGGCCATGACGGCGATGACAGTTTTGCCCGGCACGCTGGAGCAGGGCAGCGGTGCCACGGCGGTGTTCCTGCTGCATGGCGTTGGCGGTGGCAAAGAGGTGTGGGAGCTGGATCGCAATGCCTCGCCCATGGTGATGCAGCGCATGTCCGGGCGCATTGCCGGCGCCCACTACCAATGTCTGCCCGCGGTTGGCCATCTGGCCAACATGGAGCAACCGGACGCGTTCAACGCCGCCGTGTTGTCGTTCCTGCAGACACATTTTCCAGCCTGAGGAGGACATCGATGCCGACCGCCCTGCCAACATCCATCTCCAATCGGTACCTGCCGCCATCGATTGCGGGCGACTACAGCACACTGACGGACAAGCAGACCCAATTGCTGGCGATCGCATCGAGTCTCGGGCGCGACAAGTTTGCGCCGCGCGCTGGCCAGATCGACCGTGACGCGGTGTTTCCGTTCGAGAACTATGCCGACATGCATGCGGCCGGGCTGCTGCGCATTTGCGTGCCCGAGCAATATGGCGGTTGGGGTGCCGATTTTGCGACCTATGTCATGACTGCCGCCGAGATCGGCCGGCATTGCGGGGCGACCGCGCTCACGCTGAACATGCACGTCAGTTCGACCATGTGGACCGGCTTCATCGCCGATGACCTGGACATGACGCCCGAGCAGCGCGCGAACCACGAGGCGCATCGCGCGATGCATTACCAGCGCATCGTGGAACAGGGCAAGGTCTATTCTCAGCCATTTTCCGAAGGCGGCGCGGCGGCGGCCGGCAAGGCGCCGTTCGGCACCTTGGCGCGCAAGGTCGATGGCGGCTACATCGTCAACGGAAAGAAGATTTTCGCGTCGCTGGCCGGCGCCGCCGACTACTACGGCATCCTGTGCACGCTGGACAAGCCCGGCGCCACCCAACGCGACGCTCTGTACCTGGCGGTGGACCGCAATCTGCCCGGCGTCACCGTCAGTGGCGACTGGGATCCGCTGGGCATGCGTGGCACGGTGTCGCGCAACCTGCTGTTCCAGGATGTGTTCGTCCCAGAGGCCGAACGGCTGATGCCCGAAGGCCTGTATGCGCAGGCCGCGCTGCGCTGGCCCCACATGTTTGCCACGCTGTCGCCGACCTACATGGGCATTGCGCAGGCAGCCTACGATTTCACGGTGCAATACCTGCGCGCCGAGGTGCCCGGTACGCCGCCGGTCAAGCGCCGCATGTACCCTACCAAGCAGATCGCGGTGGCCGAGATGAAGGTCAAGCTGGAGCAGACGCGGGCCATCTTCCTGCAGAACGCGCGCGCGGCCCGGGTCGATCCGTCCAAGGAGGTCCGCCTCGGCCTGCTGGCGGCGCACTACAGCGTCATGGAGAACGCCAACGAGATCTGCCGCCTGGCGGTGCGCACCTGCGGCGGCCAGTCCATGCTCAAGTCGCTGCCGCTGGAGCGCATGTACCGCGACTCGCGCTGCGGCTCGCTGATGCTGCCCTGGACCGCCGAGCTGTGCATCGACCGCATGGGCCGCGAATGCCTGTATGAGGCCGGCGAGAGCGACGAGCCCGACGTGCTGTAGTCGGCCGCCGCTGTGCGCCACCTCACCATGCCAGAGCCAGCGCCATGAACCTGTCGCGCATCGTCGAACGCCATGCGCAGTTCTCACCGCAAACGGTGGCACTGCATTTCGACGGACACGATATCCGGTATCCGCAACTGTGGCAGCGCATCCGCCATGCGACGGCCGCACTGCAGGACGCAGGCGTGTCGCATGGCGACCGGGTCGCCTGGCTGGGCCTGAACGACCCGGCCATGCTGGTCATGCTGTTTGCGCTGGCGCGCATCGGAGCCATCCTGCTGCCGCTGAACTACCGGCTGGCGGCGGCGGAACAGGCCGCGATCCTGGATCATGCCGGAGCCGAGCTGCTGGTCCATGACAGCAGCCATGCAGACGCGGCACGGGCCCTGGGCGGCAACGGCGGCGTGGCGCTGTCGCCGGCCGCGGACATTGATCGCCTGGGGCAGTCCGATCTGGCATCTGCGCAGCGGGCAAACCTGGACGGCAGCGACGCGTCGCCGGTGTTGCTGGTCTACACATCCGGTACCTCAGGCAAGCCCAAGGGCGCGCTGCATACCCAGTCCGGCTTGATCTGGAACTGCATCAACGCGACCCATGCGCAGGACTTGCGCGCCACCGACCATGCGCTGACCGTGCTGCCGCTGTTCCATGTGGGGGGGTTGTGCATCCAGACGCTGCCAGTCCTGCATGCTGGCGCCACCGTCACGCTGCATCGCCGATTCGAGCCGGGTACGTGGCTGGCCGACGTTCAGGCACGTCGCCCCGAACTCTCCGTCATGGTGCCTGCCACGTTGCGGGCAGTGCGGGAGCATCCAGGGTTCGCAACTGCCGACCTGTCTTCGCTGCGTTTGATCGTGGCGGGATCATCGGTAGTTCCCATTACGCTGATCGACGCGTTTCACCGACGCGGTGTTCCGATCGGTCAGGTCTATGGTGCAACCGAAACCGGACCGGTGTCGATCTACCTGCGGCGCGAGGACGCACTGCGGGTGCCGGGAGCCGCCGGCAAAGCCGGCCTGCATGTGGCCGTACGCCTGGTCGGCAGCACCGGTGTGGATGTGGCCGACGGTGAAGTCGGCGAAATCTGGATTCATGGGGCCAACCAGATGCAGGGCTATTGGGCGGACGACCACAATCCGTCGTTCGCCGACGGCTGGTTCCGCAGCGGCGACCTGGCGCGCCGGGACGCAGAGGGTTTTTACTGGGTCGTCGGCCGCTCGCGCGACATGATCATCTCGGGTGGGGAAAACATCTACCCGGCCGAGATCGAAAACCTGCTGGCAGCCTGCCCGGAGATCGCCGAAGCCGCCGTCATCGGACAACCCGATCCACGCTGGGGCGAAGTGGCGCTTGCCATCATCGTGCGCAAGTCGGGTTCGACACTGGATGCGCCCGCCGTGCTGGCCCTGCTCGATGGGCAGATCGCCCGCTTCAAGCTGCCGCGGCGGGTGTTGTTCAGAGATGATCTGCCCAAGACAGCGCTGGGCAAGGTGCGCAAGACGGAACTGCTGGAGTGGGCGCAGCGCGGTTGAGGCGGGTGGCAAGGTCCGCGTGGGGCTGGCCCATCGAACTCCCTGCGCGCCTGCGCCAGCGCGGTCGCTGCAAGCACGTTCATCCTCCTGATTGCCGGAATTTCAGTTCCCACGCCCTCTCGATACCTGCATCACATACACCGTCAACGATCGATTCAGGAATCCTGCCGGTGCAACCCGCATCAGGTCGAACGCGCTCGCAGCGCCATCAAACTTCCAGCCAAATTCGTTGGGCCCCGCCACGAAGCGAACCGACTCGCCTTGCCGCACATTGACCCATGGCGTATCGGTCACGATCGTGATGCTGCGCTCAGCCTGGGACGCAAGCGCCGTGCTGCCGAACCGAAAATCGGGCACCTGGGCCCATGCAGCGGGCAGGTAAAAGGCAAGCATCAGGCCAGCGACCGCAACGCGGGAAAACGGGTATGCCATACGAAACTCCTGGAATTAGGGTGGTAAATGCTTTGCTCACGGCGAGAGCAGGGCCTGTCGAGAGTGCCTTGCACGCCGCCGGTCCGGCGTCCATCCTAATCGGCTGTTCCGTGCCGTGCATTTCCCTCGTCAACGCAAGGGGCACAGTCTGGCATCGTGTCGAATGCCCTGATCGCGGTGTATTCCCATACTCCTTGCGGCCGGCTTGGCGTCGGCTCAATATACCGGTTGGTGGTGTCGGATCGTCTCGCGCACCGCGTCCGTCAGCGCAAAGCCAGGGCCAAACTGCGCCGCCAGTGCGTCAGCGCGGCGCAGGAACGGGTCGATCCCCATGCCATAGATGAACTGCATCGCGCCACCGGTCCAGGCTGGGAACCCGATGCCGAAGATGGAGCCGATATTGGCGTCATGCACCGTTGTCAAGACGTTTTCGCTCAGGCAGCGCGCGGTTTCCACCGCTTGGCGATACAACAGGCGGTCCTTGATCTCCTGCAGTTCCCAGGCTGCACCGGGCTTTTCGAAACGGCGCCGCAGTTCCGGCCACAGGGTCTTCCTCGCGCCCCTTTCGGCCGGATAGTCGTAGAAGCCCCCACCGCCAGCACGCCCCGGGCGCCTGAATTCCTTGACCATGCGCTCGATCAGCAACTGGCCTGGCGTAGCGTCGAAGGTCTTGCCCTCGGCCGCAAAGTCGGCGCGCATCTGCTCCATGACAAGCACGCTGAGCGACAGCGAGGTCTCGTCGACCACGGCCAGCGGCCCCACCGGCATGCCGCACTGGACCGCAGCGTTCTCGATCACAGCGGCGGGAATACCTTCGCTCAGCATGGCCGCCCCCTCCATGACGAAGGCGCCAAAGGTACGGCTGGTGTAAAAACCTCGCGCGTCGTTCACCACGATCGGAATCTTTCCCAGCGCCAGCACATAGTCGAAGGCGCGTGCCACCGTCTCATCGTCGGTCTGGGGACCACGGATGATTTCGACCAGCTTCATCTTGTCCACCGGACTGAAGAAATGGATACCGACAAACTTGTCCGGATGGCTGCTGGCAAGGGCCAGGCCGCCGATCGGCAGGGTCGAGGTGTTGCTGGCGAAAAATCCGCCGGGGGCCAGCATCGGCTCGGCCTCCCGCGTGACGCTGGCCTTGAGCGCGCGCTGCTCGAATACCGCCTCGACGATCAGCTCGCATCCTTGCAGGTCTGCCGCGGCTTCGGTTGGCGTGATGCGCGCCAGCAGTTGCGCCTGCTCGAGCGGCCCCATGCGGCCCTTGTCCACCTGCGCCTGGGTCAGCCTGGCGCTGTACGACTTGCCGGCGGCGGCCTTTTCAAGACTGACATCCTTGAGCACGGTTGCAATGCCACGGCTGGCCTGCGCGTAGGCAATGCCCGCACCCATCATGCCCGCGCCCAGAATGCCGACCCGCAATGGCTTGTAGCGCGGCGCTCCCTTGGGCCGCGACTGGCCGGACTTGATGGCATTGAGGTTAAAGAAAAACGTGTTGATCATGTTCCTGGCCACCGGATGGACCACCAGCTTGGCGAGATAACGGCTCTCGATGCGCAGCGCGGTATCGAAATCGACCTGCGCGCCTTCGACCATCGCCGCCAACGCAGCCTCGGGGGCAGGGTAGAGGCCGCGCGAGGTCTTCTTCAGCATCGCCGGTGCCACCACCAGCGCTTGGGCGATCTTCGGGTTGCTGGGCAAGCCTCCGGGGATTTTGTAGGTCTTGTCGTCCCACGGCTGGAACGAGACCGGATGCGCTGCGATCCAGGTCAATGCCGCTGCCCTCAGCGCGACGGCGTCGGCCACCAATTCCTGAACCAGGCCCAGCTCCAGTGCCTGGCGCGGGCTGAACAGGCGACTTTCCAGAATATAGGGCTGGGCCACCATCAACCCGAGCAGCCGGGTCATCTTGGTGATGCCCGAGGCCCCGGGGATAAGGCCCAGCGTGATCTCGGGCAGGCCCAGCTGGATCTTCGGATCATCCACCGCAATGCGGCAGTGACCGACCAGCGCGACCTCCCAGCCGCCGCCCAACGCCGCTCCGTTGATGCAACTCACTATCGGCTTTCCGAGCGTCTCCAGCGTGCGGAAGTTCTTCTTGTTCTGCTCGATCTCGCGAAAGACGGCTGGCGCGTCAACGGCCTTCATCCGCATCAGCGCCTTCAGGTCGGCGCCGGCAAAAAAAGTCGACTTGTTCGAAGCCAGGATGATGCCGCGGATCGCCTCCTTGTCCCGCACCACCTGTTCGGTCACCGTCGTCAGGTCGTGTTGCCAGTCCACGCACATGGTGTTGACGGGTGAGTTCGGCTCGTCAAAGGTGATGGTCGCAATGCCCTGCGCATCGAGCGCGTACTGGATGGTTTTCATGAATTTAATGCACCGGTGTCGGGCATTGCATCCTCAGATCCGCTCGACGATGGTGGCAATTCCCATGCCGCCGCCCACGCACAGGGTGGCCATTCCATAGCGCAGTTTGCGCCGGTGCAGCTCATCGATCAGCGTATTGAGGATCATCGCGCCGGTGGCGCCCAGAGGATGCCCCATCGCGATCGCGCCGCCGTTGACGTTGACCTTCTCGTGCGGCACACCCATTTCCTTCATGAAGCGCATCGGGACTGCGGCGAACGCCTCGTTGACCTCGAACAGGTCGATCTGGTCGATCGTCATGCCGGCCTTGGCCAGCGCCTTGCGCGCGGCCGGCATGGGGCCGGTCAGCATGATGGTGGGGTCGGCGCCACTCAAGGCCGCCGCGACGATGCGCGCCCGCGGCGTGAAGCCGTGCGTCCTGCCTGCGGCCTCGGAACCGATCAGGATCGCAGCCGCTCCGTCGACGATGCCCGACGAGTTGCCGGCATGGTGCACATGGTGGATGCGCTCGACCTGCGGATAACGCGTCAGCGCCACCTGATCGAACCCCATCGCCCCCATCGCTTCGAAAGCGGGCCGCAGCGCGGCCAGGCCTTGCATCGTGGTGTGCGGCTTGATGAACTCGTCAAAATCCAGGATGGTCTGGCCCAGGAAGTCCTTGACCGGCACCACCGAGCCCGCGAAGAAACCGCCTTCGCGCGCCCGTGCGGCCCGCGTCTGGCTTTCCAGCGCAAAGGCGTCTACGTCCTCGCGCCGGAACTCCTCGATCGTCGCGATCAGGTCGGCGCCAATGCCCTGCGGCACGAACGCAGTGGCGCTGTTGGTCTCCGGGTCGTGCGCCCATGCGCCGCCATCAGAGCCGATCGGCACCCGGCTCATGCTCTCGACGCCGCCCGCCACCACCAGGTCTTCCCAACCCGAGCGCACCTTCTGGGCTGCCATGTTGACCGCCTCCAGACCGGAGGCACAGAAGCGGTTGAGCTGCACACCCGAGCAGCGACAATCCCAGCCCGCCTTGAGGGCTGCCACCTTCGCAATCACCGAACCCTGCTCGCCGATGGGCGAGACGACCCCCATCACTACGTCATCGACCTGCGCGGTATCGAAATCATTGCGCCTTTGCAGTTCTCCCAGCACGCCGGCCAGCAGATTGACCGGCTTGACCTCGTACAAGCTGCCGTCTTTCTTGCCCTTGCCCCGGGGCGTTCGGATCGCGTCATAGACAAAAGCTTCTGTGCTCATCAGGTACCCTCCATGCTGCGCATTGCGCAATTCGCCCTTGGGAACGGCCCTGCGGCGCTCATCAGGTACCCTCCATGCTGCGCATTGCGCAATTCGCCCTTGGGAACGGCCCTGCGGCGCTCATGCTTGCAACTCCTGTTGGTCGGGTCGAGTCGGACCGCGGCTGCGCGCGATGGCGCGCAATCGATCAGCCCGTAAATCGAGTATAGGCATTGACGCTGCAACCCCTGTCACTAAAGTGCACAGACGATGGACTATCCTGGTTACGCTAGCACGCATCGAGACCGCAAGCGGCATGCAGCCCGCTCCGTACCTTTCCTGAAAGCATCCGATGATCGAAAGATCCCTGTTTGGCCCCGAGCATCTTGCGATCCGCGATAGCTATCCGCGTTTCGCCGACAGGGAAATTGCGCCCCTCCATGAGGGCTGGCAAGATCCGGGCTGGCCGGGCCTTTGCCGATGCGCGGGTGCAGCGCAGTTACGGCGGCACCAATGAGATCATGAAAGACGTCATCACCCGTTCGATGGGATTGGCTGGCAGGTAAACCCGAGGAACACGCCCCATGGCCTACCATCTGTATTACTGGCCCTCGATCCTGGGCCGCGGCGAATTCGTCCGGCTTGCGCTCGAAGCCGCCGGCGCTGACTATGTGGATGTGGCCCGCGGTGAACCGGCCAAGGGCCAGGGTGTGCCGGCGCTGCTGGACCTGTTGCAGGATGGCGATCAGCTGCAGCCGCCATTCGCACCGCCAATCCTGCGCCACGGCAGGTTGCTGGTCGCGCAGACGGCAGCCATCTTGCAGTATCTGGGCCCGCAACTGTCTCTGGTGGGCAAGAGCGCCGCTGCCCAGCTCTGGACGCACCAGATCGAGCTGACGATCACCGATATGGCCGCCGAGGTGCACGACACCCACCATCCGATCTCCATGGCGCTGTATTTCGAACAACAACTTGCCCCGGCGATTGATCGCGCACGTGCGTTTCGCACCGCGCGGCTGCCCAAGTACCTGACCTGGTTCGAGACCATCCTGCAGCGCAACCCGGCCAACACTACCGGGCGGCAGGTGCATCTTGTCGGCGCCCGTCTGTCGTATGTCGATCTGTCGCTGTTCCAGATGGTCGAGGGCCTGCATTACGCATTTCCCAAGGCCATGCGCCGGCAGAGCCGCAAATACCCGCGGGTAGCGCAATTACATCGGGAAGTGCAGCAGCACAGGCGCCTTGCCTCGTATCTGTCCAGCGACCGGCGCATCGCGTTCAACGAGGATGATCTGTTCCGGCGCTACCCGCAGCTCGACGCCTGATCGTCCCGTCCCTGTCCCCGCGGCCGTCGCGATCGCGCAGGCGTACTACCAGCTCAGCGGGTCAACGCAGTAGTAGTTTCGCAGCTGATCGAACAGTGCAGGGTGCTCGGCCGCCATACGCTCGGCCTGTTCAAAAAACGCCTCCGAAACCACGGCAAAGAACTCGCCCGGATTGGTCGCGCCGTAGTCGCTGAGCAACCCGCCCTGGCCGGACTCCACCCGCTGCTGCAGCTGCGCGAATGCAGCGCCGAACACCAGTGACCAGTCGGTGTACGAGCGGCGGCTGCGCAAGGTCGGCGCGCCATTGGCCTGGCCGTTTTCCTGGTCCAGCTGGTGCGCGAACTCGTGGATCACCACGTTGCGGCCATCATCCGGGTCGGACACACCGTGCGCGACGTCCTGCCAGGACAGCACCACCTGGCCTTGCGACCAGGACTCGCCGGAGAGCACCTGGCGCAGATCCTGCAGCACGCCGGCGCCGACCGGATGCAACCGATCCACCACAAAGGCGCCTGGATAGACCAGGATCTGGCGCAAATTGCGGTAGTAGCCGGCATCGCGGTTGAGCAGCAGCATGCAGGCCTGCGCTGCGATGGTGATGCGCATCGTGTCGGTCAGTACCGCGCCGCCGCAGGCGATGAACGGCTTTTCGGCCAGAAACACCTGCACATGGGCCTTGAGTTGCAGTTGCAGGTCGGCCGGGAGGCGCCGCATAAATGGCAGTTGCTGCAGTACCGGCCGCCAGGCTGCGGGAAACGGCTGGCTGCGCAGACGCTGGCGACGCCGTTCCTGCAACCACGGTCGGACCATCAGCCACAGCGCAAAGCCAAACGTCAGAGCAACGAAGATCAGGAAAGACAAACGGCGAAGCCCCACAGTGCGGCACCACATTCAGCGCCGGCCGGATGCAGATGCGCGTCGGATCCCTGCATTTCAAGCGTCGACATGGAAGCGGCTGCGGCGCAGGACCGGCTCCCACTGCCGCTGCACGATCAGGCCCCCAGCTGCATGGCCAGATCCAGGAAATCGCGTGCGTGCAGGGTGTTGGCGGTATCTGGCCTGACATCCTTGAGCCGGTCCACGCCAAACTCGGCCGGGCGTTCGATATAAGCGGTCAGCAATCCGCAGCAGCGCGCTGCGGCCAGATCGTCCTGGTGCGCAGCCACCAGCATCACACCGGTGGGCGCCAGATCGAACACCTTGGCCACGCCAAGATAGGTTGCCGGATCCGGCTTGTAGGCCCTGAAGACCTCGGCCGACAAAATGCAGTCCCAGGGCAGGCCGGCGTGTTTGGCCATATGCGTCAACAACCCGATGTTTCCGTTGGACAGGGTGCAGATGGTGTAGCGCGCCTTGAGCCGGGTCAGGCCCGCAACCACGTCCGGCCAGGGATCGAGCCGGTGCCAGGCCCTGTTCAGATGCAGTTTCTCGGCCTCGCTCAGATGGTGCACGCCAAACTGTCCCAGCACTTGCTCCAGGATCATGCGGTGCAGATCGTCGATCAGTGTCCAACCCAATTCGCCCGACATCACCCGGCGCATGGCCGGTTGGTATCCGGCGCGCCAGGCCAGCGCAAAGGCGCCAGCATCGACACCCAGAGCGAGCGCGTCGACCTCGCGCCGGATACTGCCATGCCAGTCGACAACCGTACCAAAAACATCGAATGCGAGCACCCGTGGTGTGATCGGCTTCATCGCTGGGCCTTGTCGCGCCGATTTTGAGCGTCGATGCCTTCGCGGGCAGCCGACCAGCTGGCATCGCTCCAGTCGCGCAATTGGTAGAAATTGCCGTCGGTGGCCAGCGCGTTGCCGCGAACCATCATGATGCTCTGGCCGGTCATCAACTGCGCATCAAACATGGCGTTAGTCTCCTTGCATTCATCGGCTGCATGGTGCCGGCGCAACTGTTTGCCTGCGCCATGTTACCCATTAATTTGCGCAGCACCGGCACGCGTGAGCAGTGGCCGTCATCACTTCATCCTCAAAGAACCTGGTCGGGGCCATGGTACGTGGCCGCAAGCGCGCTGCAGTACACGTTGGGCCGACACCACCGGCATGAGCGCCCACAAAAAAGCCCGGCAAGCCGGGCTTTCTTTCTAGGCAGCAAGGTCTGAGCGTCAGGACTTGACCCCAGCCTTGCGACGCCGCACCGCAGCACCGACCAGACCCAGTCCTGCCAACAGCAAAGCGTAAGTCTCCGGCTCCGGGACCACCGCGACCTGCACCAGTTGGCCGCGCACTTCGCCGCCAGGATTTAATGCCGTGTGGACGTTCACATAGGCAAGTCCGCCTTGGAGCGTCGCGAGGAAAGAATTGGACGGAGGAGCAACGCCCGCCCCACCCACCAGCAGATTGCCGCCACTGATCAAGGACAGAAACGGAGCGCCGCTCAGGGTTACGATCGGCGCCGCATTTGCGGCTGTGGTCGCAGGCCCATGGATGTGGAATACACTCGCGGGCGCGCCCAAGCCAAACACGGACAGGGCGAAATCATAAGTGTCGTCGCCAAACACTCCGGCGGTGCCCTGATCGTCATACGATAAGGTCGCAATACCCGTTGCCGACGTCACCACCGACGTCGGCCTTTCGTTTGCGCCGTTCAAGCCGGCGTTGAACTGGTAGACAACCGCATGGGCCATCAATGGCGCGGCAAGGGCGACAGCGGCTATCACACGTACGATTGGCAGGACCATAATGAAACTCCCGAGGTTGTTGGTGTGCAGGCAACCCATCGCGCCTGTTACAAGGGGTTGACACTATCACTGTGTGGAAGTTCAATGAATAGTCCATTCGGACTAGCGGACTAAGAGCATACCGATCAAGCGGCGTCGATTCGAGCCAGTTTCGTGCTCGTGCGCAAGCCCCTGGATCGCTTCTTGCGTGCTACTTCAAGTTGACTACACTGGAATCTGCTCAGATCTGGTTACCGGAGGCATCATGAAACCCATCGTCGAACTACTCAACAAGCGGGACTCCAGCCTGTACCAGGTTGCGCCGCAGGTGATGGTCTTTGACGGGCTCAAACTGCTGCAGGACTATGGGGTTGGCGCCATATTGGTGATGGAGGGCGAGAAACTGGTGGGTGTATTTTCCGAACGCGATTACACCCGCAAGGTGGCGCTGCAGGGCAAGAATTCGCGCGAAACCCCGATCTCCGACATCATGACTGCCAACGTGATCACCGTGGCCCCGGATACCCGGACCCGCGCGTGCATGGCGCTGATGAGCCAGCACAAGATCCGCCACCTGCCGGTGGTGGACAAGGGCACGGTCTTGGGCATGATCTCGATCCGCGACATCATGGACGACATCATTGCCGACCATGAGCAGACCATCGCGCAGTTGCAGACCTATATCACCAGCTAGGCCCGGCAAACGGTTCCAGGGGCGCATGCCGCGTTGCGCAGTCATAAATGCCGTCGCCCAACTGGCGTTCCTATCAGCCGGCGAAGCGCCATCCTGGCTGGTCGCGGTCGAGCAGGCGCTTGACGGCGGCGAAATACAGGTCGCTCTGCGCCCGTTCACCGACGATCTGGCTAGAAGTCGCCCGACAGGCGGCCTCGTCGATCACCCGCAATGGGCGTCCAGCAGCAAACTGGGTTGCCAGGCATTGGTGCATGCAGGCACGCTCCAGGTAGTACAGGTCGTCGAAGGCCCAGGCCATCGTGGCACCGGTGACGGTTACGCCGTGGCTGGCCATGAACATGATTTCCTTGCCCGCCATGGCCTGACCGATCCGTTCGCCCTCGGCAGCATCGAGCGCAACGCCGCCATAGACCTCGTCGTACCCGACCCGGCCCCAGAAACGCAGCGCGTTCTGGTGGCTCCAGGCCAGCCTGCCGCCCTGCACGAGGGTCAGTGCCGTCGCATACGGCATATGGGTATGCAAAACCGCCTTGGCATGCATATTGAGCCGGTGAATCCACGAATGGATGAAAAAAGCCGTGGGCTCGATCGCATGCCGTCCCTCGATCACCGAGCCTTGGCCATTGATCAGCAACATGTCTGCCACACAGACCTCCTCCCAGTGCAGGCCCTGCGGGTTGATCAGGTACCGGTCGGGCGCGACCTCGAGCGAGAAATGGTTGCAGACGCCCTCGTTAAGTCCAAGCCTGGCGGCCCAGCGCAGCGCGGCGGTGAGGTCTTCTTTTTCAGCCTGGTAATTCAGCATATTCATGGTTTGGTGTGGGGCGCAGATCGCGTGGGCGACATGGCGTCGATGGTAGTGCCTGGGGATGGGGTTTAACCGACATAGGTCAATCTGCATCTGGTGCAAGCAAGCTTCCTGACCCGAAACAGTTGACCGGATGCGAATGCCCTGCGTCCCAATCGCCCACTGAATTGCGATCCGACTCGGGACCGGTATTGCACAATCAACCCATGCTGCCCAGCTACCTGATGCTCGACCTGGAGACCACGGGTGGCAACCCGGTGGCCGACCGCATCATCGAAATCGCGGCAGTGCGGGTGGAGGAGGGGCGCGAGGTGGCGCGCTGGAGCACCCTGGTCAATCCGGGGCGCTGGGTTTCGCCCTTCATCACCAGCCTGACCGGCATCGACAACGCCATGGTCGCCGATGCGCCGCGCTTTGAGGCGGTCGGACCGCGGCTGGTGGAACTGCTGGGCGATACGGTGCTGGTGGCCCACAACGTGCGCTTCGATCACGGTTTCCTGAAGAACGGGTTTCAGCGCATGCAGATCGACCTGCGGGTGCGCCAGCTGTGCACCGTGCGCCTGTCGCGTAAGCTGTACCCACAGCACAAGGGCCACGGACTCGACGCGATCTTGCGCCGCCACGGCTTGCACAGCGTAGCGCGGCACCGCGCGATGGGCGATGTGGACGCGGTGCTGGACTGGCTGGCCGTGGTCCGGGGCGAAAGGGGTATCGAGACGCTGCGGCACGCGGCACAGGAGTCGGTCAGCGGCGTGCCCAGCGTACCGCCCCATCTGGAGACGGCGCTACACGGTATTCCCGATGCTGCCGGTGTGTACCTGATGTTTGGTGGAACGCGCCAGCCGCTGTATGTAGGCAAGAGCGTGCATCTGCGCGCACGGGTGCTGTCGCATTTCCAGTCCGACCACAGCACCGGGCGCGACATGCAGTTGGCGCAGCAGACCCGTCGGGTCGAGTTCCGGCGCACCGCGGGTGAACTGGGCGCGCTGCTGCTCGAGTCGCGCCTGGTCAAGGAGCTGCAGCCGGTATTCAATCGCACGTTGCGGCGCACCGGCACCCTGTGCTTCTGGCGCGTGGCGGACGATGCCGATATGCGGCCCCAGGCGCAACTGCTGGAGGCGGACGATCTGCAGGCGGGATTGCCCGATCGGGTCTATGGCGTGTTCAAGTGCGCAAAGCTAGCCAGGCAGGCCTTGCTCGAGTTGGCCGATGCCCAGCAGCTGTGCGCGCGGCTGCTGGGCCTGGAGCCTGGTACCGGACGCTGTTTTGCGCAGCAGCTCGGTCGCTGCGCCGGCGCATGCTGCGGCCTGGAAGATCCGCGCAAACACCTGCTGAAGGTTCAGCTCGCACTTGGCGCACACCGGCTGCAGGACTGGCCTTTTTCCGGCCGGATTGGCCTGCGCGAGCACGATGTCCGCACCGGCCGCACCGATATCCACTTGTTCGACCGCTGGTGCCATTTGGCCACGGTGCATGATGAATCGGAGCTGCACGATGCGCTGGACGGCAGACGCCTGCTGGCATTCGACGTCGATACCTACCAGTTGTTGCGCAAGCGCTTGCTGACCGGCAAAGGCCGGCCGGACAGCAGTCTTATCCACGTCGAAAGGCTGAATTCAGCGACCCGATCGGTCAGCGCCTGAAGCGCAACCCGAGCGTCAGGGCGGTTGGATCAGCCACCCGTCAGTGTCTGGCGAGCGGGAACAGCCGCAGCATGCACGCGAACACCACCGATCCCAGCACCAGCGATCCCGCCGCCAGCAGCAGAGCCTGGGTGAACCCGGTGTCCGCTGACACTGCGCGCGCCAGAAAGGCAGTTGTCACCGGCGGGCCGACGACCTGCCCAAGGCCATAAACCGCAGTCAACAGCCCCATCAGGCTGGCCGGTTGCGCGGGAGACAGGCGGCGCGCCTCCTGCATCGCGAAATAGGTGATCGCGGTCATCGGCAGGCCGAGCAACAGACTGCCGAGCGCAAAGCCGGCGCTGGTAGGCCAGAGCAGGCCTGTCGCAACGCCACCTGCCTGCAGCAGGTAACACACCAGCAAGCGCAGGCGCAGATCCATGGCCGAACGCAGGCGCGATGCCAGTAGCGCGCCCACCATGATGCCCAGACCGAAGATGGGCCAGAACAGATCGAGCCAGAATGAATCCGGGATCACCTGGCGCGCTATGACCGGCAGAAAAGTCGCGCTGACGATATAGCCAAGCCCCGCCAATCCGTACGCCAGTGCCAGCAGCGCGAGTTCGGTGCTGCCATGGCTCGTGGCGTCAGCGCGCGACGTCGTCGGAGCAGGGCCTACCGCCGTTGATGCCGGTGATGCACTGCGATGCAGCACGGACCAGACCAGCGCGGTCAGGCCAGCAGCCAAAACGCCGAACATCAGCCAGCCGACAGCGGCAGGCTGATGCGCCGCCACCATGCCGCTGGCAACCAGGCCGCTGACGACAATCCCTGCGCCTGGACCGATGTAGATCAGGGCACCCATTTCCGGCACCTTCAGTTGCGCCAGTCGATTCAGGCACCAACCGGAAATATAGACGAACACCAGGGCGCTCGCAACGCCTGCCGTAAAGCGCAACAGCGGCCAGATGGCGGGCCAGTTCGGAGCCATGGCGGCGGTGACGATCGCGGTTGCCGCCAGACCAAAGCGCACCATCGACGGGCCGCTGACCGCGGCATCGCGTCCCAGCCGCCGCCACAACCACGGCTGAAAGGTACACACCACCGCACCGAGCATATAGCCCAGATAATTGGCGCTCGCCAGCCAACTCGACGTGGCCAGGTCGACAACCCCGTCATGCAGCATCATCGGCAGCAGTGGCGTGAACGCAAAGCGACCGATGCCCATCGCCACTGCCATTGCGACCATGCCCACCAGCGCGACCTGCCACGGAGGTACGTCGGTGTCGGGTCGCGTTGCCGTCACGTCAATGACCGGTAGCGTCGACGCGGTCGACATTGGCGGCGCGCCACGCATGCAGGTCGATATCCTGGTCCAGCGGGAACAGCGGACGCGGAACCTTGTGATAGGGCTTGCTGGCATAGTGCGGCGAACACAGGGCGCCGCTGTCGCACACGATGACCTTGGACGCAATCGGCTCGAATGCGGCGCGGAAATGCTGCATCGACTTGATGCCGACGACCTTCCTTGTTGCCGGGTCGATGCCGAAAGCCCGGAACTGTGCCAGGTCGAGCATCTGCGCCGCCAGCGTGGTCACCAGGATATCGATTCCGCCCACGCGCAGCACCACGGTTGGGCCCCAGGTCTTGTCCAATCCGCCGGTCATGGGGCCGTCGGCAAAATACCGGCCGTCGCTGCGCAGCAGCAATGTGGCCTGAACGTCCAGCGGACCACCACCCAGCCCTGCGTCGGTCTTGCCGCCGAGCCGCACCGATACCGTCTCCCCGATGGCAGCCTGCTGCAATTGCTGCACTGTCTCGGGGTCGACGATCGGGCCGAAGCAGGCGTCGGTGACGCCGACCTTGAGCAATGCAGCCAACAGCTTGGTGGCATCGCCGTATCCTCCGCCGCCGGGATTGTCCGAATAGTCGGCCACCACGATCGGTCGCTGGCTGTGGTCGTGGTCCCGGCAGATCTGCGCCGCGACGTCCACGTCCAGGAAGCGGTTGATCAGGTCGTGGCGCTGGTTCCAGATGTCGTCTGCCAATTGCGCTGCGAAACGCCGGTGCGGCTCGGGGTCGCCCTGAGCCACCACGATCACGCTGGGACCGAGCTCGGCGATGTCGGCGCGAGCGAATCCGGCATTGATGCTGACCGCGAAAACATCGGCTTGCTGTTCGTAGGCGCGGGCCCGCTGCAGGCGCTCGCGCATCGGGCCGACATCGGTGCGTCCGCCGTTGACCTCGTCCAGCATCGGCAGGTGCGCGCGCAGCACCACCGGCCGGATCTCGCCGGCCATGGTCCGGTGCAGGATGCCGCCTGCCTGGGCGCCGGTGCGGCGCATGTCGATATGGGGGTAGGTCTGGTAGGAGACCATGATAGTGGCGTGCCGGCACATCGCCTGGGTCACATTGGCATGCAGGTCCAGCGTCACGGCAATCGGCATGTCCGGCCCCACGACCGCGCGCAGCCGCGCCAGCAATTCGCCTTCGCCGTCGTCGCAGAAGTCGGTCACCATGGCGCCATGCAGGCCGAGCGCAATACCGTGCAATTGCGCGCGTTGCTGGCGGGCTGCGGCGAGGATGGGGTCGGTCAATCGATCGAATGCATCGCGGGTAACCCGGCCAGCCGGTTGCGCGATGGCGCTGAGCACGTGCACCAGTTCCCAGCCATGCAGGCGCGCAGCGTCACAAAATCCCGCCAATTCGGTGTTGGAGTTTCCGCGCGCGGCGATCGCCGCCGGCCCGTCGAGGAAAAGGTCCTGCGCCTGGAAGCTGGCATAGGCCGTGGGGATCTTGCTGAAAGTGTTCGTCTCGTGGGCGAACTCGGCGCTCAACACGCGAAATCGGGTCATGATGGATCAGTATGGAAAAAAAAACAGGGTGCGGCAGGCGCGCCGCGCCGCATTAGGGCGCACCGGCACAGGGTGCCTACATTACACCGAAGGTATTGAACGCCTCGACCGTTCCCATGCCGCCACGGATTGCATCGCGCACCTTGTTCTCGGTGCTGGCTTTGTCCAGCGCCTTGCGAATCGACTCCTCTTCGGCGGCACGCGGAATCACCAGCACGCCGTCCAGATCGCCGAACACGATGTCGCCCGGCTGGACCCGCACGCCGTTGATCTCGACCGCAATCCGGTAGTCCACCACCTTGCCGCGCGCACCCTGGTCCTGCGCGTAACCGCCGTACGAGAAAACCGGGAATCCAGCCTCCAGGACTTCAGGCGTGTCGCGCGAATATCCATCGAGCACCGCACCGGCCGCCTTCAGGTGTTGGGCCCGGGTCGTCATCAGTCCGCCCCAAAGCGCGAACTGCGGTGCGCAGCCGGTAGCCACATAGACTTCATGCGGTCTCAGGCCATCCAGCGCCTCGAACAACAGGCCGAACGGTTTGCGACTCAGCGGCAACCGGCCGTCGGGCTCGTTGGCGGCAAAGCAATTGGTCTCCAGTACCGGCATCGCGCGACCGCACACCACCATATCGCTGCGCAAAGCCCGGATGCCTGGGCTCAGAAATTGGTGCAGCAGGCCCATGGTGTCCAGGATGTCGCCGACCACGGCCGGAAACAGGCGCGAGCGCATCAGCGCGAACAACTCGTCATCGCTTTTCCACATGAAAACTCCGGTTCGGTGGGGATAGGCCATTCTAGAAGTACGCCCCCAGGCGGTTGCCCACGCTTCATCCAGGCGACAGGGCCACACGGCAAATCATGTTTTGCGGACACAGGCCAACGCGGTTCGATCCGCAAGTGCGGCGCACCGCCATGACCAGCACCCGGCTCGACCGAATCGCCCTCGGCATAGGTGAAGGCGGCACACAGTACAGAAGGCGGCGTTTTCCGCGCTTGGAGTGATCACCGTCACACCATTGTCACGTTTCTATGCAATGCTTCAACGACTATTGAATTAATGTATTACCCTGGACTGGAACCCTCATGAAAGTTGGCATCAACGGCATGGGCCGCATCGGCCGTCTGGCCCTGCGCGCAGCACTCGGCGCCGCCGAACGTGAAGCTACCGACCCGCGCGCCGGTAACCGGTTGCAGGTGGTGCACCTCAACGAGCTCAAAGGTGGGGCTGCGGCCACCGCCCACCTGCTGGCGTTTGACAGCGTGCAGGGTAAATGGCGCGCCGACATCAGCGCCGAAGGCGAAGACGCTGTTTGCATCGACCAGCACTGCCTGAGCTTCAGTTCGCACCCCGTGCCGGGCGACATCCCCTGGCGCGACCTGGGGGTGGAGCTGGTGCTGGAGTGCACCGGCAAGTTCCTCACGCCCGAGACCATCCAGGGCCACCTGGACCGTGGTGCGAAACGCGTGATCGTGGCCGCTCCGGTGAAGGTGGGCGGCGTGCTCAACATCGTGGTGGGCGTGAACCACGCGTTGTACGAACCCATGCGCGACCGCATTGTGACCGCCGCCTCGTGCACCACCAACTGTCTGGCGCCCGTGGTGAAGGTGGTGCATGAAGCCATCGGCATCCGCCATGGCCAGATCACCACGCTGCACAACCCGACCAACACCAACCTGGTGGTGGACGCGCCGCACAAGGACCTGCGTCGCGCACGCAGCGCCCTCATGAGCCTGGCGCCCACCACCACGGGCAGCGCCACCGCCATCGCGTTGATCTACCCCGAGCTCAAGGGCAAGCTCAACGGCCATGCAGTGCGCGTGCCGGCGCTCAATGCCTCGCTGACCGACTGCGTGTTCGAACTGCAGCGCCAGACCACGGAGATCGAGGTCAACGACCTGTTTGCGGCGGCGGCAAAGGGCCCGCTGGCCGGAATCCTGGGCTACGAGACGCGCCCGCTGGTCAGCGTGGACTACGCGCGAGACACACGCTCGAGCATCGTCGACGCGCTCTCCACCATGGTCACCGACGGCACGCTGCTCAAGGTCTACGCCTGGTATGACAACGAGATGGGCTACGCCTGCCGCATGGTCGATCTGGCCTGCCACATGCGGGCTACTGGCATCTGATCATGAACACCGCCGAGCGCAACTACGCGATCGTCACCGCCGCCTACTGGGGCTTCACGCTCACCGACGGCGCGCTGCGCATGCTGGTATTGCTGCACTTCTACCGCCTGGGCTATTCGCCATTCGCGCTGGCCTTTCTTTTCCTGCTGTACGAAGCCGCGGGCATCGTGGCCAACTTCGTCGGTGGCTGGCTGGCCACGCGCTACGGCATCACGCGCATGCTCACCGTGGGCCTGGTGACGCAGATCATCGGCTTCACCGTGCTGTCGTTCCTCGATCCGGGCTGGGGCGCGGCGATGTCGGTGGCCTGGGTGGTGCTGGCCCAGGGCATCTGCGGCGTGGCCAAAGACCTCACCAAGACCGCCAGCAAGTCGGCCATCAAGGTCACCGCCGACCAGGCTAAGAACCAGGGCTCGGGCCAGCTCTTCAAGTGGGTGGCCTGGTTCACCGGCAGCAAAAACGCCATGAAGGGCATCGGCTTCTTCCTGGGTGGCCTGCTGCTTCAGACACTGGGCTTTCAGCATGCGCTCTGGGCCATGGCCGCGCTGCTGGCGCTGGTGCTGGTGGGCGTGGTGACTTCACTGCCGCAGATGATGGGCAAGCGCAAGGCTTCGAAGTCGGCGCAGGAACTGTTTGCCAAAAACACGGGCGTGAACGTGCTGGCCGCCGCGCGGGTGGTGCTGTTCGGCGCGCGCGATGTGTGGTTCGTGGTCGGCGTGCCGGTGTACCTGTATTCGCAGGGCTGGACCTTCACCATGGTCGGCACGTTTCTGGCGGCCTGGACCATCGGCTACGGCGCGGTGCAGGCGCTGGCGCCGGCCTTCGTCAAACGCAGCACCGACGGTCTGAGTACCGAAGTGCCCGCAGCGCGGCTGTGGTCGGCTCTGTTGGCGCTGGTGCCCATGGCCCTGGCGGTGGCAGTGGCGCTGGACGTGCCGCACTTGCCCTGGGTGGTGGTGGGCGGGCTGGGCGTGTTCGGCTTTGCGTTCGCGGTGAATTCGTCGGTGCACTCCTACCTGGTGCTGGCCTACGCCGGCTCGGAGAAGGCGGCTGAAGACGTAGGCTTCTATTACGCCGCCAATGCGCTGGGTCGCTTTGGCGGCACGCTGCTCTCGGGCTTGCTGTACCAGTGGGGCGGGCTGCTGTATGCGCTGCTGGGCTCGGCGCTCATGTTGGCCGTGTGCTGGTTGGCCAGCCTCAGGCTGCCCGTCAAACCAACGCTGCAACACGCGCCCGACTGAAGGATATTGCATGGACGAAACGCTGGCCGTCAAATCCCTCGGTGCCCTGGCGCAGGAGACGCGCCTGCGCATCTTCCGCGCCCTGGTGGCTCAGGGCCCGCAAGGCCTCACGCCGGGTCATCTCACCGAATCGCTGGGGGTTCCCGGGACGGCGCTGTCGTTCCACCTCAAGGAGCTCAGCCACGCCGGGTTGGTGTCGCAAGAGCGCGACGGCCGCCACCTGATCTACCGCGCCGAGTTCGGCGCCATGAACGACTTGCTGCAATTCCTCGCCGCCCACTGCTGCCAGGGCGAGCCCTGCGAAGTGACGACGGGTTCTTCCGCTGTTCCCACCTGCACCACCTGTTGATAGGTTTTCCATGACCCCCTCCATTTACAACGTCCTTTTCATCTGCACCGGCAATTCGGCGCGCAGCATCATGGCCGAGGCCATCCTCAACCAGCACGGCGCGGGTTGTTTCCGGGCCTGGAGCGCGGGCAGCCATCCGGCTGGTGAGGTCAATCCGCATACCATCGAACTGCTGGAGCGCAACCGTTTCAAGACCACCGGCTTGCGCAGCAAGAACTGGAACGAATTTGCTGGCGCCGATGCACCACGCATGGACTTCGTGTTGACTGGTCCAGGTGTCCATCAACGACCTCATCATGGTGGTGGCGTTTGCCCCCATCGCAGCTTTCCTGCTCGGCGTGACCAACGTGACCGTGCCGTGGGAAACGCTGCTGTTGTCCACCGTGCTGTATGGGGTGATGCCCCTGGTGGCCGGCATGCTCACGCGACAGCTCCTGCTGCGGCGCGGGCCGGCTGCAGTGACTGCCTTCGTGGCCGCGCTCAAGCCGTGGTCGGTGGTGGGGCTGATCGCCAACGTGGTGCTGCTGTTCGGATTCCAGGCCGAGACCATCGTGCGCCAGCCGCTGGTGATCCTGCTGATCGCGGTGCCGCTGATGCTGCAGAGCTACGGCATCTTCTTCATCACCTGGTGGGGCGCGAAGTGGCTCAAGCTGCCGCACAGCGTGGCAGGACCCGCCTGCCTGATCGGCACCTCCAACTTCTTCGAGCTGGCGGTGGCCGTTGCCATTTCACTCTTCGGATTGAACAGCGGTGCAGCGTTGGCCACGGTGGTAGGCGTGCTGGTGGAGGTGCCCGTGATGCTGTCGCTGGTGGCCCTGGTCAACGCCTGGCGGCCCGCCGGAACCGCGGCGCAGACGTGACACGAGAAGCCCCATCATGATCCACCCCAAACCCGCCTGCGGCACCTGGCGCAACTTGCTCGCGCTGACCCGCAACTTCGGCGAATAGCCGCCGATCATTGGATAGGCTTGGTCCGTGCACCAGGCTGCGCCAGCTCGGTCTCTCGATTCTTCAGCCAGGCCTGAGCAGCGGGCAAGCGGTGGAAGGTTTGTGACTCAGTGAAAATGAACTTGCCGCCCGCCTCTTGCCGGATCTGGGCTATGTGGTCGACGGTGCTGTCTTTGCGCTTGCGTGGGACAATTGTTGCCCCGTCAGCGCTACATTGATTATTTGTAGCACCCAATGCGGCTAGCGAAAAGCAAGTGGCAAAAAAGTGAGCAAATCAGCGTGAATCGGACAGAACGCCATCAGGCAAACCATGTAGAGAAAATCGCCTCTGTGAGCCCGTGGCGCACAAGTGTCGCCCCGATGATGGACTGGACCGACAGGCATTGCCGCTATTTCCACCGCCTGTTGTCGCGCAAAGCGCTGCTTTACACCGAAATGGTGACCACGGGCGCGTTGATCCATGGCGACGTCGCACGCCATTTGCGTTTGAACGATGAAGAGCATCCGGTGGCGCTGCAACTCGGTGGCAGCGAACCGGCCGACCTGGCGCGCTGTGCGAAGCTGGGTGAAGACTGGGGTTACGACGAGATCAACCTGAACTGCGGCTGTCCGTCCGAGCGGGTGCAGCGTGGCTCTTTTGGCGCCTGCCTGATGGCGGAGCCGCGACTGGTTGCCGACTGCGTCAAGGCCATGCTCGACGCGGTGTCGGTGCCGGTAACTGTCAAGCACCGCATCGGCATCGACAAGTCCGAGGACTACGGATTCGTGCGCGATTTCGTCGGGCAGGTGGGTGATGCCGGTTGCCGGGTGTTCATCGTGCATGCGCGCAATGCCTGGCTCAAGGGCCTGTCGCCCAAGGCGAACCGGGAGCTGCCGCCTTTGCACTACGAGACCGTCTACCGGCTCAAGGCAGACTTTCCGCAGCTGACACTGGTCGTCAACGGTGGCATCCAATCGCTCGAAGCCATGGACCAGCAGCTGCAGCAGGTCGACGGGGTAATGCTCGGACGCGAGGTGTATCACAAACCATGGATGCTGACTGAGTGGGACGCGCGGTTCCACGGCGCAACGGCGCATGAGAAAACGCCGGGCCGCTCCCAAGTTTTCTGGCACCCCCTCGGGGGGCCTGGCGCAGCCAGGGTTGGGGGCGCTTTCAAGTCGTTCGCCGGGCCGCCCCAAGGACGACTGCACCCCCTCGGGGGGCCAGGCGGAGCCTGGGTTGAGGGCGCTAATCCGTGCAGCCGGGAATCGATCGAGCAGCAGATGGTCGCCTACATGGCGCGCGAGGGGCAGGCCCACGGAACGCCCTGGAGCGCCATCGCGCGCCACATGCTGGGTCTGCGCCATGGCCTGCCGGGTGCAAGGCGCTGGCGCCAAGTCTGGAGCGACCATGGCATCAAAGGTCTGCGCCCGGCGCAGGTGATGCGTCTGGCGCATCAGGAAGAACGCCTTGCTGCCTGAGGCGCGCGTCAAACTCGCACTGGCGCTGATCTGGATCGCCCCAGGTCTTTGGGCGGTGAACTACATCGTCGGGC
>JAYUQC010000098.1:0-12474 GCA_043759735.1 Rhodoferax sp.
CTCTACCGAAGCACGCGGCCCGCTGTCGGTGGTGATGCCGACACCCAGAATAATTTTTTGCAGCTTGGCTTCGCGCACCTGCACCTGCACCGGCGCGGCTGCCGGGTCGCCGTCGGGGTCAACAAACACATATGCCGAATCGAAGTAGCCGCTGGAAGCCAGCCGCTGCTGCGCCTCAACCAGCCGCCGCTGGTCATACACTGAGCCTTCGGGCAGACGGGCCAGACGCGGCACCAGTACCGGGTCGTAGCGCTCCATGCCGCTGACCTGCATCGGGCCGAGCCGGTACAACGGGCCCGAATCAAGTGTGACTGACAGGCCTGTCGTGCGATTGGGCGCATCCACGTCGGCCAGGCTGCCAGCCAGCTTGCCCGACGGATAACGCCGCGCCACCAGATCGCGCAGCGCCTGGGTTTTGGCGCCGTCCCACGCGTCCTGGGTGAAGGTGCGGCCTGCGGGCAGCCGCCAGTCGCGCCGTATGCTGTCTCGTTGACTGATGGCGTCCGCATCGCCCGACTGCGCAATGTCACCCAGAAAATCAAGCTTCACCGCGTCCACCACGCTGGGCTCACCGGGCTCGATGGCAATCGCGATAACCGACCGCTGATTGGCGCCACCTTCACGCGTGATGCGAATGTCGGGGCTGAAATAGCCCAGCGTGCCGACCAGATTGCGCGCATTGCTCTCAGCCAGCACGATCAGCCGCGCCAGCTCGCTGTCGTCCAGATCGGTCACCGCGCGGTAACGCTGCAGCTCAATGTGCTGCTCGACCAGTTCACGCACGGCATTGAACTGCGGCGGCGTGCGCACCACGATGTCGAAGGCCGTGTTAGCGAAGTCCGCACCGGTGGGACCGATGGCGCCCGGCGGTGTGGACGTTGAATGCGGTGTTGGGAGGGTCGGTTGCGAGGATTCGCTAGGTAATTGCGCACGGACCGCAGTCGCATTTAGCACCGCGAACACAACCATCAAAGCGACGCGGGAAAGTTTTTTAGCCAGGGCTGCTATGCGGGGAGGAAATTGCGCAAACGGCTTGCTGGTTCGAATCACACGGTCAGTTTACTTTTAGCGCCTGTGTTTGGCAGGTTCAAGGCCTTGGTGGCAATTTGTATTGCTTCGTAAGAACTGAAATGGACTGTGTGGACGGCTACGGCATGAAGCTGATGCACCATGTCGATTTTACAGAAAAAGTCCTTCAAGTCCCCGTTTTACGTGCGTAAACAGCTATTAAATTAATAGTGACTTGATGATCAAATGCGAGTCTTTCGGGGCTGCCCTCGCTATTTGTTCATCAGTTATTCATCTTAGTGAAGCGTCCTGTTCATGCTCTTGCAGGCTCGTCGTTCATGCCCTGCCTGGAAAATAAACGCTGAAAAGCCAGAGTCGCCATGTGAAAGCGAGCTTCGGTTTGCCAGCACCCACGGCCACTGTGCAAAGCCGAAGGGAAACAACCGTAAACAGTGAACAGGCACGCCAATATTCCCTCAGACAACCAAGGATAGATCCATGATTCAAGAAATTAATTCCCGTCGTTCGTTCTTCCGCAGCGCCTGCTGTGGCTCTTTGGGCCTGGCGGCCAGCATCGCTGCGCCTCAGGTCTTTGCCGCCGACACCCCCAAAACCTCACTGACGGCTGAACAGGCGCTCGCCACACTGAAGGAAGGCAATTCAAAATTCCTGACCGATAGCCCGTTGCGGGCGGTACAGGGTCGAGCGCGCCGACTAGAGATCGCTCGCGGCCAGGCGCCTTTTGCAGTGCTGGTGTCCTGCTCGGACAGCCGGGTTCCGCCGGAAGTGCTGTTCGGGCGTGGCCTGGGCGAATTGTTCATCGTGCGCAATGCCGGCAACACGGTTGACACCGTGGCGCTGGGCAGCATTGAGTACGCCATTGCGGTGCTAGGTGTGCCGTTGATTGTTGTGCTCGGCCATGAGCGCTGCGGTGCGGTTGACGCGGCTTTGTCCGTGGTCGAGAAGAACACCATCTTTCCTGGCAGCCTGAACCAGATGATCGAGCCGATTCTGCCGGCCGCATTGATGGCTCGCAGCACGGGTGCAAAGGGAGAAGCACTGCTGGACGCCGCCGTGCGCGAAAACATTCGCCGTGTGGTTACCCGTATCAAAAACTCTGAGGCGGTGCTGATGAACCCGATCAAGACTGGAAAGGTCAAGGTGGTCGGCGCCCGTTACGACCTGGATGACGGCGAAGTCGACTTTTTCGTTTGAGTTGAACTGGCGTGCCTTCGCCCGGGCGGGCGTTTGGCGCGCGCGGGGTTACCATCTCGACCCCATGATCCGCATTCGCCTCACCCACGCCTTGACCTTGGCACTTGTGTTGCTGGTAGCTCTGGCGCTTTTGCAAGGCGCCACCGCCTACTGGTCGGCGCAGGTGGCGACGTTTCACGTCGAGCGGTCCGCACTGGTCAATCAACTGCTCAGCGGATTCAGCGAGCTGGCAGCAGACAAGCAGCGCCTGAAAGTCTGGATGGCGCAGTCGCTACTGACCGGTGACCCGGACACCGCGACGCGTGAGCGACTGTTTAGTCAGATGCAGGCCACCCTGCAGGGCTTGCGCGAAGACACTGTGCGTGAACAGCTGTTGCTCAGGGAGCAGGAACCGGCGCGTGCTCGTGTTGAAAGACTGGAAACCATTGCTGCGCTGGAGCGCAACTTTGCCGAGCTCAGGGTGCGGCTCGATGCCGTGCAGAAGCTGCCGCCCAGCGCCAGTGCCGGGCAGGTGTGGACCGAAGTCATACGCGTCTTTGACATGCAGGAAGGCGTGGACCTGAGACGCCTGATTTTCAATGCCATTCAAGATGAAAAACTCGACGCTGCCGCCGCTAGCGACGCAGCCGAAAAAGCCTTGGCCAGGGCGCAGTTTTGGACCGCCGAGGCGGCTATTTTTGCGTTGCTGATGGCGGCGTTGTCCGCGTGGTACCTCAATCGCCGCATCCGTTCGCCTTTGGCAGATTTGATGAATGGTGCAGAGTCGGTCAGGCGGGGGGACCTTGAAAGCCGTATTCCGGTCAGGCGCACAGACGAGTTCGGGCTGGTTGCGGGTCGCTTCAATGAAATGACCCAGGAGCTGGCGCAAAGACGGCGCCAGGCCGATGAGAGCCAGGCCCGGCTGGAGGCAGCCATTGAAAGCCGCACGCGTGAGCTTGAGCGGGCGAACACAACGCTGCGCGCGGTGGATGCGCAGCGGCAGGCGTTTTTTGCCGACATTAGCCATGAGTTACGCACGCCTGCAACGGCGCTGCGCGGTGAGGCAGAAGTTGCGCTGCGTGGTCGCGACCTGTCGATCAATGACTATCGCGAAAGCCTGAAGCGCATCGTCGCAACATCGGTCCAGTTGGGACAGGCACTAGATGATCTGTTGACACTGGCGCGGGCCGAAGGCGATCAACTGCACCTCAAGCTTGCGCCTATCGACCCGCTGCCGCCGCTGGACGAGGTGATGAAGCTGATGGAGGGAGTGGCCGCCATGGCCGGCGTGACAGTGCAGGTTGACGTGGCTGACGACGAACATCATCTACCGGCACCGCGCCGTATCGTGGCCGACGCCAGCCGCTTGCGCCAGCTGTTGATGATTTTGCTGGACAACGCAATTTGTTATTCGCGCCCGGGACAGGTGGTGAAAATGGCGGTGCGGCTCGATGAGGCCGGTTGCCACTACACCGTGCAGGACGCAGGTATTGGCATCCCCTCACAAGATCTGGGCCGGGTGTTTGATCGCTTCTACCGTTCAGCCGGGGCGCGCGAACATCGTGCTGACGGCGTCGGCTTGGGGTTGGCAATTGCACAGATGATCGCCAGATCCCACGGCACTGAAGTCTGCCTACAAAGCGAAGCCGGGCGGGGCACCCTGGCGCGCGTCACGCTGGGGACCGTTGCATGAATGTACTGGTGGTCGAGGACGACGTTCGAGTGGCGGATTTTCTTGAACGCGGTTTAAAGGCCGAAGGTTATGCGATCACGCTTGCACGCAACGGCAACAAAGGCTTGGAGCTGGCGCGCGCCGGCGACTACGCGCTGATCATTCTTGACTGGATGCTGCCTGGCCTGAACGGTATTGAAATTACGCAGGCCCTGCGTGCTGGCCGCATCATGACTCCCATCCTGATGCTGACGGCCATGGGTGCCTTGACTGATCGGGTTCAGGGGCTGCGCGTCGGTGCCGATGACTACCTCGTCAAGCCCTTTGCTTTTGAAGAGCTGCTGGCCCGCATGGAGGCGCTCTGTCGCCGAGCGGATGCGGGAAGCGCGGCCAGGCCGCCTGAAAGTCTGGTGCTGGCCGACTTGACGCTGGACCGCAACAAGATGCAGGTCCATCGCGCCGACAAACGCATCGAGCTGACCGCCAAAGAATTGGCGGTGCTCGAATTGCTGCTCAGCGCGCCACAGCGTGTCTTCAGCCGTGAACGTATTCTGGCCAATGTGTGGGGCGCTTCCGAGGATCCGCTGACCAATGTGGTCGATGTTTATATCCGGCGACTCCGGGTCAAGATCGATGAAGGGTTTGACCTGCAATTGATACGCACGGTACGCGGCTTCGGCTACAAGATCGACACCAGCGACTGAGCGCGGCGGTGTGCTTCGCCCAGATAACGCTTACTTTGAAAGCAGGCGCATCGCCTCTTCAAGCCCCTTGATCGTCAGCGGGTACATGCGCTGGCCGACCAGTTGCTGCATCACACTGATGCTTTGCCGGTATTGCCAGACGCCCTGCGGCTCGGGGTTGATCCAGGCGAACTTGGGGAAAGCGTTGGTCAGCCGCTGCATCCATTGGGCGCCGGCTTCCTCGTTGTTGTATTCGACGCTGCCGCCAGGCTGCAAAATCTCGTAGGGGCTCATGGTCGCGTCGCCGACGAAGATCAGTTTGTAGTCTTTGTTGTACTTGCGGATGATGTCCCAGGTCGGAAACTTTTCACTGAAGCGGCGGCGGTTGTTCTTCCACATGAAGTCGTAGACGCAGTTGTGGAAGTAATAAAACTCCAGGTGCTTGAACTCGGACTTCACCGCTGAAAACATCTCTTCAACGCGGTGAATATGCTCGTCCATCGAGCCGCCCACGTCCATCAACAGCAGCACCTTCACGTTGTTGTGGCGCTCGGGCACCATCTTGATGTCCAGCCAGCCCGCGTTGGCGGCGGTGGATCGGATGGTGTCGTCCAGATCGAGTTCTTCCTCGTGGCCCTCGCGCGCAAACTTGCGCAGCCGGCGCAGCGCAATCTTGATGTTACGCGTGCCCAGTTCCTGGGTATCGTCGTAGTCCTTGTAGGCGCGCTGGTCCCAGACCTTGACGGCGCTGCGGTTGCGGCTTTTTTCCTGGCCGATGCGGATGCCCTGCGGATTGAAGCCGTCGGCGCCGAACGGGGAGGTGCCGCCGGTGCCGATCATTCTGCTGCCGCCTTCATGGCGCTCTTTCTGTTCCTCGAAACGCTTCTTCAGCGTCTCCATCAACTCATCCCAACCCATCTTCTCGATCTTGGCCTTCTCTTCCGGGCTGAGGTTGAGTTCCAGGTTCTTGCGCAGCCACTCGAGCGGAATGTCCCGGGTGAAATCGGCCAGCATCTCGACGCCCTTGAAATAGGCGGAGAAGGCGCGGTCGAATTTGTCGTAGTGTTTTTCGTCCTTCACCAGCGCGGTTCGGCTGAGGTAGTAGAAGTCGTCGATCTTGTAGCCGACTGATGCATCATCGTTGCCGTCCTGCTCGGTGTTCGGGCCCACGACACCTTCCTTGAGTGCTTCGAGCAGCGTCAGGTATTCCTTCACCGATACCGGCAGCTTGGCCGAGCGCAAGGTGTAGAAGAAGTCGATCAGCATGGTGGATCAGGCTCGTGGTCTATCGCGCAAATACAGCAATTGCGCCCGGGCTTCGGGCCATTCGCCCGAGCGCATGCTGTACAGAACCGTGTCGCGGATGGTTCCGTCACGGCGCATCGCATGGCCCCGGATCACGCCATCGAGCCTGGCACCCAGGCGCTCAATCGCGCGCTGCGATGCGAAATTGAAGTTGTCTGTGCGCCAGCCCACCACATGGCATCCCAATGCGTCGAATGCATGGCCCATCATCAACAGCTTGCAGGTGGTGTTCACATGGGTGCGCTGACACCGTTTGGCGTACCAGGTGTAGCCGATCTCCACCCGCCTGACACTATCCAGGATGTCGTGGTAGCTGCTCGATCCCAATACCGTGCCGCTGGCCGCTTCGCGCACAACGAACGCGAACCGGTTGCCGGCGGCTCGCATCTCCAGTGCGGTCTCGATATAACTTCGAACCGCGTCGGGCTCTGGCACCGAGGTGATGCGCAGGTTCCACAACGCACCGTCCGTAGCTGCCGCGCGCAGGCCCTCCTCGTGTTCCAGCCCCATCGGCACCAGTTCGATGCCGCGGTCGGCCAAGGTGATGGGTTCGATAAATGCCATGGTCCGTTCCGGTTGATTGCCTATCGATCAGCGGTTATGCCGTTGCATGAACACCAGCTTCTCGAACAGCGTCACATCCTGTTCGTTCTTGAGCAGCGCGCCCACCAGCGGTGGCACCGACACCTTCTCATCCTTGTTATGCAGCGCTTCGGCCGGGATATCCTCGGCCAGCAGCAGCTTGAGCCAGTCCAGCAGCTCGCTGGTCGAAGGTTTCTTCTTCAGGCCGGGCAGGTTGCGTACGTCATAGAAGGTCTTCATCGCCGCGGTAAGCAGCGCCTGCTTGAGGCCGGGGAAATGCACGTCGATGATGCTTTTCATCGTCTCGGCATCGGGGAACTTGATGTAGTGGAAGAAACAGCGACGCAGGAAGGCGTCGGGCAGTTCCTTCTCGTTGTTGGAGGTGATGAACACCAGCGGGCGGTGCCTGGCGCGCACCAGCTCGCGGGTTTCATAGCAATAGAACTCCATCCGGTCGATCTCGCGCAACAAATCGTTCGGAAACTCGATGTCGGCCTTGTCGATCTCGTCGATCAGCAGCGCCACCGGTTCATCGGCGGTGAAGGCTTGCCACAACACGCCGCGCAATATGTAGTTGTGGATGTCCTTGACCTTTTCGTCACCCAATTGCGAGTCGCGCAAGCGGCTGACGGCGTCATATTCGTACAGGCCCTGCTGCGCCTTGGTAGTAGATTTGATATGCCATTGCAGCAGGGGAAGGTTCAGCGCTTCGGCCACTTCCTCGGCCAGCATGGTCTTGCCGGTGCCGGGTTCGCCCTTGACCAGCAGCGGGCGTTTGAGTGTGATGGCAGCGTTGACCGACAGCATCAGGTCCTGGGTGGCAACGTAGTTTTTGGTTCCGTGGAATTTCATGGTGCAGATGGTGCGACGGCGCGCGCGGTGGTCGAAGAGGGGAACCGGGTCGATATAATCGGGCCGTGCGAGTTTCCCCGGCCCTCCTTTGATTGTCTGCGCAAAATGAACAAGTTGTTGTCGTACCTGCTGTTGCCGCTTGTCGCGTTCGTGACGATGTCATCCGCCCATGCGCAGGAGGTGAAGGGCGATGCCAAGATGGGCGAGGGCAAGATTGCGATGTGTATCGGATGCCACGGCATCAAGGGATACCAGGCGAGCTTTCCGGAGATCTACAAGGTGCCGATGATTGCCGGGCAAGGCGCCAAATATGTCGCCGCCGCATTGCATGCCTACCAGAAGGGTGAGCGCAAGCATCCGTCGATGCGCGGCATCGCCGAGGGGTTGAGCGACCAGGACATCGCCGACATCTCCGCCTACTATGAAGCCAGTGGCAGCGATGGCGCCAAGGCACCGGTTGCCGCGGCAACGCCAGCGACCGGCAAGGCAGCCGAACTACTGGCCAAGGGGGCCTGCGCTTCCTGCCACGGCGACAATTTCAACAAGCCAATCGATCCGTCCTATCCCAAGGTCGCCGGCCAGCATGCCGACTACCTGTTCGTGGCGCTCAAGTCGTACAAGACCGAAGGCCGCGCAACCTGGGGCCGTTCCAATGGCGTGATGGCGGGCATTGCCAAGCAGTTCACCAACGCCGAACTCAAGATCCTGGCCAACTACGTGCACGCGCTGCCGGGCGAGCTGCAAACCGTTCCGCAGGCCAGGTTCAAGTAGGTCCGCTGCCGCGGCGGGGGTATCGCGCCTGCAAGGCGCCTAGTCGCGTGTGGCGTGGCGTTGCACGCAGTCGATATAGGTGTCGCCATCGGGTGGTCGTCCTGCGCGCTGGCTCTCCCAGATCATTTTTCCCAGGCATTCCATCGCCGCGTGGTGGGCGTCGTGCAGCGAATCGCGTCGACGCGTGAGCAATTCCACCGCCTGACGGATGCCGCGCGGCTGGTCAATCGAGCACTGCTCGCTGATTGACAGGTGCATGGACAGGTGCAGGAACGGGTTGCCCTGGCCTTCGACCGCCTCCTGTATCGATCGCAATGCGGCGTCGAGGTCGGCCAGGGCCGCGTGGTACTCGGCGTGTTCGTCGATCCAGCCACTGGCCAGTGTCTCGATCGCGTCGAGTGGCTGACCCGCACGTGCCTTGGCGTAAACCGCGCAGAAAAATCTGCGAACATCGGACTGGGATGGTTGTATCAGCATGTCGGGCATTGTGACCGCGTGCGCCGGCGCATGCAGCACCGGCCGTTCGACCGGTCCCGCGGCAACTCTGGATGGATGGGAACATGATCAACAAGGTGGCGACGTCGGTCGCCCTGGCCCTGGGTGATGTGTCCGATGGCGCATGTGTGCTGATCGGCGGCTTCGGTACGGCCGGCATTGCGCATGAACTGATCGACGGATTGATCCCACATGGTGCGCGCGACTTGTCCATCGTCAACAACAACGCCGGCAACGGCGATAGCGGGCTGGCGGCCCTGCTCAATGCCTTCCGTGTGCGCAAGCTCATCTGCAGTTTCAGGAGCGCCCCCAGCCCTGCCTCCGCCAGGCATCCCAAGGGGGTGCCAGAAAACTTGGGAGCGGCCCGGCATTTTCTTAGGAGCCACCATGACCAGACACGTCTATATCTGTGACGCCATCCGTACCCCATTCGGCCGATATGGGGGCGCCCTGAGCAGTGTGCGCACCGATGACCTCGGCGCGATTCCGCTCAAGGCGCTGATGGCGCGCAACCCGCGCGTTGACTGGGCCGCGGTGGCCGATGTGTTGTATGGTTGCGCGAACCAGGCGGGTGAAGACAATCGCAACGTGGCCCGCATGGCCGGCCTGCTGGCCGGTCTGCCGGTGACCGTGCCCGGCGGCACCATCAACCGGCTGTGTGGTTCGGGGCTGGACGCAGTGGGCAGCGCGGCGCGCGCGATCCGTGCCGGCGAGGCCGGCCTGATGATCGCCGGTGGGGTAGAAAGCATGAGCCGCGCGCCCTTCGTGATGCCCAAGTCGGACACCGCGTTCGGCCGCAGCAATGCGGTCTATGACACTACCATCGGCTGGCGCTTCGTGAACCGGCTGATGAAGGATCAATACGGCGTGGATTCAATGCCCGAGACAGCGGAAAACGTAGCCACGGAGCACCGGATCGAACGCCAGGCGCAAGACGCAATGGCGCTGGCCAGCCAGCAAAAGGCCGTGGCGGCGCAGAAGTCCGGCTATTTCGATGCCGAAATCACGCCCGTGACGCTGGCCCAGAAAAAGGGCGATCCGATCGTCGTCACCAGCGACGAACATCCGCGCGAGACCAGTCTGGAGGCGCTGGCCAAGCTCAAGGGCATTGTGCGGCCGGACGGCACGGTGACGGCCGGCAATGCCAGCGGCGTCAATGATGGCGCTTGCGCGCTGCTGCTGGCCGACGAAGCGAGCGCCGCGCGCCATGGCCTGACCCCCAAGGCGCGCGTGGTGGGCATGGCCACCGCAGGTGTGGCGCCGCGGGTGATGGGCATCGGCCCCGCGCCCGCCTCCGAAAAAGTACTGGCGCTGACTGGTTTGACCATCGCGCATATGGATGTGATCGAACTCAACGAGGCCTTTGCCGCGCAGGGCCTGGCGGTGTTGCGGATGCTGGGCCTCGCCGACGACGATCCGCGCGTCAACCCCAATGGCGGTGCGATCGCACTCGGTCACCCGCTGGGCGCGTCTGGTGCGCGGCTGGCCACCACCGCGGTGAATCAACTGATGCGTTCCGGCGGTCGTTATGCCCTGTGCACGATGTGCATCGGCGTCGGACAGGGGATCGCGCTGGTGCTGGAGCGCGTGTGAACGACGGGGTGATCGCACCCTGGTTCTTAGGCCGTGCGCGATCAAGGTGCACAGCGCCTGTCTCGACAAGGTGTGCATGCAGTTGCGTCTGCGCTGAGTCGCCGCGATGGGACTGACCAGGCTCGCCTGCAGGCTCCCGTCCGGGCAGGGTCGGCGCATCGTCCTGGTCTCACACGCGCCAGGCGGGCAACTGCACATTCCGCCACACCGCCAGCGCACGCAGTCCCGCGGTAGTGCCGACACAGGCAAGCAGCGCTACCCAGCCGGGCGCGGCCGGGTCGCTGGCGGTGCCTATCATGGCGTTGGCCGTGACCGTGCCGCAGGCAGCGGCGATCCTGATGCCGGTGCTATTGCTAGGCGCCCGACGATCTGGCCATAGCGCCCGAAGCCGGCGATCAGCACCGGCGCATCCTGCTGTTGATCAACCAGGAGGGCGTGTATTCCATGGTCGAGCGTCAATGCGCGGACTCGCCGCCAGCCAGGATCGGGGTCAAAGGCCGGCAGGCCCTCGCGCTAACATAGCGCACAGTTGCAGATCCGGGAGCCATTCAATGCCAATCGTTGTTGTTGCCAACCCCAAGGGCGGCGTGGGCAAATCCACACTGTCCACACATATTGCGGGCTATTTTGCGTCACGCGGGCATTCCGTGATGCTGGGCGACGCGGATCGGCAGCAGTCGTCCCGATTGTGGCTGGGCCTGCGGCCCGATGGCGCACGGCCGATTCAAACCTGGGACATCAATGCCGACCTGATTGCCCGCCCGCCCAGGGGCATTACCCATGTGGTGGTCGACACCCCCGCCGGGTTGCACGGCTGGCGTTTCAAGGATGTGATGAAGATGGCCGACAAGGTCATTGTGCCGCTGCAACCCAGCGTATTCGATATTTTTGCAACGCGGGCCTTCCTGGACGATCTGGCCGCCAACAAGCACACCGACAAGAGCAAGATCGCGCTGGTCGGCATGCGGGTGGATGCGCGCACCATCGCAGCCGACAAGCTGCACGCGTTCGTCGATTCGCTGGATCTGCCGGTGCTGAGCTACCTGCGCGATACCCAGAACTATGTGCACCTGGCCGCCCATGGCCTGACGCTGTTCGACGTGGCGCCCGGACGATTCGAAAAAGACCTGGAGCAGTGGGAGCCGATCTGCCGCTGGCTCGACCAGTAAGCCCCAGACCCATTTGTGTTGGCGCAAACGCGCCGCAACCGGCTCGCCCCATGAAAATATTCAAGACTTTGTCCGATCTCACCGCCTTGGTGGGTCAGGAAGTGGCCGTCAGCGACTGGATCAGCGTGACCCAGGAGCAGGTGAACCTGTTCGCGCAGGCGACCGGAGACCACCAGTGGATCCATGTCGATGTGGTGCGCGCCACGGCCGGTCCGTTTGGCGCGCCGATCGCGCACGGGTTCCTGACCTTGTCGATGTTGCCACGCTTTTTCGAGCAGGCCATCACAGTCCAAGAATCGGCCATGGGTGTCAACTACGGCCTGAACAAGGTGCGCTTCATGGCCCCGGTACCGGTAGGCAGTCGTCTGCGCGCCCGCTTGAGCCTGGTATCGAGCGATCCGATCGACAATAAGGGCGTCCAACTGGTGTGGGATGTCGTGGTTGAAAGGGAAGGTGCGGCCAAGCCGGTCTGCGTGGCGCAGTCGGTGGTGCGGCGCTACCCGTGATGGGAATCCTCGGCGCTCAAGCGACGCCGCCTGGCGTCATCCGGAATCCGTTCTGACGCCAGGCCTCGAATACCGTTACGGCAACCGCGTTGGACAGGTTCAGACTGCGTTGGCCGTCGCGCATCGGCAGGCGCAGCAGTTGGTCCGGTGCCAATCCAGCGCGAATGACGTCGGGCAATCCGCGCGTTTCGGAGCCGAACACAAGCCAATCGCCTGGCAGGAAGTCCAATTGGTACGGACTGCGCGTGCCCCGGGTCGTCAACGCAAACATGCGCGCGGGCTCGGGCCGCATGTCGCGCAGCAGATCGTCCCAGCTGGCGTGGCGGCGCAGCGGCGCGTACTCATGGTAGTCCAGTCCTGCGCGGCGCATGTGCTTGTCGTCCAGCGAAAAACCGAGCGGTTCGACCAAGTGCAGGTCGCAACCGGTGTTGGCCGCCAGCCGGATGACATTGCCGGTGTTGGGAGGAATCTCGGGTTCGACCAGCACGATATGAAACATGGTGCGCATTGTCCGTTGTCACCCTGGTGCTGCCTCACACGCTCATGAGAAAACGCCGGGCCGCTCCCAAGTTTTCTGGCACCCCCTCGGGGGGCCTGGCGAAGCCAGGGCTGGGGGCGATCTTGAGAAAACGCCGGGCCGCTCC
>JAYUQC010000099.1:0-34647 GCA_043759735.1 Rhodoferax sp.
GAGATGGTTGCGCTCCTGCGTCATGCCCAGTCCGATCACCGGCGCCATCTGGCCGCCACAGCCCGGCAGGCTGTGGTCGAGCAGCGACTCGGCCGACCACTCCAGATCGGCAAAACGCACGGCTCGTCGCGCCATCTGTTCGGGTGTCCACTTGCGCAGCGCCGCGATTTCTTGCGGCGTCATCGGTTGCAGGCGCTTGTCAGTCTCGCTCCACTGCTGGCCGAGTTGCTCGTCAATGATGCGGTAGTCCTCGGTCAGATGCACGCCTTGCGCACGGGCGGCATCGAGCGTCCAGGGACCCCACAGGATGCCGCCGGTGTCGTCGCGTCCGAGCGCGGTGAACATGAAGGCATCGTGCGGGCCCAGGCTCTGAAAGCCCCGGTAGATCCAGGTTGGCACGGTGAAGATATCGCCTTCGCCGATCTCGGCCTTGAGCGGATCGGGATCGAAACCCCAGTGCATCTGCCAGCGCCCCTTGGTGCAGATGAACACTTCGGCGGTGAAATGCATATGGGGCGGATTGGTCGTACCGGGCGGCATCGACACGCCGCCGACCTGAAAACCGTGTTTTTCGCGCAGGCTGACCGGCTGGTTGGGGTTCTGCGACACGCCGGGACCGATCAGCGCGTAGTTCTTCTTCGGCGCGCAACCGGGAATGCGGTAGTCGATGAAGGCATCGGTGCTGTAACGCAGGCCGTCAAAGGGTATAAAGCGCTGGCGGATCTGGTCTTCGGTGAGCATGGGTGTGTCCATTGGCGGCAATCTGTCTGAAATCTTCTGCATGGAAGGCAGGTGTCCTACCGGCCCGCTCAGGCGTCGGACCGGCTCTCGACATGCGCAATGATCTGCTTCCAGATCGACACCTCGTCGGTCACCATGTATTCGGCCGTGACCCGCCCACCGGCCATGGTGAAGTGGCTCATGCCCATCACATACACTGGCGCGCCGCTGGGCTCGCCAAAATGGCCAAAACCGCTGTGCGTTCCGGTCAGCGACCAGCGCACGGCAATGCGCAGAGGCTGCTCCGGATCGCGGTTGATCCGCGCGGCATCGATGTGGAACGTCGCATCCGGAAACGAGGCCAGGTAACCCAGTACGAACCTGTCGATGTCGGCATGTCCGTACAACACCGCACCACCAGGAGCATGTAGCGCGGCGCCGTGGAAGTACAGATCACGAATTGCCGCGGTTTCCTTGGCCTGCCAGAGCCTTGTCAAGCCATGGACGAGTCGCGCCACTGCCGCATCGTCCTGCACTTCGGAGCGATAGTCGCCTGCCTTGTCGTGCGCCGGTAGAAAGAAGGAAACCGGCACGCCGCTGCGCAGTTCACGCTCGGCCATCTCGCGCGCCAGCGCCCTTGGCTCGATGCCCAGGCACAGCGCGAAGGCAGCCTGGTCACGCACCAGCCACTCCTCGACCACCACCTGGTTCCTGACCCAGCATTCGGCAATGATGCGGCTGCGCACCACCTTGCCCTGCGCCCTGCCCAGGATGCCATCGCCGGTATGGGTCATGACCGACGTCAGCCGGTGCGAGGACAGGAAGCTGCCGTCGTCATAGCCGGTCCAGATCACGTCTTCGCCCACGAGCCGCCGGTCGGGGAACTGGTGCAGCGTCTGCAGGGTCTGCGCGGTCACGCCGGCACTGCTACCGGTGAAGCCGGTCGCAGCACGCAACAAGATGCCCGGCGCGTAGTAACGGTCGAGTTTTCCACCAATGCCGCGCTCCTCCCAGATTTCGCGCGTGATGCCATAGATGAAGTCAGGGACGCTGGCGTAGGCACCGGTATCGGGTTGCATGGGACAGTTCAGCCTTTGACGGCGCCCTGTGTCAGCCCGCCGACGATCTGCTTCTGGAACACCACAACCAGGATGATCAGTGGAATCGTGATGCTCACCGCACCCGCCACGCCCTGCATCAGGAAGGCCTCGGTCTCGGCCGTGATGGCATTGGCAATCGCCGCCGGCATCGTCATCTTGTCGCCGCTGGTCAAGGCCGAACTGAGTAGGAAGTCGTTGTAGGCGAGCAGGAAACTGAACAGGCCGGTGGTGACGACCCCCGGCCACATCACCGGGATGATGACGCGCCGGAACGCCTGGAACCGGGTGCAGCCGTCAACCAGCGCAGCCTCGTCGAGTTCGTTCGGTATGTTGACGAAGAATGAGCGCAGCATCCAGATCGTGAACGGCTGGTTGATCGCCACCAGCACGAAGATCAGCGTGAAGTAACTGTTGCGGATCCCCATTGCGTCAAAGATCGTGAAGAACGACGGCAGCAAACTGGAGTGCGGTATGGCCCGGAACATCAGCGCCACCAGCAGCAACCAGAAGCCGAGCGCGCCGCGGTAGCGCGACAGGGCATAGCCGGCCAGGCAACCGACCGTCAGGGAGATGGTCACCGTGAAGACCGTCACCAATGCCGTGTTGAAGAAGTTGCGGTAAAACTCCTTCTCGATCCACAACCGGTGGTAGTTCTCCAGCGTGAACGGCGCGACCCACTTGATCGGCGACGAAAACGCGTCGATGTACTGGCGAAACGAAATGATGGCGGTCCAGACCACCGGCAGGGACGCGATGACCAGCCATAACAGCAGACCGCCGTATAGCAGGATGGACAAGGGCAGACTGCGTTTACCCATCACATGCCTCCTTTTTGTTCGCGCCAGGTCTTGACCAGCAGCGGAATCAGCAACACGACGATGCCGGCCAGCGTCAGCACCGCGGCCGCACTGGCCTTGTACGGATTGTTCTCCAAAAGCAGGATGAAGTAGGTCAGGTACTGCACACTGGTCGTGAACGCGCCCTGCGTGAGCACGATCACCGGCTCGAACACCCGGTAGGCGTCCATCAGGTGGATCAGCGTGATGAAGACGAACAACGGCATCAAATGCGGAATGGTCACGTAGCGCAGCTTTTGCCAGCGTGTGGCGCCATCGATCGTCGCGGCCTCCAGCGCGTCCTGCGGAACCGACTGCAGCCCGGCGTACAACACGATGAACGCGAACGGCACCACATGCCAGATGCCATAGACGATGATCAGCAACCGGGCCGACCAGGCCTGCGCCATCCAGAACACCTGGATGCCGAAATGGGACAGCAGATAGGGCACCAGGCCGTTGTCACGGAAAAGCCATTTGATCGACAGGGCCGCCACCACCGGCGTGATGATGAACGGCAGCAGCGATGCGGTAATGAAGACGCCCTTGAGCCGGTTCGTCGCGCCATTGACGGCCAGCGCCAGTAGAAAGCCGATCGCCAGCACGAACGGCAGCGTGGTGAAGGTGTAGATCATCGTGAACTTGAGCGCTCCGAGGAACTCGTTGTCGGCCGGGTCGCCCTTGATGACCGGCTTGCCACCCGCATCGGGCGGTTGATCGGACTGCGATGGCGCGGACTTGTCCAAGCCCAGCACCTTGCGGTAGTAGTCCAGACCGACGAACTCGCATTTTTCAATCGCACGCCCATCGGCGCCGAGCTTGGCGCGTTGTGTGATCGTCTCCTTTTTGCCAAACGGAGTGGATTCCTCGACCTTGACCATTTCCATCTCGAGCGCGCAATTGCGCACCGAAAGATAGAAGGTGGTGGCCATCGGAATCGCAAGCAGCAACACCATCATCGCGACGGACGGACCGACAAATTGCAGAAAAGACTTTGCTTTCATCGTGTTTTCCAAATGGCCTGGATCACCCGGCAACACCGTTGGCCAGCACGCAAACCGGCCACCACTGCCACGCCCGGCGCAGGAGCAATCACACCCGCAACGCCTGGCAGTGCAGCTGTTGACTCCCTATTTGATAAAGCCCTTTTCGGTCGCGGCCTTGACATAATTTGCCGCCGCCGTGTCTAGCGCCAGCTTGGCACTCATCGTGCCGCCCAGCGCCTCGGGCACCAGCTTGCCGAGTTCGCCGGTGGCCAACCCCAGGTAGGGCTCGGTCGGCCAGATCGGTGCGCCGGCCTTTTGCGACAGCGTCACGCCAGTGCCGAAACGGGTCGGCTTGTAGACCGAGCGAATCCAGATCGTCGAATCGTTGCCGGCCTTGGTTGTCTCTTCGTCCAGCGCGTCCATCAACACCTGGAATACGGTGTCCCGGTCGCTGCCCAGATTCTTGGGCATCGCGACACCGTCCCACCACAGGTGGGTGGCGCTCTTGCCGCCTTGCATCGCCGCCGGTGCCGCGGCAAACTCCATCTTGCCGACAATCTTCGACGCGGCCGGATCGTCCATGCGCGCGGCGCGGCTGGCCCACAGCACGCCCATCGCCGCCTTGCCCTGCTGGAACTGGTTCATGACATCGTCTGAATTCGACGCCAGGAAGTTGGGCGTCATGAACTTGGTCATCGACTTCATCAGCTCGATCGTCTTGACACCGGCCTCGCTGTTGAAATCGGGTTGCGCGCTGCCGGGCTTGAACATCTTGCCGCCAAAACCGGTGAAAATGTTGACGAATTCGGTCGACACATCGAAGCCCTTGGAAAACGTCTGCGCGATCGGGAAGTCGATACCGGGCTCCTTGGCCTTGATTACCGCAGCGACCTGCAGCATCTCGTCATAGGTGGTCGGGGCCTTGAGGCCGAGCTTGTCGAAAATATCCTTGCGGTAGAACAGGTTCTGCGCATTTTGCTGGTACGCAATGGCCATCACCTCGCCATTGCTCTTGACCAGCATGCCGTCCTCGATCTTGTACTTGGCCTTGTACTTGTTGACCAGGTCGGTCATCGGCTGCAACTGGCCCTTGGCCATCAGGTTGGAGTAAACACCGCCCGAGATCACGGCGGCATCGAAGGCCGACTTGCCCTGCGACTCGAAGGCCCGTTCGGTCTCGGTACGCGCCTCGGGCGTGATCTTGATCGCCACCTTCAACCCGGCCTTGTTGCAGGACTCCATCGCCTTGGCCAGGTGTTGCACCGACGGCATCGAGCTGCCGACGATATTGATATCTCCGGTACCCTTGATGTCGCCGCATTTTGCGAATGCGATGCCGTGGGCAAGAACTGCGGCGGCGGCAATGGCCACCAGGCTGCGACGGGGAAGTTTCAGTTGAATAACCATATCGAATCTCCTTGAATTGGCAATAAATGGCCGGCCATCACGATAGGTCCAGGCGCATCCGGTTCTGCGTCTGGCCGTCAAACAAATAGCAACTTTCGGTGGAAACTGCGAAACCCACCTGCTCACCCATGCGAACACGGTATTCCTTGTCCGCCTTGGCGGTGATGAACTCGTCTGCGACTTTGATCGTCACCGTGGTCGAATCGCCCAGCAACTCGAACGAGAACACTTCGCCGGTTACCTGCGGCTCTCCGGCGCTGATAACCTGCATATCCTCGGCCCGCATGCCCAGTACGACGTTGCTCTTTGTCAGCGCTCCGAAGCCGGCTACGCGCACCGAGTAGGTCTTGCCCCTGGCCTCGAATACGCCATCCTTGAGCGCGCCGCTGACCAGGTTCATCGCCGGCGCGCCGATGAACCCGGCAACGAACAGGTTGGTCGGGTCGCTGTAGATATCTTCCGGCGTGCCGACCTGCTGGATCTCGGCCTTGCTCATCACCACCACCCGATCAGCCAATGTCATCGCCTCGACCTGGTCGTGCGTCACGTAGATGGTGGTCACGCCCAGTTCATGGTGCAGGTGCTTGATATGGGCGCGCATGCTGACGCGCAGCTTGGCGTCAAGATTGGACAGCGGCTCGTCCATCAGGAACACCTTGGGTTCACGCACGATGGCGCGCGCCAGCGCAACCCGTTGGCGCTGCCCGCCCGAAAGCTCTTTGGGCCGGCGCTGCAGGAACTCGTCGAGCTCGACCTTCGCCGAAGCCTTCATCACGGCCGGATGGATTTCCGCGCCTGGCGTGCCGCGGATGCGCAGCGGGAAGCTGATGTTCTCGTACACCGTCATGTTCGGGTACAAGCCATAACTCTGGAACACCATCGCCACGTCGCGGTCCTTGGGCTCGAGTGAGTTGACACAACGCTCGCCGATCCAGATCTCGCCCTCGGTCGGGTCCTCCAGGCCGGCAACCATGCGCATGGTCGTGGTCTTGCCACAACCCGAAGGGCCCAGCAGCACAAGGAATTCGCCGTCCGCGATGTCCAGCGACATGCGCCTGACTCCGACCGACGTCCCCCAGGTCTTGACGATGTTCTTGAGTTGAATCCGGGCCATGGTATGACTTTCAGTTCGGGAGTTAGCCGGTCAGGCCCGTGCGTCCAGCACTTGCATCCACAACGCAACGTCATCGATCAGTACCCATTCGCGCAGCGCCTTTCCGTTCACGAACTCGGCGTGATTGATACCCATCACCTCCACCCTGCGCCCGGACGCGGGGCCGTACATGCCGTCGCTCGCACCGTGGTTGGTGTGCCGGGCCGTCGCACGCCAACGCAAAGCCACGCGGTCGGGCCGGCCGCCTCCATGGTTCCACGCCAGGTGCTCGATCATGAAAACATCGACCTGCAATGCGCCGAACAGCGATTGCCAGAAACCGGTCACTTCCGCCAGGCCATAGCGTGTCGTCTCGCACGGACCGATGTGGTGCACGGCCTCGTCATACACGACCGCCGCCGTGGTCTGCCCCCGGGCAAACGCCTTGATCGCCTGCGCGTAGGACTGTGCGTCGGGTTCTTTCCCCACATGGGAGCGATATCCGGCGGGCGCAGGCCCGGCAACCGGCTTGTTCCAGCCGCCGCGCTGGTTCAGCCAGGTCTGGGCCAGTTCGCGTGGTTCCAGGCCGATCTGCAGCGCGATGGCTCCCTGGTCACGCACCAGCCATTCATGCACGATCCGGTTGTTCTTGCAAACGCAGTCGGCGATGGTCCGAGCATGGACCCTGCGGCCACTGGCCTTGCCAAAGCTGCCGTCGCCACGGTGCGTCATCGTCGAGATGATCCGGTGCGAACTGAGAAAACCACCCTGGGCATCGCCTGACTGGATGATGTCTTCGGCCAGCAGGCGCCGGTCCGGAAACATCGCCAGCGTGGCGCGGGTGCCGTCGATCACTTCCTGCCCCGACGTGCTGACGTTGATCGGCGTGTCGACGATGCACGGGTCGCTGTAGTAGGTGCGGATATCGTCGATCCGGCCGCCCTCCCAGATTCTGTCGGTGATAACCCGGATGTAATGGTCCAGATCGCGGAATTCAGCCGCGAATCCGCGTAGGGCGGATGCCTGCGCGTGGTACGCCGATGGGGCAGCGGACGTTGGATTCATGGGCGGCCTTTCGTCTGCGGTCGCGGCGCGCTGGACGCGCGCAGCACCAGTCGGGTGGGCAGGACAACGGCACGGTTCTGCGTGGCGCCGTCCATTTCTTCCATCAGCAACCCGACCGTTGCCTCGATCATCGCGTCGGCATCCTGCACCACCGAGCTGAGCTGGTAAGAGCCCCAGGCCGCCTGCTTGACGTCGTCGAAGCCGACCACGCTGGCATCGTGCGGAATCTGCAGTCCCAACTCGATGCGCAAGGTATCCATCACGGCGATCGCCATGTGGTCGTTGGCCACGAACACCGCGTCCGGGCGCTGCGCAGCCTTGACGGCAAACAGGGTCCGGGCTGCCGCCTTGGCATCTTCGAAGTCGTAGTTGCCCACCGCACGCGCAAAACACGTCTGGCCGGATTCGGCCAGGCCATCGCGAAAACCGCGCTCGCGATACTGGTTGGTGGATGTGTCTTCAAGGCCCGCGATATAGGCGATGCGCTGGTGCCCGGTGCGCGCCAGATACTGCCCGACCAGCATGGCGCCCTGATAATTATCGGTCGTGACCGAACTGGTGTTCTCGCTGGTGCTGCTGGTGCGGTTGAACAACACCACCGGTATGCCGGCCTCCTCGCAGCGCAGCGCCAGCGCACTGGACATATTGGTCGATGCCATCACCATGCCATCAACCTGGTACTGCAGGATTTCGGCCAGCACCGCGTCGGTCTGGCGGGTGTCGGCGATGAACAGCAGCACATGGTAGCCATCGCGCTGCAGGCGCTGCGAGAGCTTTTCCAGCACCACCGGATAGAACTGGTTCTCCAGGTAGGACATCACCACACCGATGATGCGGCTGCGCCGGGTGATCAGCGTGCGGGCAATGGCATTGGGCCGGTAGCCGAGCTTGCGCGCGGCTTGCTCGACCTTGATCCGCGTGGCCTCCGACACACTGGCGCCGGGTGTGAACGTACGGCTCACCGCCGATTGCGACACCTGCGCCAGGCGGGCCACATCGAGGGAAGTTGTGTGTGCCATTTTCAGGTCTATCCGTGTCAGGCCGCCGTCCAGCCGCCGTCCACCATCAGGGCCGATCCGGTGACCATGGCCGCCGCATCGCTGGCCAGGAACACCACCGCACCCATGATGTCTTCGAGCCGACCCAGGCGGCCCAACGCGATGCGCGACTCGACATAGGTTCGGAACTGCGGGTCGGCGAACATCTGCTCGGTCATCGCGGTCTCGATGAAGGTCGGGCAGATCGTATTGATGCGAATGCCATGCGGCCCCAATTCCCAGGCAAGCGCCTTGGTCATGCCCTCGACCGCGTGTTTGGTGGCGCAATACAGCGCGCGTTTGGGGCCGCCCACATGGCCCATCTGGCTCGAGATGGTGATGATCGAGCCCGGCCTGCCGGCCGCGATCAGCCCGCGCGCGACCTCGCGGGTCACGAACATCGTGGCCTTGACGTTGAGGTCCATCACAGCGTCATAGTCGGCGTCTGCCATGTCAGTGATCAGCGACGGCCGGTTGGTGCCGGCGTTGTTGACCAGGATGTCGAACGGGCCATGCTGTGCAGCAAACACCGTCACGGCGTTCGAGTCGGTTACGTCCAGCAGGGCTTCCCTTGCCTGGCCATTGGCGGCGCGGATGTCGGCGCAGGCCGCGTTGATCGCATCGGTCGTGCGCGCCGCCAGCGTCACATGCGCGCCGGCCTGCGCCAGTGCATGCGCAGCCGCCAGTCCGATACCACGACCGGCACCGGTGACCAGCGCGGCCTTGCCATCAAGGCGCGACGAAGGTGTTTTCAGCGAGCGGTCGGACATCCTGCGGCTCAGCTTGTCGCGCCCGGACGCGGCGGCACGCGCTCACCTCGGTCGAACGCCTCCCAGCCATGGCCGTCGAACGGGTCCTTGCCGAGTTGGCGCAACACATGCGCAAAGTCCACGTTGACCCAGTTATCGACGATCTTGCCATCCTGCACCTTCCAGAAATCCATATAGCGGATCTCGACCCGCTTGCCGGTCGGCGCAATGCCCATGAACTCGCCCGAATGGGTGGCCTCCTGGCGCCCGAAGGCGGCCATCCACTCGCCTTGCGCGAGGCGCGCCTCATCGATACAGACTTTGTCGGAAAACGCGGCCTGGAACGGGCGCTGCCAGTTTTCCTGGAATGCGCGCACACCGTTTTTGGTGCCACAACCGGCATTGCCCATCCAGCGGAAGTCGGGCGTGAAAAACTTCTCGATGCCGTCGATGGTGTGGTCGTTCAGACCATCGACCATGGACTCGACCACCAACTGCGTTGCCGCCGTCTGCGTATGGTCGTTGTCGCGGGTCAGAACGGCTTGTTCGGGGCGTGCGCCTGGCATGGGATTGCGGTTCGTTGGTTGCAAGCGGGCGGGGATTGACGGACGGTGCAACCCTCAGGGCAGCGCTGGCACCGGCTCGTACCAGGGCACCTCGGCGCGTTCGCCATAGCGGCGCACCCGGATGTTGGCCTGCTCGCCATGCCCGGCAAAGTTCTCCATGTGGCATAGGCGTGAGCAGTATTCACCGACCAGTGCGGAGGCCTTGTCGGTGGTCACCTTTTGGTAGGTACAGGTCTTGAGAAACTTGCCAACCCACAGGCCCCCGGTATATCGCGCGCTCTTGTTCGTTGGCAAGGTGTGGTTGGTGCCGATGACCTTGTCGCCAAAACTCACATTGGTACGCGGACCCAGGAACAGCGCGCCGTAATTGGTCATGTTCTTCAGGAAATAGTCCGGGTCGCGGGTCATGACCTGCACATGCTCGGACGCCAGATCGTCGGCCTTGGCCAGCATCTCCTCGTCGCTGTCGCAGACGATAACCTCGCCATACACATCCCAGGCCTTGCGCGCGATGTCGGCGGTGGGCAGTATTTTGAGCTGACGCTCGACTTCGGCCATGGTGGCCCGGGCCAGCTTTTCGGACGTGGTGAGCAGGACGGCCGGGGATGTCGGTCCATGCTCGGCCTGGCCCAGCAGGTCGACCGCGCATATCTCGCCGTCCACCGTGTCATCGGCGATCACCAGCGTCTCGGTCGGGCCGGCAAACAGGTCGATGCCCACGCGCCCGTACAACTGGCGCTTGGCCTCGGCAACGAACATGTTGCCAGGTCCGACCAGCATGTCGACCGCAGCCACGGTCTGGGTGCCCAGTGCCATCGCGGCAACGGCCTGCACACCCCCGAGCACCAGAATCTGGTCGGCGCCGGCGAAATGCATGGCGGCTACGATGGCCGGATGCGGGGCGCCCTGATAAGGTGGCGCGGTGGAGACCACTCGCTTCACGCCGGCGACCTTGGCCGTAAGCACACTCATGTGAGCAGAGGCGATCAGCGGATACTTGCCGCCGGGCACGTAGCAACCCGCCGCATTGACCGGAATATTCTTGTGACCCAGGATCACACCGGGCATGGTTTCGACTTCCACGTCCTTCATGCTGTCGCGCTGGATCTGCGCGAAATTGCGGATCTGTTTCTGCGCGAACCGGATGTCCTCGAGCTCGCGCGCAGTCAACCTGTTGACCGCCGACTCGATTTCGCCTTGCGACAACGTGAAGCTGGCCGGGTCCCAGTTGTCGAACTTGCGGCTGTATTCACGTACAGCCTCGTCGCCACGCGCCTGAACCTCCTTGAGAATGGATTCCACGATGGACCGCACCTGCACGTCGTCGTCGGCGCGGGACTGGGCGTCCTTGCCCTGCTTGAGATATCGAATCATCGTGCATGACCTTTTGGCGGTTGAACAACAATCATGGCTTTATCATGCATACGTATGCATGATAAGAGAAAAGCGACGCGGAAGTACTGGTACTTACCCTAGGATGCAAGGGAGATATCACCTTGCGCTTGATTGCGAAAAATGATCATCCGCGATGGCGGATCCTTGTTGCGCATACGTATTCAAATATGGTCCGGCGTAAAGCCAGGCGGCCACGACTCAGCGACGCCGGCCGAACTGGCTGCGCACGCGCCCCAGCACATCGACGTCCATCTGCAGCAGCACGTGGAGGATGTCGATCGGCACCCAGTTCTCGCGGATCAGGCCCTGGTCGGCGCTGTAGAAATCCATCACGCGCATGGTGACCGGCCGCCCGGTGGCACCCAGCCCGAGCCAGCCGCCGCCCAGGTGCAGCATGTGCCGGCTGGGCCAGCCACCGGTGGCCGAGAAGCGCCCGTCGCCGATGCGTACGTAATGGCTGCCACCGTGCTGGCCCAGGCCGGGCGGCTGTGGCTGATTGGGCTGGCGCGGAAACGCGATCCGAAACGGCAACTGGTGGTAGTCCACGAAACCCTCGAGCCCCCGCGTGGTGCCGATGCCGCTGGGGCCGTACCACATCATCTTCGGGTGCCAGTACTGTCTTTGCGGCATGTTCAGCAGGCCTTCGCGCCCCTGGCCCAACGCGTCGTCGTAGGCGCCCAGCGAGGCCTGCATATCCAGCGTCAGCTTCAGGCTGGCGGCGGATTCCTCTGCATCCTGCGTTGTGAAAACCAGCCCGTCTCGGCCCAACGGACCCTGCCACGGACCTTCCTGGCCCAGGCTCGGAGCAATCGGCCAGAATCCCGCCTGGCGGATGAAATCGAGGATATCGACGAGCACCGTGCTTTGCATGATTTTGTGGTCCACCATCTGGTGAAATTCGCCATAACGCAGATGCACGACCTGATCCGTGGCGGGAATGCCGTTCCAGTCGCGCCGGAAACTGCCGCACAAGCTGCCGACGCAGCCAACATAGTCGCGCCCCTCATAGTGGCCGCCCATGACGATGTCGTCGCGCCGCTCCAGGTCTGGAAAGGACTGCAGCAATGGCGCCCACACCTGCTTCTCGATCGCATCGACACCCTGCACCTCATTCCACGGGTGCGAGCCGCGCCACTGCGCGGTTGGATGGTAAATTGCCGCGAGCTGGCGGGCGAGTGTGGCAGGCGTCGATTCTGCAATCGTATTCATCGCCGCCCAGACCGTACACTTGTTTCGAACGAGGGCATCACCGTGAGTCATGAATCAATATTTCTGTTCTGGTCTGAAACTGCAGTTTAATCTTCGGCCGGGCATTGCGGGTGAACCTGTGGGTCTAAATTCTATCCAGTTTGCATACGAATGCAAGACGCATTCGGGCCGCATACGAATGCGCGCTGCGATTGCGGCACAACTGCCCGGTAGGAACGACCCCCTCTCGGGGTTCTGCAATGCCCCACGGCGACCCGCGTGAACCAGAACGCCGGTTGCGACGTAGACTGCATGCATGGCTGCAAACCGAGACTTTGCCGACTATTGCCTGGAATTGTTGTCCGGCATCGGCCCGTGCACTGCCAAGCGCATGTTTGGCGGCTGGGGCCTGGCCCTTGATGGCCTGAATCTGGCGCTGATTGCGGATCTGGGTGATGGGGAGAAATTGTGGCTCAAGGCCGGGGCCCGGACGCAGGCATCGTTCGAGGCCGTGCATTGCCAGCGCTTCACCTGGTCAACACACAAGCAGGGCGAGCCGGTGCAGCTGAGCATGGGCTACTACAGCGCACCGGTCGATGCGATGGAGTCGCCGTTGTCAATGACGCCCTGGGCGCGGTTGGCGCTGGACAGTGCGCGCCAGGCGCATGCTGCCAAACCGCAACGCAAGCCCGCGGCCCGGCGCCGCTCCAACAACCGGCCGTCTGGCGGTTAGACCCGCGGCGCGGAGGCCCGGAGCACCACATGCTGGCCGGGCGTCAAGTGAATGCCCGCTCCGCAGCGTAGCACGACATCGCCCCAGTCGTTGGCCTGTGGCCAGTCCCTGGTTGCTCGAAAGCGCGCAGCCGTTGCAGGGCGCCGCCGACCTGGCCCGGTTCACGTTGATCGAAGCGGGCGACATCCGCAGCCGCAACTTCGAGATCCTGGCCTGGCAACGCTGGTTCACCACGTACCAGCAAGGCCTCTTGCAGCCTCACGCCTGGCCATCGGAGAAGGGGCACCGGGCCCCACTGCCGGTGTTGCGCAATCGAGCCTTCCTGCACCGCGCAGACGGCCACAGGGTGGATGATCGCCAGGCGCCCCGCAGCGCCTACATCGGCCAGACGGCGCCGTTCTCGTTGAGAATCGCGTCGAGCGGTATATCGTGCGACTGGGGTTCGAAGTCGGACAGGAAGCCTTGCGTGAACCCCAGCCCCACCGTGTAGGGCCGGGGCTGCAATATGGCCAGCGTGCGGTCATAAAAACCGCCACCGTAGCCCAGCCGGTGCCCGCCCGGGCCATAGCCGACGCAGGAAATGAACATCAGAGTGGGCACGATGACCTCGGTATCCTTTGGCTTGGGAATGCCGTAGGCATCCTCCTCCATACGGCAACCCGGATACCAGGCATGAAAGACCATGGTCTTGTGCACCTTGTCCACCACCGGCAATCCAATGCGGCGCGGCTGCGGCTGGTCCAGCAGTTCGCCGTCCTCCTTCCAGCGGTGCAGCGCCGGTAGCGGGTCGAACTCACCCTTGATCGGCCAGTAGGCGCCGATGACGGTATCGGGCCGTCCAACCAGCCAGATACGCATCACATCTTGCAGTAACGCGGCGCGCTGCTGGCGATCGGGCATGTTCAACCGCTGTTCGACAAGTGCCTTGCGAAGGTCTTTCTTTTCCTGCGTCTTCCTGTCGTCGGAGTTGTCCATAATCTCGCTATGAAGTTTGCCGGCATTTTGACATCGATCGCACTCATCGTCGCAGCGGGCCTGGGCCTGCCTGGCCATGCGTTGGCCCAGGCGGCGGATACCGCGCGGGCCGACGAGGCCGTGTTGGAAATGAAGGAGGCGTTCCGCAAATTCGATCGCAAGCGCCTGGCCGCACTATTGCCCGAGGTCCGCGGCCATGTGCTCGAGCCGTGGGCGGCCTATTGGGAACTCAGGGCCCGCCTGGTCGATGCGCCGAATGCCGAGGTACGCGCATTCCTGCGCAAATACGCCGGGACCTACCAGGAAGACCGGATGCGCAACGACTGGCTGCTGCTGCTGGGCCAGCTGCGCGACTGGGCCGGCTTCATGGCCGAATATCCCAGTTTTCGCATGAATGACGACAGCGAACTGCGCTGTTATGCGCTCTTGACGGACTTCAACGCCACTGGCGCCGACGTAGCCAGCAAGGTGCAGAGCCTGTGGCTGGCGCAGCGCGATGCCGATGACGGTTGCGCACGCGCTGCCGAGCAACTGCTCAAAGCCGGCAAGATGAAGCCCGCGGTCGCCTGGCTGCGGGCACGCATCGGCATGGAGAACGGTCGCCAGTCGGTGGTCACGCAGGCAGTCGGCCTGCTGAATCCGGACTGGACGAACAAGGTCAAGACGATCTTCTCTGGCCCGGATCGGTACCTGGACGAAAAGCACACGGCCTTGCTGCCGCGCACCAAGGAATTCGTCACGCTGGGCTTGGTCCGGATGGCCGCCGACGATCCGGTTCAGGCTGCCGAACACATGGGCCTGTTGCGTTGGCGCACCCAGTTGACGCAGGAGGAGCGCAGCTATGTCTGGGGCGTCATCGGCAAGCGGGCTGCACAGCGCCTGTCGGACGACGCCCCCCGGTATTTCGCCCAGGCGCAGGACAAGCACCTGCAACCGGAGCATCTGGAATGGAAGGTGCGCGCTGCGCTGCGCGCAGGCCTTTGGAGGCAGGTACTGGAAGCCACTGCTGCGATGGACGATGCGCAACGGCAGGACCCGACCTGGATCTATTGGCGCGCCCGGGCCTTGCTGGCCGAGGGCGGCTCGGCAGCGGAGCGCGCGCAGGCGACCACGCTGCTCGAGAGCATCGCCAGTGTGCGTGGCTTTTATGAGCAACTGGCATTGGAGGAACTGGGCCGCGGCATCACCGCGCCCGCCGCGCCGCCGGCCACGACCGCCCAGGAAAGGTCCGATGCGCTGCAGAACACCGCGCTGGCGCGCAGCCAGTATGCGATCAAGATCGGCCTGCGCGGTGAAGGCGACCGGGAATGGAACTATGCAGTGCGCCTGCACGAGCCAGGGGGCATGGACGACCGTCGCCTGCTCGCCGCGGCTGAACTGGCCTGCGAGCGCGAGGACTGGAAGAACTGCATCAACACCAGCGAACGCACCCGCGATGTCATCGCCCTCGAACAGCGCTTCCCGATGCCGCTGCGCGATGCGGTAATACCGCGTGCCAAGCAAATCGGCCTCGATCCGGCCTATGTCTATGGCCTGATCCGGCAAGAAAGCCGCTTCCTGATGGATGCCCGATCGGGCGTCGGCGCCTCGGGCCTGATGCAGGTGATGCCGGCCACGGCACGCTGGACCGCGAAGAAGATCGGCATGGACGACTTCAAGGCCAGCCAGATCAACGACCGCGACATCAACATCGCGATCGGCACCGCCTACCTGAAGCTGGCGCTGGACGATTTCGCCGGCTCCATGCCATTGGCGGCGGCGGCCTACAACGCCGGCCCCGGTCGCCCACGCGCCTGGCGCAACGGCCCGGTGGTCGAGGCTGCCATCTGGGCCGAGAACATTCCGTTCAATGAAACCCGCGACTATGTCAAAAAGGTATTGAGCAACACCACCAACTACGCAGCCCTGCTGACCGGCAACGCGCAATCGCTCAAGTCGCGCCTGGGTATGGTTGGCCCGCGCCAGGGCAACGCAGCGGCCATCAACAAGGATCTACCCTGAAGCCCGCCAACATCGGCGTCGGAGGCAACACCGTGAAACGCATTCTTGTGCTGGGTGGCAGTGGATTCATCGGCCGCCACGTGTGTGAAAAGGCAGCGCAGCTGAACTGCCGCCTGACCGTGCCGACGCGCCGGATGGTCAACGCGCGATCCGTGCAGCCACTGCCCTGGGTCGACGTCATCGAGTCGGACATCCATGATGAATCCGCGCTGGCGCGGCTGCTGCCGGGCCACGATGCCGTGGTCAACCTGGTCGCCATCCTGCACGGCGAGGTCGCGGCGTTCGACCATGTGCATGTTGCGCTGGTGCGCAAGTTGGTGCGGGCCTGCCAGGCAGCGGGTGTCAACCGACTGGTGCACGTCAGCGCACTGGGTGCCGCGGCGGACGCCAGCTCTCTGTACCAGCGCAGCAAGGCCCAGGGCGAAGCCATGTTGGCATCGAGCGGCCTGAACCATGCGGTACTTCGACCCAGCGTCGTGTTTGGCGCGCAGGACCGGTTCCTGAACATGTTTGCCAAGCTGCAGGCGGTGTTTCCGTTCGTACCTCTGGCCGGCGCCAATACCCGGTTTCAGCCAGTGTGGGTCGAGGACGTTGCGCAGGCCGTGGTTCGTCTGCTGGCGCGCAGCGGCAATGTGACCGGTCTGGCCGGCGCGCCGTCCGGCCCGGTGTTCGAGGCTTGTGGGCCGGATGTGTTCACCCTGCGCGAGTTGGTGCAACTGGCAGGGCAGTTGTCCGCCCATCCGCGACCGGTGATCGCGCTACCGGCATTGCTGGCGCGGCTGCAGGCCCGGGTCATGGAAATGCTGCCGGGCGAGCCCCTGATGAGCCGTGACAATCTCGCCTCGATGCAGGTCGACAACGTCGCCAGCGGGGTCATGCCGGGTTTGCAAGCGCTTGGCATCACACCCAGTTCGTTGCGCGCCATTGCGCCCACCTACCTGCGACCAGGAGAGTCCGGTACTTTGCTGACGACGCACCGGCGCCAGTCCGGTCGGCTGTAGCGGCTCGGCGTTGGCGGCGCCACAGCGAAGCCGGCCCATCGGCAGGTCCAGCACCAATAGAATCGGGCAATGACCTTCGACACCCCTGCCCTGTTGGCGCGCATCGACGCCAAACGCGATGAACTGGTGGCCCTGACCCAGGAGCTGGTTCGCATACCCACCGTGAATCCACCGGGCGACGCCTACGAGGCCTGCGCGCGGGCACTGGGCGAGCGCTTGCGCAAGCGCGGCTTTGCGGTGCAATACCTGCGCGGCGAGGGCGCGCCGGGTGACAAGGACAGCCATCCCCGGATCAACGTCGTGGCACGCTACGAGGGACAACCCGGCGGTGAATGCGTGCATTTCAACGGGCATATCGATGTGGTTGAACCCGGGCCCGGCTGGACCCACGACCCGTTCGGCGCCGAGCTTGTGGGCGACCGCATCTATGGCCGCGGCACCTGTGACATGAAGGGCGGACTGGCCGCCAGCGTGATTGCGGTCGAAGCCATCCTCGACGCCGGAATCAGGTTTCCCGGCGCGATCGAAATCAGCGGCACCGTCGATGAAGAGTCCGGCGGCTATGCCGGTGTCGGCCATCTGGCCGGCCTGGGGTTTTTCAGTAGCCCGCGGGTGCACCACGTCATCATCCCCGAACCGCTGGGCGTGGACCGGATCTGCCTGGGGCACCGCGGCGTATGGTGGGCCGAAGTGGAGACACGCGGTCGAATCGCCCACGGCTCGATGCCGTTCCTGGGTGACTCGGCCATCAGCCACATGGGGGCCTTCATCCATCTGCTGGAGGCCGAACTCGGCCCCAAGTTGCGCGAGCGGCACACCGCACAGCCAGTGGAGCCACCCGGTGCGCGTGTCAGTACGCTCAATATCAACAGCCTGCACGGCGGCCAGGTCGAGCAGCGCTACGGCCTGGACGACCAGGGCCGCCCGACCGGCGACCTGCCCTCGCCCGTCGTGTCGCATAGTTGCCGCGCGGTGCTGGATCGGCGCTTCATTGCCGAAGAGTCGCTGGACGCGGTCAAGGCCGAGATCACCGCGATGCTCGAAGAGCTCAAGGCAACGCGGCCGGGATTCGACTACGGGCTGCGCGACATCATGAGCTTCTTGCCCACCGCGACACCCAGAGACGCGCCGGTGGTGGATGCCACTGCGCGGGCCATCGCCCGGGTGCTGGGGCGCGAGCCGAGTTACATCTCCAGTCCGGGTACCTACGACCAGAAGCACATCGTGCGCACCGGCAAGCTGAACCAGTGCATTGCGTACGGCCCGGGCATCCTGGACCTGGCGCACCAGCCGGACGAATACATCGGCGTTCAGGCGATGGTGGACTCGGCCAAGGTGATGGCCCTGGCGGCCTTGAGCCTGACCAGCGGCAAGCGCGACTGACCATCGCCAGCACATCCTGGTTACGGCGTCGTTGCGTTCAACGGCCGTGACAAACAGCCAAACGCTGCATCGCCGCGCGGCCGCCTTCGGGCTGGTCGCGGCCGTGACATCGACCTTCGGCCAATCGATCTTCATCGGGCTGTTCGGTGCACAGATCCAGGCTGGGCTCGGCATGACGCCCTCGCAATGGGGGGCGCTGTACGGATCGACGCCGACCCCAACGTCGCAACAGCCTGCGACAGCGCCGCGAACTCCACTAGACTTAGCCGACATCGACACCCCTTGCGACCATGGCCTTGCTGCGTTCCTTCTCCGTCTGCTTGCTGGCCTGCGCCCTGCTGCTCAACGCCGCCAACGCGAGGGCGCCGGGCGGCCCGATCGTGGCCGCGGCGTCGGACCTGAAGTTTGCGCTGGACGATATCGCCGCCGCGTTCCAGAAGGAAACCGGCCAGCCTGTGCGCATCAGCTATGGCTCGTCAGGCAACTTCACGCGCCAGATCATGCAGGGCGCGCCGTTCGAATTGTTCCTGTCTGCCGACGAGGCCTTCGTGCTGCAACTGGCGCACCAGCATCGCACCGTTGACCGCGGGGCCCTGTATGCGATCGGCCGCATCGTGTTGTTTGCGCCGCGCGCGTCCACGCTCACACCCGATCCGCAGTTGACGGATCTGCGCGCGGCGCTGGCCGAGGGGCGCATGGCCCGCTTTGCGATCGCCAACCCCGAGCATGCGCCCTATGGGCGAGCAGCCCGCGAGGCGCTGCAGGCGGTGGGTCTGTGGGATGCGTTGCAGCCCCATCTGGTGCTGGGCGAAAACGTGTCGCAGGCGGCGCAGTTTGCCGTGTCGGGTTCGGCCCAGGGCGCCATATTTGCCTATTCCCTGGCCCTGGCGCCCGCGTTCGCCGGTGCGGGCCGGCATGTACTGGTGCCGGAGCACCTGCATCGCCCGCTGCGCCAGCGCATGGTATTGACACGCAAGGCCGGCCGGGAAGCGCATGCTTTCTACGCCTATCTGCAGCAGCCGGCGGCGCGCGCGGTTTTCACGCGCTACGGCTTCGTGTTGCCCGGCGAAACGCTGAACTGAGAGGCCAAGGATGGATTGGCCCGCACTCTGGCTCTCGGTACAGCTGTCGATCGCCACGGCGCTGATCCTGTTGCCGCTCGGTGTGTTAGCAGCACGCTGGCTGGCCAACAGCCATCATCCGCTCAAACCGGTGTTCGAAGCGCTGCTGGCGCTGCCACTGGTGTTGCCGCCCACCGTGCTCGGTTTTTACCTGCTGGTGGCCATGGGCGGGGAATCGGTGTTGGGCAGGTTGTTTCAGCAGGTATTCGGCCATACGCTGGTGTTCTCGTTCACCGGCCTGTTGGTGGCCAGCGTGATCTTCAACATCCCGTTCGCACTGATGCCGATGCAGCGCGCGTTCGAGGCCATACCCACCGATCTGCACGACGCCGCGCGCACCTGCGGCCTGTCGCGCTGGCGCACGCTGTGGCAGATCGAGTTGCCGCTGGCGCGCCGTGGCATTGCCAGCGGCATGATCATGACCGCGGCCCACACCATGGGCGAGTTCGGCGTGGTGTTGATGGTGGGCGGCAGCATTGCCGGGCAGACCCGCACCATCGCCATTTCGATCTACGACAAGGTGCAGTCGTTCGACATGCAATCGGCCGGCACCATGTCGGCCACGCTGCTGGCCCTGTCAATGCTCACCCTGCTGGTCTCGGCCTGGCTGATGCGCTCACCCGCCGTGGCGCGCGACGCTCGAATCGTCATGTAGCAGATGCTCCAGGCACGCTTGCTCCAGAACGGGCCGATCCCGCTGCATGCCCGCATCGACTGCGCCCCCGGCGAGTTGCTGGCCCTGGTCGGGCCATCGGGTAGCGGCAAGACCAGCGTGCTGCGCGCCATCGCCGGACTGCTGGGTGTAGGTCAGGGCCGCATCAGCCTGGGTGATGCGGTCTGGTTCGATTCAGACCACGGCATCCAGGTGCCGGCAGAGCAACGCGCGGTGGGGATGGTATTTCAGCATTACGCGCTGTTCCCGCATCTGAGCGCATTGGAGAATGTGCAGTTGGCCTTGCCGCGCGCAATGCCACGCGACACCGCGTTGCGCCTGTTGAGCGACATGCAGCTCGACGGCCTGGCCTGGCGCCGGCCGCACGAACTCTCCGGCGGCCAGCGCCAGCGGGTCGCCTTGGCGCGGGCGCTGGCACGCCAGCCACGCCTGCTGCTACTCGACGAAGCCTTCTCCGCGGTGGACCAGCCCACCCGCCAATCGCTGTACGACGAACTCGTCAAGCTGCGCGAACGGGTGCAATTGCCCATCGTCATGGTCACCCATGACCTGCGCGAGGCGCGCTTGCTGGCGGACCGTATCAGCATCCTCGATGGCGGCACCACCATGCAGGACGGAGCGCCGGAGCGGGTGCTGTCCCAGCCGCGCAATGCCCGCGTGGCTGCGCTTGTGGGCCTGCGCGATGTCCATCAGGGCGTCTTTCACAAGGCGCCGTCCCCAGATGCGATGGCGCGACTGCGCTGGGGTGACGCAGCCGCTGGCATCGACCTGCTCACCCACGACAAGGGCCGACTCGACGATGGCGCCCATGTGCGCTGGGTTATCTCCGGCGAACATGTGCAGTTGCATGCACAGGCTGCGACGGGCGCGAACATCGTGCCGTGCAGGGTGCACGATATGCGACGCCTGGGCGAGATCGTCACCGTGCAATGTCGTCCATTGGCGCTGCCGCAAACCCGCCTGCATCTGGACCTGACCACCCGATTCGCGCGCCTTTTGGACCTCCAGGCTGGCGCCAATGTTCACCTGGAGATCGACCCGCAAGGCATTCACATCATGCCGGTCAAGCGGGCACTGGAGGACCCGTTGGTCTGAAAGGATTGTGCCGCGTCGAACGCCCAGGGATTTGCGTTTGCGTTGCGCTCGCCTTTGGTTGGCGGGATCAGTTCGGCACGGCACTCTGCTGCGCGAATGTCCCCCGGCCTGCGGCCTCCTCCTTTATTTCGCTCCGCAGAGCGCCGTGCCGGCCTGATCGGGCGACCGGTTTGGCGTGCGGATGCCGATGTCCTCCAGTTGGTGCGTCAGAAGCGTCGCCGGCCCAGCGGGGTGGGTGAACGGCGGAGCGAAATAAAGGGGGAGCAATGGGCGAAGCCCATTGCGGAGGACATTCGCGGAGCCGTTCACCCACCCCGCTGGGCCCGCCAATGACCGCCCCGGTACATCGACATGCACCTTGACCGGCGGCGCTGCACCAGCATTGGTCTTGGGGTCGATGGCGGTCGTCGGCCGAGCGGACACCCAAGCCCATGTGCGGCGCTATTTGGCCTCGTCGATCATCCGGATCGTCTTGTCCTCCACTTCACGGGCCACGGGCAATAGCGCGGGGTCTTGCGACAGCGACGACAGCATCTTGACCGGCGTGATCAGACCGATGCGGGTCGAGCCTTTCTCGGTATAGACCGAGATCCGGCAACCTGCACCGAATTGGCAACCGGCACTTCCCGCCACTGCGGCGCCGCTCTACACTGCATCGAACGATCCTGAAACACCGCTTCGAGCACCCTATGTCCGAGCCTCAACCCTATCCCATGCCCACCGACCCGCAGGTGCTGGCCTACATCGGCCGGACCAATGCGTTCTATCCGCCCGGGTCCTACACCTTCTCGATCGCGGAAAACCGCGCCTGGTACAACCGCTATGCGCAGGAAATGCGCGAGCCACTTCCATCACAGGTGCAGACCGTCGACTTTGGCATCGCCGCCACCGATCCGTCCCGCACCATTCCCGCACGCCGCTATCGGCACCGGGAGCAGACTCATGCCGGCACCACCTTGTTGTACCTGCATGGAGGCGGATTCATCCTGGGCGGGCTGGAGAGCCATGCCGACGCCTGCGCCGGCTGGTGCGCGGCCACCGGCATCGACGTGGTGGCCATCGCCTACCGGCTGGCACCCGAGCATGTGCATCCGGCTCAGGGCGACGATGCGCAGGCGGCATTCCAGTACCTGGTGCACAGCGGGCAACGGGTCGTGATCGGGGGCGACAGCGCCGGCGGCAACCTGGTCGCCGCCGTGTGCCTGCGGCAAAAGGCGGCGCAGGCTGCGATGCCACTGGGCCAGATCCTGATCTACCCGGGACTCGGCGGCGACCACAGCAAAGGCTCCTATGTGTCGAACGCCAATGCCCCGATGCTGTCCGCCAAGGAGAGCGCCTTCTATTTTGCGCTCCGCACCGGAGGCCTGAACCGCGAACAGGTGCGCGATCCGGACCTGATGCCGCTGCTGGCGACCGACTACCGCGGCCTGCCGGCGGCCTTCGTCGTCACCGCCGACATCGATCCGCTGCGCGACGATGGCGTCCAGTATGTGCGGCGGTTGCAGGCCGCCGGCGTAGCGGCGCAGTACCGCAACGAGCCGGAACTGGTGCACGGCTATCTGCGCGCGCGCCACATGTCCGACCGGGCGGCCAACAGTTTCGCGGCGATTGGCACCGCGTTGACGCAATTGGCCCAGGGCAGGTTGACGACGGCGTGAGGCATCAACAACCAGCCCGGCGGCGACCGGCTCAATTGCTAGCCGCTGGTGCCATGGATCAGAGGACGGAAAACGACGTGTACTTGAACCACTGCGACCATCGAACTAAGTACTTTCCCAGGTTGTGTCTGGTGGGTCGATGCCTATACTGAATCGCCGGGCTGAATGCAGATGGCGAAAGTAAATACCCCATTCAGTCCTGCCCGTCCAAACAACCGGAGACTGAACAATGACCCAAGAGCTTGAATATCTTAGCCGGCAAGTCGCACTCGGACGCAGCTCGCGCCGCGATTTCCTCGGTCGCGCGGCTGCGCTCGGCGTATCGGCCACCGTGGCCAATGCCTTGTTGGCGACTGCGGCGCATGCCGCCGGCCCGCGCCGCGGCGGCATCCTCAAGATCGGCATGCAGGGCGGCGCCGCCACCGACAGCATGGACCCGGCGCTGGCCGCCAACCAGGTCACGTTCAGTGTCGGCCGCGCCTGGGGCGAGGAGCTCGTGCGTCTGTCGCCCAAGGGGGAACTCATGCCCTACCTGGCAACCGAGTGGCGCTCGTCACCGGACGCCAAGGCCTGGGTGTTCAAGATCCGCACGGGTGTGCAGTTCCACAATGGCAAGGAAATGACGCCTGACGACGTGGTCGCGACAATGCAGCGCCACTCCGGCAAGGACACCAAGTCGGGCGCTCTGGGAATCATGCGCGGCGTCGATTCGGTCACCCGCGACGGCGACTCCGTGATCTTCACGATGAAGGACGCCAATGCCGACTTCCCGTACCTGCTGACCGACTACCACCTGCTGATCCAGCCCAACGGCGGCAAGGACGCCGCCACCGCCGCCATCGGCACCGGGCCCTACAAGATGGTGACCAATGAGCCCGGCGTGCGCCATATTGGCGAGCGCTACAAGGAATACTGGGCCGCCAAGTCGCGCGGATGGGCCGACCAGGTCGAATTCGTCGTGCTCAACGACAGCACGGCGCGCATGGCGGCGCTGCAGAGCGCCCGGGTGCACATCGCCAACCGGGTCGACCCCAAGGTCGTGGAGCTGATCAAACGCGCCCCGGGTGTCAAGATCCAGACCGCCCGTGGACGCGGGCACTATGTGTTCAACATGCATTGCAACACCGCGCCGTTCGACAGCGCCGATTTGCGCCTGGCGCTCAAGTACGGCATGAACCGCAGGGAGATGGTCGACAAGATCCTGCGCGGTTATGGCTCGGTAGGCAACGACTTCCCGATCAATTCAGCCTACCCGCTGTTCACCGCCTTGCCGCAGCGCGAGTACGACTCGGACAAGGCCGCGTTCCACTACAAGAAATCCGGTCATAGCGGGCCGATCCTGCTGCGCACGTCCGAAGTGGCGTTTCCAGGCGCGGTCGAGGCGGCCCAGCTGTACCAGACCAGCTGCGCCAAGGCCGGCATCACGATCGAGGTCAAGCGCGAGCCGGGCGACGGCTACTGGTCCACGATATGGAACAAGCAGCCGTTCGCGACCTCTTACTGGGGTGGACGGGCGGTGCAGGACCAGATGTATTCGACCGCCTACATCAGCGGCGCGGACTGGAACGACACCCGTTTTTTCAACCCGGCGTTCGACAAGATGGTCACGGCTGCGCGGGGCGAACTGAACGAAGCCAGGCGCAAGGCGATGTACCGCGACATGGCCATGATGGTGCACAACGAAGGTGGCGTGATGGTGCCGATGTTCAACGACACCATCGACGCCACCGGACCCAAGGTCGGCGGCTGGATCCCGAATCCGAACGCCGAGTTGATGTCGGGCATGGCGGCTTCCGAGTGTTGGCTGGAAAGCTGAAAGCAGCGCGCGCTTGATCGTGTCCCCCCTGTTGCGCCAGGTCGCCCAGCGTCTGGCGCTGGGCGTGGTGTTGCTGTTCGGCGTATCGGTGCTGATCTTCGCCGGCACGCAGTTGCTGCCGGGCGATGTCGCCGCCGCCATCCTCGGCCAGTCCGCCACGCCCGAGGCGCTGGCCAACTTGCGCCGCGACATGGGTTTGAACGATCCGGCCGCCGTGCGTTATTGGCGCTGGCTCAGCGGCGCGATGGTCGGCGATTTCGGCGATGCCCTGTCCAATGGGTTGCCGATCGCCGAAGCGTTGGGCAAGCGATTTGCCAACACGCTGTTCCTGGCGTTCTGTGCAGCAGTGGTATCGGTGCCGCTTGCCATCGGCCTGGGCCTGGTCGCGGTGCGGCATCGCAATGGTTTTGTCGACCGCCTGATCTCGGGCCTGGGACTGGCCTCGACCTCGCTGCCGGAGTTTTTTGTCGGCTATGTGCTGATGTATTTTTTCGCCGTCAAGCTGCAATGGTTCTCCAGCGTGGCGACCGTGTTCGACGGCATGCCGCTCGCCGAGCGGCTGGCGGTGATCGTGCTGCCGGTCGCAGTGCTGACCACCGCCGTGCTGGCGCACATGATGCGCATGACGCGCGCGGCCATCCTCAACGTCATGCAGTCGGCCTACATCGAGACCGCCGAACTCAAGGGCCTGGGCGCGCTGCAGGTGATCTACCGCCATGCCCTGCCCAATGCGCTGGCGCCGATCATCAACGTGGTGATGCTCAACCTGGCGTTCCTGGTCGTCGGCGTGGTGGTGGTCGAGGTGATCTTCGTCTATCCCGGCATGGGCCAGTACCTGGTCGACCATGTCGCAAAGCGCGACGTGCCGGTGGTGCAGGCCTGTGGTTTGATTTTCGCCACCGTCTACATCTTGCTCAACATGATCGCCGACATCGCCGGCGTGATGGCCAATCCGCGGCTGCGGCATCCGAAATGAGGTATCGCCTTGCTTGAATGGCGGCGCATGCCGATCTCGGCCATGATTGGCCTGACGTTCACGATCGGCTTCGTGCTGATCGCGATCCTCGCGCCGTGGATCGCGCCATATGGCAACGCCGATGTGGTGGGTGACGTCTGGGCGCCGATGTCCGACAAGTCCCTTCTAGGCACTGACAACCTGGGCCGCGACCTGCTCTCGCGCATGATCTACGGCACCCGGGTGACGCTGGTGATCGCCGGCCTGGCGACGGCCTTGTCGTTCACGATGGGCTCGATCCTCGGATTCACCGCGGCCGTGATCGGGGGCTGGCCCGACCAGTGGTTGTCGCGCGGTGTCGACCTGCTGATGTCGATCCCGACCCTGATTTTCGCGTTGGTGGTGTTGTCGGTGCTGCCCTCGTCGATCCCGGTGCTGGTACTGGTACTGGGCATCCTCGATTCGACCCGGGTGTTCCGGCTCTCGCGTGCGGTGGCGGCCGACATCAATGTGATGGATTTCGTCGAAGCCGCCAAGCTGCGTGGCGAGAAGACACCGTGGATCGTTTTCTCCGAGATCCTGCCCAACGCGCTGACCCCTCTCATATCCGAACTCGGCCTGCGCTTCATCTTCGCAGTGCTATTCCTGTCGGCGCTGTCCTTCCTGGGGCTCGGCGTGCAGCCGCCCGACGCCGACTGGGGTGGCATGGTCCGGGAGAACAAGGAGGGTATCGTATTTGGCATACCCGCCGGGCTGATTCCCGCTGCCGCAATCGCGGTGCTGACGATTTCGGTCAACCTGGTGGCCGACTGGATCCTGACCCGCACCAGCGACCTCAAGGGCGGGCGTGGCAATGGCTGAAGGTGCAGCACCGATTGATGCGATGCTGCTGGAGATTCGCCATCTGCGCATCGAGGCCACGGTTTACCCGCCAGGGGAGACGCCACGCGATATCGTCATCGTCGACGATGTATCGCTGCAACTGCAAAAAGGCAGGGTACTGGGCCTGATCGGTGAATCCGGCGCCGGCAAATCCACCATCGGCCTGTCGGCGCTCGGCTACGGGCGCGGCGGCGTGCGTATCACCGGCGGACAGGTGCTGCTGCGCTGCCAGGACATCCTGCAAGGCGGCAAGAAGGGCCTGCGCGCGGTGCGCGGGCGCCGGGTGGCGTATGTCGCCCAGTCGGCTGCGGCGGCGTTCAATCCCTCGCACCGGCTGATGTACCAGGTCGTAGAGGCCACGCTGCATCATGGCCTGGCCACTCGTGAAGCGGCCGAGCAACGGGCCGTTGCGCTGTTTCGCAAACTGGGTCTGCCCGACCCGGAGACCTTCGGGCAGCGCTTTCCGCATCAGGTTTCGGGCGGCCAGCTGCAGCGCGCGATGACGGCCATGGCCTTGTGCGCTGAACCCGACCTGATCGTGTTCGACGAACCGACCACCGCGCTGGACGTGACCACCCAGATCGATGTGCTGGCGTCGATCAAGGAAGCCATCCGCGACACCGGCGTAGCCGGGCTGTACATCACGCACGACCTCGCCGTCGTGGCCCAGGTGTCGGACGACATCATGGTGCTGCGCAACGGCAAGATGGTCGAGTACGGCGTGACCGAGCAGATCATCCGCGCGCCGGCGATGGAATACACCCAGGCGCTGGTGTCGGTGCGCTCCATCGTGCATGAGGAAAAAAAACCTGGGCCGACGCCCCTGCTGCAGATGCGCGAAGTCACTGCCAGTTATGGCGGCAGCAGCGTCAAGGTACTCGACGGTGTTTCCCTCGAACTCAGCGTGGGCCAGACGCTGGCCGTCGTCGGCGAATCGGGCTCCGGCAAGTCGACGCTGGCCCGGGTCATGACCGGCCTGCTGGCGCCGCGTCAGGGCAGCATGCTGTTCGACGGCAAGCTGCTGGCACCGCGCCTGGTCGAGCGCAGCAAGGACGACTTGCGCGAGCTGCAGCTGATCTACCAGATGGCCGATGTGGCGATGAACCCGCGCCATACCGTGGGCAAGATCATCGGGCGGCCGCTGGAGTTCTACTTTGGCATGCAGGGTGACGAAAAACGCCGCCGCGTACAGGTACTGCTGGACGAGATCGAGATGGGCGCCGGCTACATCGACCGTTACCCGGCGGAACTCTCGGGCGGACAGAAGCAGCGGGTCTGCATTGCCCGGGCGCTGGCCGCCAAGCCCAAGGTCATCATCTGCGACGAGGTCACCAGCGCACTCGACCCGCTGGTGTCCGATGGCATCCTGAAACTGCTGCTGAACCTGCAGAAGATCGAGGGCGTCGCCTATATCTACATCACCCATGACCTGGCCACCGTCAAGGCGATCGCTGATTCGATCGCGGTGATGTACCAGGGCAGGATCGTGCGCTACGGCACCAAGTCCGAGGTGCTCACGCCACCGTTCGACGACTACACCGACCTGCTGCTGTCCTCGGTGCCGGAGATGGAGGTCGGCTGGCTGGAATCAGCCATCGAGCGCCGGCGCATGGAGAGCGCCGGGCATTGATCGCTGAACCGCACGCCACATCCTGGATGCCGGCGACGCAGGCCACAGGTCGGTGCAACCCGGAGCCGGCTGACACCCGGGTCGCCCGGAGCTACAGCGTCAATATCGTGCAACCCGTCGTCTTGCGCGCTTCCAGATCCCGGTGCGCCTGCTGCACCTGCTCCAGTGGATAGCGCTGGTCGATGCGGATCTTGACCTTGCCGCTGGTCACCACGTCGAACAGCTGGTCTGCCATCGCCTGCGTGCTCTCGCGGGTGGCGATGTGCGTGAACAGCGTCTGGCGCGTCACATACAGCGAGCCCTTGGCCCCGAGGATGCCGGGGGAAAACGGTGGCACTGCGCCCGACGCATTGCCGAAACTGGCCATCAGGCCGAACGGCGAGAGGCAGTTGAGCGACTTGTCCCAGGTGTCCTTGCCGACCGAGTCATACACCACCTTGACGCCCTTGCCGCCGGTGATCGCCTTGACCTTCGCCTCGAAGTCCCCGGTGTTGTAGTTGATGGCATGGGCCGCGCCATGCTCCATGGCCAGCGCGCACTTGGCGTCGCTGCCGGCGGTACCGATCAACTGGTAACCCAGCGCCTTGGCCCACTGGCAGGCGATCAGGCCCACACCACCCGCTGCGGCGTGAAACAGCACAAAGTCGCCGACTTGCAGGCCTTGTATCGGCAACGTCTTCTTCAAAAGGTACTGCGCTGTCAGGCCCTTGAGCATCATCGCCGCGCCAGTGTCGAAATCGATCGCGTCGGGCAGCTTGCAGACCGTCTTGGCCGGCATCACCCGGGCCTCGCAGTAGCTGCCGGGCGGCTGGCTGGCATAGGCTGCGCGATCGCCGACCTTCAGATGGCTCACACCCTCGCCCACCGCCTCGACGACACCCGATGCCTCCATACCGAGTTGCAGCGGCATCGGCAGCGGATACAGGCCATCGCGCTGGTAGACGTCGATGAAATTCAAGCCGACCGCCTTGTGGCGGATCCGGATTTCGCCTGGCCCGGGATCGCCGACCTGCACGTCGACCAGTTGCAGCACCTCGGGTCCGCCGTTTTTCTCGATACGTATTGCCTTGCTCATCGGATGCTCCTTTGCTTCAAAAATAATCGGGATTCAGGCGCGCCAGTCCGGGCGCCGCTTGTCGATGAACGCCTGCACGCCTTCGAGCGCCGTCTCGTCCATCATGTTGCAAGCCATGGTCTGGGCGGCGTCGGTGTAGGCCGCGTCTATGCCCTGTTCAAGTTGCCGGTAGAACAGCGCCTTGCCCAGCGCCAATGCGATGCGCGGCTTGGACACGATTGCAGCGACCCGCTGCTCGATCGCCGCATCCAGACCGTCATGCGGCACCACGCAATTGACCAGGCCGCGCGCCTGGGCTTCGTCGGGGCTGACGAAGTCGCCAGTGACCAGCATCTCGAACGCCGCCTTGCGCCCGATATTGCGCGAAAGCGCCACGCTGGGTGCGGAACAGAACAGGCCGAAGTTGACTCCACTGACGGCGAACCGTGCGTCGCTGCTTGCCACTGCCATGTCGCACATCGCCACCAACTGGCAGCCGGCCGCCGTGGCCATGCCCTGCACCCTGGCGATCACCGGAACCGGCAGCCGCTGCAATGCCAGCATCATGTCGCTGCATTGGTGAAACAGCTTCTGGTAGTACGCCAACGATGGTTCGCTGCGCATTTGCTTGAGGTCATGGCCGGCACAAAACGCCTTTCCTGTGGCCGCCAGCACGACGACGCGCACCGTGGCATCTTCGGAGATGACCGTCAACGCCTGTTCCAGCGCGCTGAGCAATTCTTCCGACAGGGCATTGAACGCCGCTGGCCGGTTCAGCGTCAGCGTCAGCACACCGCGGTCGTCGCGGTGGCTCAGCAGGCAGCCGGGGTTGCTGTTCGTCATGGTGACTTCCTCCAGTCGGTGCGGGTCGCAGGTCGCGGTTGCGTCGGTCGCGCGCAGCCAGCGCCTGGTCGATATTCCACAATCTGTCGTCGCTATGTTCGATGCCCACCGACATGCGGATCATGTCGGGCAATACCCCGGCGTCCTGCTGCTGCCCAAGAACGGATTATCGGGAAGTGTGCCAACATCGCACGCTCTGGCTTCGATCCACCAACGACCCTCCGACACATGACATCCCTCGCAGACTTCCCCATCACCCGCAAATGGCCGCCACAGCACCCGGACCGCCTGCAACTGTATTCGCTGCCCACACCCAATGGCGTCAAGACATCGATCATGCTGGAGGAAACCGGGCTGCCGTATGAGTCGCATGTGGTCAGTTTCGAGACCCGGGACCAGCAATCGCCCGAATTCCTGTCACTCAATCCGAACGGCAAGATACCTGCCATCATCGACCCCGATGGTCCCGGCAGACAGCCGATGCCATTATGGGAGACGGGCGCGATCCTGCTCTACCTGGCGGAAAAAGCGGGCCGATTCATGCCCGCCGACCCCGCCCGACGCCATCAAACCATCCAATGGCTGATGTTCCAGATGGCGGGTGTGGGGCCGATGTTCGGGCAGGTAGGGTTCTTTCACAAGTTTGCCGGCAGGGAATTTGACGACAAGCGTCCGCGCGACAAATATGTGGCCGAGTCCCGGCGCCTGTTGGGCGTGCTGGACCAGCGGCTGCAACAGCGCAACTGGATCATGGGTGAGGACTACACCATTGCGGACATTGCGGTTTTCCCATGGGTGCGCAATCTGATTGGTTTCTACGCCGCAGGCGACCTGGTGGGCATCCAGGATTTTTCCCACCTGACGCGCGCGTTGGCCGCCTTTGTCGCACGCCCGGCAGTCGCACGCGGACTGCTCATACCCCCGGCTGTCTGACAGCAAGGCTGACTCAGGAACACCCCATGCTCACGCTCTACATCGGCAACAAGAACTATTCGTCCTGGTCCATGCGACCCTGGGTGCTGCTTAAACAGGCCGGCATCGCCTTTGACGAGGTGATGGTGCGTTTCGACGCCTTCACGGCCGATTCGCAGTTCAAGCAGCGGCTCGGACCGATCAGTCCGGCAGGCAAGGTGCCGGTGCTGGTGGACGACGGCTATCCGATCTGGGACACGCTGGCAATTGGCGAGTACCTGGCTGAGAAATTTCCCGACCACCACCTGTGGCCGCAGGAGCTGCGCGTCCGCGCGCGGGCGCGCAGCATCAGCGCCGAGATGCACTCGGGCTTTACGAACCTGCGTGGCGCCTGCCCGATGAACATCGACGCCGACCTGTCGCAGTCCGGCGCGCTGATCTGGCGCGACAAGCCGGCCGTACGCGGCGACGTAGCGCGTATTGTCGAGATGTGGCGCGAACTGCTGAACGAACACCAGGGCCCGATGCTGTTCGGCGACTTTTCGATCGCCGACGCGATGTTCGCGCCGGTGGTCATGCGCCTGTCGCGTTATGCGCTGCCGGTGCCGGACTCCATCACGGCCTATATGCAACGCGTGCAGGCTTTGCCCGGCGTTGCGGCCTGGATCGATCAGGCCCTGCAGGAGAAGGACTTCCTGGACTTCGAGGAACCGTACCGGCTCAAGCCTTGATGCGCCGGCACACCGACCGGCGTGGGACCTAAACTCCCGCCATGGACATCTATCTGGTCGGCGGCGCCGTAAGGGACACCCTGCTCGGATTGCCGGTGCAGGACCGCGATTGGGTCGTCGTGGGCGCCTCGCCACAACAACTGGTCGCGCTGGGTTTCCTGCCGGTGGGCAAGGACTTCCCGGTGTTCCTGCATCCGGTCAGCAAGGAAGAATACGCGCTGGCCCGCACCGAACGCAGCACGGCGCGCGGCTACAAGGGGTTCGCCGTGCATGCCGCGCCCGACGTGACGCTGGAGCAGGACCTGGCGCGACGCGACCTGACCATCAACGCCATTGCGGTGTCCGCACGGCAGCTGGACGCCCACGGCAATTTCGACCCCGCCACGGCCACGCTCGATGACCCGTTCCACGGACAGCGCGACCTCGCACTGCGCCAGCTTCGGCATGTCACCGCCGCGTTTCATGAAGACCCGGTGCGGATCCTGCGGCTGGCCCGATTTGCCGCGCGCTTCGCCGATTTTCAGGTCGCCGATGAGACCATGGCGCTGATGCGCAGCATGGTCGCCAACGGCGAGGTCGACGCCCTGGTATCCGAGCGGGTCTGGCAGGAGCTGGCGCGCGGCCTGATGGAAGACACGCCCTCGCGCATGCTGCAGGTGCTGGACCAAGGTGGTGCACTGGCGCAACTGCTGCCCGAGCTGACTGCTGCCCCGGGCGGTACCCGCATGCCGCGCGCTGATCCGGGCACACTGGTCGACGCGGCGGCCTTGTCACGGGCGCCACTGGCCGTGCGTTTCGCCGCGATGAGCCGCGCGGTACCCGATGTGGCCGCGCTGGGCGCGCTATGCATGCGGCTACGCGCACCCAATGATTGCTGCGCGCTGGCCTTGCTGGCCGCGCGTGAATCTGACGCGATCGACCACAGCGCGGCACTGGATCCGCCCGCGCTGGTCCAGCTGATCGAACACTGCGACGCGTTGCGCAAGCCGGCGCGATTCGACGACTTGCTGCGGGTGTGTGCGATCGACGCCACCGTCGACGGCCGCATCCGGGCAGGCCGTTTTCCGCCGCAGGACCGGTTGCGCCGGGTGCTGGCGGCCGCGCAATCGGTGGCCACCGATGCGATTGCGCGCCGCGTGATGGCCTCAGGCCGATCGGGACCCGATGTCGGCGCCGCGATTCACGCCGCCCGCATCGAAGCCGTGGCAGCCATCGCGTAACACTGCGATTTCGCCGCGCCAGACCACGCCGGCACGACGCCATGTGCTTGCCATGTGCGGTTCAGCGCATCCCCAGCACGTTCTTGCCAAACAGGTCAGCATGCTCGCGCGGCGGCGAGCGCCAGTATTGCGGCGGCGCGATCACCTGTGCGCCCAGCTCGGCGGCTGCATGCCAGGGCCAGCGCGGATCGAAGATCATGCCGCGCGCCAGCGCCACCAGATCGGCCTGCCCCTCGGCCAGGACGGCCTCGGCCTGTCGCGGCGTCGTGATCAGGCCCACCGCCATGGTGGTCACCCCAGTGGCCCGGCGCACCGCCTGAGCGAACGGCACCTGGTAGCCGGGCCCCAGGGTGATCTTCTGCGCCGGCGAAATACCACCGGACGACACGTCGACCCAGTCGACACCGCGCGCCTGCAGTGCCTGCACGAACGCGATCGTCTGATCGATATCCCAACCGCCGTCGATCCAGTCGGTGGCGGACAACCGCACGCCTACCGGCTTGTCCTTGGTAAAGGCGGTACGGACCGCATCGAACACTTCCAGCGGGAACCGCATCCGATTCTCCAGCGCGCCACCGTAATTGTCCGTGCGCTGGTTCGAGATCGGCGACAGGAACTCGTGCAACAAATAGCCATGCGCCGCGTGCACCTCGATACCGTCGAGCCCCAGTCGCGCCGCGCGTGCAGCGGTCGCGACAAACGCGTCCCGGATACGCCGCATTCCCGCATCGTCCAGGGCCAGGGGCGCCACTTCCCCTTCCTTGATCGGTACTGCGGACGGCGCATGCGCCAGCCATCCACCTTCAGCCACCGGAATCTGCTGGCCGCCATTCCACGGCTCCCGACTCGACGCCTTGCGTCCCGCATGGGCCAGCTGAATCGAGATCGGCATCTGCGCGTACCGACGGATCGCCGCCAACACACCGGCCAGTGCCGCCTCGCAAGCCTCGTCGTACAGGCCCAGGTCGCCCGGCGTGATGCGCCCCTCGGCCTCGACCGCCGTCGCCTCGATGCACAGCATGCCGGCGCCGGACAGCGCCAGTTGCCCGAGATGCATCAGGTGCCAGGGCTGGGCCCGTCCGTCGACGGCGGAATACTGGCACATCGGCGAAATGACGATGCGGTTGGGCAGTGTCAACGTGCGCAGCGTGAAGGGAGAAAACAAGATGGTCATGGGAGGGTCAGGGTTCGGGCCAACAGCATCAAGGATAGTCGATGCCGCGTCAGTGGCCGCGGCAGCTTCGTCCGCGCTCGCTATGCCCTCGGCCAGTTGCAGGTGGGCACGCGCGCCCTCGCCCATCTCGCCCTCATGCTGGTGGGCATACCAGAAGCGCCGGCATTGAACGATCAGTGGCACGACGCAATTGACGGCCGACTTGTTGTCGCTCGCAAGGTGGTTGACCAGGTCCAGGGCATGGTCGGCGCGCATGTAGTCGTCCAGGCTGCGACGGGCTGCCGCCTGGACCATATGGTGCGCGCGGCGCACGATTTCCTTGCGTTGGTCGGCGCTGGCGCGCCGGGCGGAGCAGGTAGCGATCAAGGTCTCCAATACCTTGCGGGTCTGGATGATGTCCAGGTGCTCGGCCAGGTCGATGCTGGAAACCAGCAGGCCACCCTGCGCTTGGGTTGCCGTCCAGCGCCCTTCGCGGCCACGGCAGGTGTAAGGCTCAATGCAACAGCCTGCGTGCTGCGCACTGCGACATTCGCCTTGGGAGCGGCCCTGCGGCGCAATGCACTAGCCTGCGTGCTGCGCACTGCGGCATTCGCCTTGGCAGCGGCCCTGCGGTGCAATGCACTAGCCTGCGTGCTGCGCACTGCGGCA
>JAYUQC010000100.1:0-12468 GCA_043759735.1 Rhodoferax sp.
GACCAGTGAATCGCGCACCGTCAACCGGGTGAACGGCGGGTCCAGGTCGACCGGCTTGCCGGCATAGCTGAGCGTGGCCGAGCCGGTCGCCTGGCGCGCCGCATGGCGCAGCACCTGCTCGGTAAAGTCCATCAGGTCGTGGTGGTTCCAGAACGCGGCATAGAACTCCATCATCGTGAACTCGGGGTTGTGGCGCACCGAGATGCCTTCGTTGCGAAAGCTGCGGTTGATCTCGAACACCCGCTCGAAGCCGCCGACGATCAGGCGCTTCAAGTACAGCTCGGGCGCGATGCGCAGGAACATCTGCTGGTCCAGCGCGTTGTGGTGGGTCACGAACGGCTTGGCATTGGCGCCGCCGGGAATCGGGTGCAGCATCGGCGTCTCGACTTCCAGGAAGCCATGCCCGACCATGAAATCGCGGATGCCGCTGATGGCCCGACTGCGCGCGACAAAGCGTTGCCGGGTGGTGTCGTCCACCATCAGGTCGACATAGCGCTGGCGGTACTTGGTTTCCTGATCCTGCATGCCATGGAACTTGTCGGGCATGGGGCGCAGGCTCTTGGCGAGCAATCGCACCGAACTGGCGTGGATGGACAATTCGCCGGTGCGGGTGCGAAACATGCGACCCCGCACCGCGACGATGTCGCCCAGATCCCAATGCTTGAAGTCCTCGTAGAGTTCCGGGCCGATTTCCTCGCCCTTGACATAGGCCTGCATGCGGCCGGTGCTGTCCTGCACAGTGGCAAAGCTGGCCTTGCCCATGACCCGTTTGAGCATCATGCGTCCGGCAATGCTGACCAGATGCGGTTGTGCCACCAGGTCGTCGGCGGTGTGGGCCTCGTGGGCCCGCACCAAGGCCTGCGCGTGGTCGGTCGGCTTGAAATCATTGGGGAAGGCAACACCCTGTCCCAGGGCCTGGCGCTGGCGCAGCACCTGGAGTTTTTCGCGCCGCTCGGCAATCAGCTGGTTGTCGTCAAGAATCGGATCGAGCTTGGGCAGGTCAGACATGGCAATGGTACGGGCAGGCCGGCACAGCAAGAACGGTGTGTTGCTGCCGCCGATGGATCACGGTTACAGGAATGCGGCCGCGCCCGGGTTCGATTCCTGCCGCGGCGTTGTGCGCTATATTGGCTCACCCATAACACCGAATCGGCGTGCAGGGTGTGTCAGGACACTATTATCACCAGTGCAGCACGCATTTGCGGATCCCATGCTTCTCCAGATAATCACCTTCCTTTTGCAGATCGCAGCCGGGCTGCTGGTGGGCCTGTGCCTGCTGCGCCTGTATATGCAGTACCACAGGGTTCCGCTGTCCGCGCGTTCCGGCAACCCAATCGGGCCACTGATCTTTGCGCTGACGGACTGGCTGGTATTGCCTTTGCGCCGCGTCATGCCGGCCATCGGGCGCTGGGACAGCGCCAGCCTGGTTGCGGCCTTGTTGATCGAACTGGCCCAGTACACCATCCTGTGGCTGTTGCTGGGCGGTCGAGGCTCACCGGCCTCGATCCTGCTGTTGGCGGTTTTTGGTGTGGTGCGGTTGGCGCTGTCCGGGCTCAGCGTACTGGTGATTGTCTACGCCATCCTGTCGTGGGTGCAGACCCATTCCTCGATGATGGGACTGCTGGCGCGCCTGGTGTCGCCCCTGCTGCAGCCACTGCGACGGGTAGTGCCGCTGGTCGGTGGCCTGGATCTGTCCCCGCTGATCCTGCTGGTCCTGTTGCAGGTGGGCGGCATCGTCCTCGAGTCGACGCTGGCGAGCATCGGACTGTAGCGCGCCCCCGGCGCGGGCACGGTCAGACCACGGCGTCGGCGGGTTGACGCTGCAGCATCGCCAGGGCGCTGGCAACGACCTTGCGCAGTTCGCGCCGATCGCAGATCATGTCCACGGCACCTTTCTCTTGCAGAAACTCGGAGCGCTGAAAACCCTCTGGCAGCGTTACCCGCAAGGTCGATTCGATCACCCGTGGGCCGGCGAATCCGATCAGCGCCTTCGGTTCGGCGATGACGATGTCTCCCATGAAGGCGAAACTGGCACTGACGCCGCCGGTGGTCGGGTCGGTCAGGATGCTGATGAATGGCAGGCCCTTCTTGGCCAGGCGCGTCAGCGACGCGTTGGTCTTGGCCATCTGCATCAGGCTGAGCAAGCCCTCCTGCATGCGCGCACCGCCGGTGGCCGTGAAACACACGAAGGCTGATTTTTGCTCGATAGCGGTCTCGACTCCGCGCACGAAACGCTCGCCAACGACCGACCCCATGCTGCCGGCCATGAAATCGAATTCGAAACACGCCACCACAACGCTGATGTTGTGCACTGCCCCACCCATCACGACAAGCGCGTCGGTTTCACCGGTATTTTCCATCGCCTCCTTCAGGCGTTCGGGGTACTTGCGGCTGTCCTTGAATTTCAGCGGGTCGATCGGCAGCACTTCCTGGCCGATCTCGAACCGGCCTTCGTTGTCCAGGAACATGTTCAGCCGCGCACGTGCCCCGATCCGATGGTGCAGGCCACAGGTGGGACAGACGCTCTGGTTTTGCTCGAGGTCGGTCTTGTACAACACCGTTTCGCAACTGGGGCACTTGATCCACAGGCCTTCCGGAACGCTGCGCCGGTCGGCCGGGTCGGTATGCCGGATCTTGGCGGGCAATAATTTTTCTAGCCAACTCATGCGTCTACTCCTGCGGCGTGGCGCCGGATGATTGCCGCGATTGAGCGTCGAGCGCAATGCGGATGTCTTGCAAAAACGCCTGCGCGCCCGCCACAACCTTGTCGCGCGCCAGCGGCTCGATCAACTGGATGATGCGGCTGCCGATCACGACGGCGTCGGCCACCCGTGCAACGGCACACGCCGACGGTGCGTCACGGATACCAAAGCCGACGCCCAAAGGCAGTTTCACATGCTTTCGGATGCGCGGCAACATGGCCTCGACGGCCGCTATATCCAGCGAGCCGGCACCGGTGACACCTTTGAGCGACACGTAGTACACATAGCCGCTGGCCACCTCGGCGACCTGGGCCATGCGTTGCTCGGTGCTGGTCGGCGCCAGCAGGAAGATCAGGTCCATGCCATGGCGCCGCAATTCGGCGGCGAAGCTGACGCATTCCTCTGGCGGATAGTCGACGATCAGCATGCCGTCGACACCGGCGGCGGCCGCGTCGCGCACAAACGCGCTGCCGCCATCATTGGCGCGATGGCGCTGGTCATACCGCTCGACCGGATTGGCGTATCCCATCAAGACCACCGGTGTTGCATCGTCCTTGCGGCGAAAGTCCCGCACCATCTCCAGCACTTGGGCCAGGCCGATTCCGGCTGCCAGGGCCCGGTCCCCCGCCTTCTGGATCACCGCGCCGTCGGCGCTGGGGTCGGAGAACGGAACGCCGAGTTCGATCACGTTGGCGCCAGCCGCCACCATGCCGTGCATCAGTTCCGGCGTGATATCCGGATACGGAAAACCGGCGGTGACATAGGGAATGAGCGCGGTGCGCTGGTGCGATTGCAAGTGCGCAAGAACCGTTGCGATACGGCTCCCAATAAAACGCCGGGCCGCTCCCAAGTTTTCTGGCACCCCCTCGGGGGGCCTGGCGAAGCCAGGGCTGGGGGCGGTCATGATCTTGCCCCGGTGGAGGTCATCGTGATCGCTGCGCCGCCCTTGACCGCCTGGCCCTTGCAACTGGGGCGGCAGAAGAACTCGGCATTGCTCAGGTCGGCGACGGTGCCAATGTCCTTGTCACCGCGCCCGGACAGGTTGACCAGGATCGACTGGTCGGGTCGCATGGTTTTTGCCAGCCGCATGGCATAGGCGACCGCATGGCTGGATTCGAGTGCGGGAATGATACCTTCGGTGCGGCACAGATAGTGAAACGCATCCAGCGCCTCGGTGTCGGTGATGCCGACGTATTGCGCGCGCCCGGTGTCCTTGAGCCAGGCGTGTTCGGGTCCCACGCCGGGGTAGTCCAGGCCGGCACTGATGCTGTGGGTTTCAGTCACCTGGCCGTCGTCGTTCTGCAGTATGTAAGTACGGTTGCCATGCAGCACGCCGGGGCTGCCGCGTTGCAGCGAAGCGGCGTGTTTGCCACTGTCAAGACCCTCACCCGCCGCCTCGACGCCGATCAGGCGGGTGTGCTCGTGGGGGATGTACGGGTGGAAGATTCCCATCGCATTGCTGCCACCACCGACACACGCAACCACAGCGTCGGGCTGCTTGCCGTGGCACGACTGCGCCGCCAGCATGGCCGGCATTTGTTCGATGCATTCCTTGCCGATCACGCTTTGAAAGTCGCGCACCATCATCGGGTACGGGTGTGGCCCGGCAACAGTGCCGATGATGTAGAAGGTGTTGTCCACGTTGGCAACCCAGTCGCGCATGGCCTCGTTGAGTGCGTCCTTGAGGGTCCTGCTGCCGCTGTCGACCGGCACCACCCTGGCACCCAGCAGGTGCATGCGATAGACATTGGGGCTTTGACGTTTGACGTCCTCGCTGCCCATGTAGACCACGCATTCCAGGCCATAGCGGGCGCAGATCGTCGCGGTGGCTACCCCATGTTGGCCGGCGCCGGTCTCCGCGATGATGCGGGGCTTGGCCATGCGCCTGGCCAGCATCGCCTGGCCGATCGTGTTGTTGATCTTGTGTGCGCCGGTGTGGTTGAGATCCTCGCGCTTGAGGTAGATCTGCGCGCCACCCTGTTCCCGGCTCATGCGCGCCGCGTGGTAGATAGGGGAGGGTCGTCCGACAAAATGGGCCAGCTCATAGTGGAATTCTGCAATGAACTGCGGATCGTGCTGGTATCGGGCGTAGGCCTGCTGCAGCTCCAGGATGGCATGGGTCAGCGTTTCGCTGATGAAACTGCCGCCGTATTTCCCGAAGTGACCTGTCGGGTCAGGTTGCTGGTATGGGTACATGAACGGTCTTTGCAAGTTGCGTGTCGGCCGCGCGTACCGCGGCAACGAACTGATGGATCTTGCCGGCATCCTTGATGCCCTTGGACACCTCGACACCGGAGCTGACATCGACGGCCAACGTTTTACAACGCGGCCGCACCTGCAAGATGCCATCGATCACGTTTGCAGGCGTGAGTCCACCACTTAAGACGAGGTGACAACCGACGCTTGGAGGAAGCAGTGACCAATTGAATGTCTGGCCCCCGCCACCATAACCTTCGACATGCGCGTCGAGGAGGATGGCCTGGGCACGTTGGAATTGAGTGGCGTATTTTACGAGATCGAAACCGGCAGCATCCGCGCCCAGCGGTATGCGTGCAGCCCGCATGAATGGCCTGGCGCCGTTGCCGCTTGCTTGCAGGCATTGCTGGGGCGATTCATCACCATGGAACTGCACCATCGCCAATCCCAGTCTGGCGCAGTCGGCCAGAACCTGTGCAGGCTCCTCATTGACATACAGCAGCACCGGCGTGACGAAAGGCGGCAGGCGGCCAGCGAGCTCGACGGCCCGATCGATCGTCACCAGGCGTGCGCTCCTGGTATAACGAACAAAACCGATTGCATCGACCCCCGCCGCGACAGCGGCGTCGACATCCTGTTCACGGGTCAGGCCGCAGATCTTGATCCGCGTTCGCCCGCCGGCTGCATCTGAAATCATGGCAGTCCATCATACGTGGCAGTGCGCTCAGGCAGGCCCCATTGCGGGTCATACCGGGGGCCCAGAAAATACAGACCGTCGGGCGCGAAGGTCGGTGCTGCGCTCTGGCGCTGGCGCGCATGCAACACCTCGCTCATCCACTGGGCAGGATACTTGCCCGTGCCGATGGCGACCAGGCAACCCATGATGTTGCGGATCATATGGTGCAGGAACGCATTGGCCTCGAATTCGATGCGTACATAGGCGCCGCGCTGAGAAAAGGTGATGCCGTGCATGTCCTTGACCGGAGTCAGGGCCTGGCAGGCTGACGCCCGGAACGACGAGAAATCTTGTTTGCCGAGCAGCAAGTTGGCTGCCTCGCGCATCTGATCGACGTCCAGCGGCTGCATGACCCAGCCGACACGCCCGGCGTGGACGCTGGGGCGCACCGGCGCAGCGTACAGGATGTAGGCATAACGGCGCGACACGGCACTGGCGCGGCAGTGGAAAGCATCGGGAACCCCGCGCGCCCATTCAACGCTGATGTCCTTTGGCAGACTGGCGTTGGCGCCTCGTACCCAGGAGACTTCGCGGCGCTCGGCACTGGTATTGAAGTGCACCACCTGCATCAGCGCATGCACGCCGGCGTCTGTGCGGCCGGCGCACAGGGTCGAAATGGGCTGCGCTGCAAGCTGCGTCAGCGCTTTCTCGAGCCGGTCCTGGATGGTTTGACCCGAGAGCTGGCTCTGCCAACCCTGGTAAGCCCGGCCGTCGTAGCTGATCCCGAGCGCGATTCTCACGCCTGCAGAGCCACCTGTTGCGTCTGCGCTGGCCCGGTCACTCAGCCCAGGCTGCCCAGTGCCCGTTGCGCCCTGGCCTTGAGTTCGCCGCTGGCCTCGGCGATCACCTCTTCAATCAGGGCCCGCGCGCCGTCGTCGTCACCAATGGAGACAAACTCCTCAGCAAGGGCGAGCTTGGTGGCCAGCGGGTCCTCTGGTTCGCCCAGTGCATCAAGCGCACTTGAATCGGGCGCATTGAGATCCAGGGACAAGGTGCCCAAGTCGAACTCCAGCATGCCGGATTCGGGTGCGTCCGGCATCTTGAACGATGTCTGCGACGCAGTCAGGCCATTGGGCACGGTCGCGTCAAAGCTGGCGCCCGCGCGCGAACGGCCGCTGCCCGCAGGTGCCTCGCTATCGGCTGACTGCAGTGGCGCTGGATTCGTCGAACCGAAGCTGACGGCGGCCTCATCCCGAAAATCATTCGGCCGCACGGACCCGAGTGCTACCGTGTCATCGGCCTTGTCGATTTCGGGCAGGGCGAAATCGTCCGGTTTGGTTATCGCCGGGGCGATAGCCGTGAAAGCCTGCGTGTCAGCAGTTGTGTGGCCGAAGTCGACATCCAGGCTTGCTGGCTGCGACACCGGCGGGCGGATTGCGACAGTCGACTCCATTTGACTGGGTTGCGCCTCGATGATGGCGCTGGCAGGCGCTTCGTCCAGCGAGAAGTCGAGGTCAAGATCCAAATCCATCGGCGCCGACTGCGGTACATCGGTGGAGGTGTTCAGGTCGATCCTCTGGGTCGCCATGCTGGCCGCGGCCATGCCAGGAAGCGGGCTCGTGGCGATGGTCTTGTCTGCCAGGTTGGGTGGTGCACTGCCCGGCCGGTACAACGGGTTGGCAGGGTCGATGCTCTGACCTTGTTCGCAAATACGGGCCCACTCGGGGCTGTCGCCACCCGTCAGGCGGAAGGCCTCCTTGGCCATAGTCTCGTAAGCCTGTACGTCGCGCCGCTTGGCATAGATGTCCAGCAGCTTTTGGTGGACCGCAATCCGCCCAGGGTGAGTACGCAGGGCTTCCTTGAGAATTTCCTCGGCCTGAAGGTCACGGCCGTAGGCAAGATAGACATCGGCTTCAGCGACCGGGTCCACGTCATCTGCTGCATCGAGCTGGCTGGGTGAGTAGACCATGGAGGAACCGGTGGCCGCACCGTCGTTGGTGTCGACCCGTTGTCCACCACTGGCGCCGAAAAAGGAGTCGGGTTGGAGTCGGCTTTCCAGGAACGCGCTGTCGACTTCAGCAGCTTCCTTGCGTTTGCGCGCCTTGTAAATACCCAGGCCGGCCAACAAGGCAACCAATAGTCCGCCACCCAGCAAGGTGAGCGGGTTATCGAGCAATTGGTCGAGCAGGCCAGGTTCGGCAACGGGTTTTGGCGCGGCAGCCGGGGCCGGCGCTGCAACCGGTGCAGGAGCCGGTGCGGCAGGCTCGGACGCCACTGGCGTTGGTGTGACCGGGGCGGGAGCTGTGACGACCGGAGCCGTCGCGGTGATGGTCACCGGAGCCGAAGGCGTTGCTGCCGACGCGGTCGGTGCCGCCACGACTGCGGCTGGCGAGGAGCCGGACGCGGCGGACGCCGCTCCGAGACTGCTCAGATCCTTGACGTTTCTGGCCAGTTCGGCAGCGCGTTGCGCGGCGTCCTGCGCAGCCTTGCCCTGCGCGATCTTTTCTTCGGCCGCCTTGGCATCGGCCCCACCCTTGGACAAGGTGAGCTTGTCTGGCGCAGCAGCGCCGGTGCGTTTGTCCTCGACCTTGGCTTGGACCGAGCCGGAAGCCGACCGTTCCGCTCCCGCGACCTGTTGTGTCGGTGCGTTGCTGGCCAGCTTGCTGCGAAACGCGTTGAAATCCCGGCTTTGCGCAATGACGGTCCGGGACGCTTCGGCGTCGGAGAGGGCGGCCGCTTGTGCATCGGTTGGTATGGTCAGCACGGCACCCGCCTTGAGCAGGTTCAGGTTGCCATTGATGAAGGCATCCGCATTGGCGCGCAACAGTGCAACCAGCATTTGGTCCAGAGATACCTGCGCAGGTTTGTTGGCGCGTGCGATCTCGCTTGCCGTATCACCACGGCGGACCGTAACTTTGTCGGCGCGGGCGCTCGCCGTCGCTGGCGGAACCGCAGCAGCGGCTGGGCGGGTTGCGACGCCTGCGGCAGCCGGTGTGCTTGCCGGTGCAGGTGTGGCCACAACCCGTGGTGGCGTGACGGCGGATGCGACCACCTGAGGCGACGTTGGCGCGACGGGTACGCGGGCGCGCATGGCCGGGGGATCGAGCAAAATGGTGTAGTCGCGTACGATCCTGCCGCTGGCCCAGCTCGCCTCCAGGATCAGGTCAACGAATGGCTCGGAAACAGCGCGATCACTGACCAGCCGTAGGTAGGCCCGCCCATCGGCGCGGCGCTGCAGTGAAATCTGCAAGCCGGTCAATGCCTGATTGAATTCCAGTCCGGCGGCCCGAAAGGCCTCTGGCCGCGCCAGTGATGGCTTGAGCGAGGCGGCTTCCTCGGCGTTGATTTCCGGGATGTCGATCTCGGCACGCAAAGGCTCGCCCAAAGCCGATTGGACCGATATGCGCCCGAGCGCAAGGGCGAAAGCCGACGATGCGGGCAGGCCAAAAAGCGCAATGACGCAAGATGCGACAGCGGTCTTGCGCCAGCCATATGACTTAGGAATCAATTTAGTAGCCTCCGATGCTCGGGCGCACCACAACAACCGCGCAATGTGGATGCAACTGCCGCGACACTCTAACCTTAAAAAGGACCATAACATCAATGTCTTAGCCTGACAAGGTGAGAAAGCGCTCAAATGTTTTGGCGCCCTTGTACCGGCCTGAAGCGTAGGCTGATTGTTGCCAAACGACAACGACGGATTGGATGGTAGTCGGATTCGGGCCGGTTTTGCGGCCCGACGGCGTCAGTGCTCCAACAAAATGCGCAACATGCGACGCAGAGGCTCCGCTGCACCCCACAGCAACTGGTCCCCAACGGTGAAGGCGCCAACATATTCCGGCCCCATCGCCAGTTTGCGAATCCGACCCACTGGAATACCGAGTGTCCCGGCGACTGCCACTGGAGTCAGTTGCGCCATCGTGGACGTGAGGTTGTTGGGCACTACAGTGGCCCAGTCGTTGTCGGCGGCTATCAGCGCTTCGATATCGGCAAGCGGAACGTCCTGTGTCAACTTGAAGGTGAGTGCCTGGCTGTGGCAGCGCATGGTACCGACGCGTACGCACAGGCCATCGACCGGGATTGCGCGCGTGCCGAACGCCGGGCCCAGGCCCAGGATCTTGTTGCTCTCGGCGCCGGCCTTCCATTCCTCGCGGCTTACTCCGTCGCCCAGATCCTTGTCAATCCAGGGGATCAGGCTGCCGCCCAGCGGTACGCCAAAGTTGGCCATCTCGGCGGACGGCATGGACTGCTGACGGGCGAGTATCTTGCGGTCGATCTCCAGAATGGCTGATTTTGGGTCCGCCAGCAGATCACGCACCTCGGCATGCAACGCGCCGAATTGCGTCAGCAACTCACGCATGTGCTGCGCACCACCGCCCGAGGCTGCCTGGTAGGTCATGGAACTCATCCACTCGACCAGACCGGACTTGAACAGTGCCCCCACGCCCATCAGCATGCAGCTGACCGTGCAGTTGCCACCGATCCAGTTGCGGCCGCCCTTGGACATGGCGCGGTGGATTACCGGCAGATTGACCGGATCCAGTACGATGACCGCGTCTTCCTGCATGCGCAGGCTGGACGCAGCGTCAATCCAGTGCCCGTTCCAGCCGGCGCTGCGCAACTTGCCGAAAATTGCAGTCGTGTAGTCGCCGCCTTGGGCGGTCATGATGATGTCGCAGCGCTTGAGCGCGGCGATGTCCATGGCGTCTTGCAGCTTTTCGCCGGAGCGGGAAAATGCCGGCGCTTCGCCGCCAGCGTTGGAGGTGGAGAAAAAGACCGGTTCAATCAGGTCGAAATCGCCCTCGGCCTGCATGCGGTCCATCAGCACGGAACCGACCATGCCTCGCCAGCCGATCAAACCGGTTAATTTGCGCGCGCTACTCATAGTGTTGCCTCGTATCAAACGTAGGGGAATCAGCCGCGCAGGGCCGCGACGACGGCGTCACCCATTGCGCGGGTGCCAACGCGGGTACAGCCATCGCTGTAGATATCGCTGGTGCGCAGCCCCTGCACCAGCACTTGGCCGACAGCGGCCTCGATCCGGTCTGCGGCCTCTGCCTGGTTCAGGCTGAAGCGCAGCATCATCGCCGCGCTCATGATGGTCGCCAGCGGATTGGCGACACCTTGGCCGGCGATGTCGGGCGCGCTGCCATGGCTGGGTTCATACAGCCCCTGGTTGCTGGCGTTCAGACTTGCGGAAGGCAACATGCCGATCGAGCCGGTCAGCATCGCCGCCTCGTCACTAAGGATGTCTCCGAACATGTTGCCGGTCACGACGACATCGAATTTCTTGGGCGCCCGCACCAGTTGCATCGCGGCGTTGTCCACATACATATGATCCAGCGCAACGTCCGGATACTGCCGGCCAACCTCGGTGACAACATCCTTCCAGAACTGGAACGTCTCCAGCACATTGGCCTTGTCGACGCTGGTGACCTTCTTGCTGCGCTTGCGCGCAGCCTGGAAAGCCACATGGGCGATGCGTTCGATCTCGGGCCTGGAATAGCGCATGGTGTCGAACGCCTCGTCGCTGCCCGGGAAATGGCCATCGGTGGCGGTGCGCCGGCCGCGCGGCTGGCCGAAATAGATGTCGCCAGTGAGCTCGCGGATGATCAGCAGGTCAAGGCCCGCGATCAGTTCGGGCTTGAGGCTCGATGCATCCACCAAGGGTGCATGGCAAATGGCCGGCCGCAGATTGGCAAACAGTCCAAGTTCCTTGCGCAGGCCGAGGATGGCCTGCTCCGGACGCAACGCGCGTTCGAGCGTGTCGTATTTCCAGTCCCCCACGGCGCCAAACAGGATGGCGTCGGCGGCCTTGGCCAGTTGGAGCGTTGAATCGGGCAGCGGGTGTCCGTGCGCCTCGTAGGCCGCGCCTCCGACCAGGGCAGTTTCGGTCTCGAAGTTCAAGTCCAGCGCACTTAAAACCTTTACCGCCTCGGCGACGATCTCTTGGCCGATGCCGTCACCCGGCAAGACTGCAATTTTCATGTGATTTCGTAGGACTAAGGGGCAGGGGAAGGCCGGCAGCGGCCGTCAGCGCATCTGGCGGTTCATGAAGTCTTCTTGCTGAACCGGGACCTGCTGCCTTTGAATGACTTGCGCCTTGAAGGTTGCGTCGTATTTGTAGAGTTCCGCGCACAGATAGCTGTGCTGGGCCGAGCCGCCTACGGCAGCTACGCACAATTCGCGCAGCGACTTGGCCGAGGGCGCATGGGACATCACGGAGCGCAACTCCGCTGGCATTTTTGCAAGTTGGGCGGCCTGTTCAGCCTGCTGGCACAGGGCCTGGTTGCGCTGCCTGTATGCAGCGACTTCACAGCGTTTGACGAGTGGCGCGAGCTCTGGCAACCTCCCGAGCAGCGATTGGATGGCCGGCACCGCGAGCAGGTCCTCGACAACACCAGCGCGCGCAACTGGCTGTGTCAACATGGCGGCGCCCATCAGGATCAGGGACAGAGATCGCTTCATGGTGCTTCCTTGGTGATCAGCTCGTTCGCGAGCCAGGGTTTTTCGGCCAGCCGTCGGGATTCGAATGCCTTGATCTTGTCCGACTGACGCAGCGTCAGACCGATATCGTCGAAGCCATTTTGCAAACAGAATTTGCGGAACGGTTGTACCTCGAATCCGATCTCTTCTCCCTGGGGCTTGACGATCTTTTGCCGCTCCAGGTCGACCGTCAATGTGTAGCCAGGGCTTGCGGCCGACGCATCGAACAATTGCGCTATTTGTGTTTCGGTCAGCACGATGGGCAGTAGACCGTTCTTGAAGCTGTTGTTGAAGAAGATGTCGCCGTAGGACGGCGCGATCACGCACTTGAAGCCGTACTGCTGCAACGCCCAGGGCGCGTGCTCGCGCGAGCTGCCGCAGCCGAAGTTCTTGCGCGCGAGCAGGATC
>JAYUQC010000101.1:0-12394 GCA_043759735.1 Rhodoferax sp.
GCGCGAACTCGGGCCACTGGGTGTGCATGTGGCCCATGTGGTGATCGACGGCGCCATCGACACCGCCTTCATCCGCGACAACTTCCCGCAGCGTTATGCGCTGAAGGATCAGGACGGCATACTCAACCCGGACCATATTGCCGACCAGTACTGGATGCTGCACCAGCAGCCGCGCGACGCCTGGACCCATGAACTCGACCTGCGCCCCTGGATCGAAAAATTCTGATCACGGGCAACTCCAACCCGACACCCGCAAAGGATGACCATGACCCGCTCCGTTGATTTCCTGTTCGACTTCGGCAGCCCCGCCGCCTACCTCGCCTGGACCCAGTTGCCCCAGCTGGCCGCCGCTACCGGTGCCCAGGTCCGATTGATGCCGATGCTGCTCGGTGGCGTATTCCAGTCCACCGGCAATCGTGCGCCCATCACCGTGCCGCTCAAGGGCAGCTACCTGTTCATGGATATGGGCCGCTATGCCAAGGCCTATGGCGTGCCGCTGCGCATGAACCCGCACTTCCCGATCAACACCATCACGCTGATGCGCATCGACGTTGCGCTGGTGCTGCGCGCCGACCCGCGGCTCGACGCCTACCGTGCGGCGGTGTTTCGCGCCATCTGGGCCGAGCAGCAGAACATGGGTGATCCGGCCACCGTCGCCACCGTGCTGGCGCCGGCGGGTTTCGACGCCGCTGAACTCGCAGCCATGGCGGGCGATCAACAGGTCAAGGACACCCTCAAAACCTGGACGCAGGATGCAGTGGACCGTGGCGTTTTCGGTGCGCCGACATTCTTCGTTGGCACGGAGATGTTCTGGGGTCAGGACCGGCTCGAACTGGTGCGCGCAGCGCTGACCGCCTGATCGGTTGACGAAAAAGAACTTGAGGAAATGCATGATGAGCGACATACTCACCCATACCGCCGACGGCGCGATGACCATCACTTTCAATCGGCTCGACAAGAAGAACTCGATCACGTCCGGCATGTATGCCAGCATGGCGGACGCGCTGGCGCAGGCGAGCGCACAGGATGCGGTACGGGTGGTCGTGATCCAGGGGCACGAGACGATTTTCTCGGCCGGTAACGACATCGCGGATTTTCTGAACCAGCCGCCGTCAAACCAGGATTCCCCGGTCTACCGCTTCCTGTTCGGCATCGCCAGCTTCCCGAAGCCGATCGTGGCCGCGGTGTGTGGCCCGGCCGTGGGCATCGGCACCACGATGCTGTTGCACTGCGACCTGGTGTACGCCGGCGACAACGCGGCGTTTTCGCTGCCATTCGTCAATCTGGGCCTGTGCCCCGAGGCCGCCTCCAGCCTGTTGCTGGCGCAGATGCTGGGCTACCACCGCGCGGCCGAGGCGTTGCTACTGGGCGAGCCCTTCATGGCTGAGGCGGCGCTGGAAGTCGGGCTGGTCAACCGCATCGTGCCGCCGCTGGAGGCCAATACGGTTGCGCAGGCGCAGGCGCGCAAGCTGGCGGCCAAGCCGATCAGTTCGCTGATAGAGACCAAGCGCCTGATGAAAATGGGTATGGCTGAACGGGTGCGCCAGCAGATGACCGAAGAAGGCGCCAGTTTCGGCCGCATGCTGCACGAGCCCGCGGCGCGCGAGGCGTTCACCGCTTTCATGGAAAAGCGCAAGCCGGATTTTTCGCGGGTCTGAGTTCCCGTTGCAACGACCGGGAGTCACCATGCGCACGCTCGAAGGCAAGACGATTTTCATCACCGGCGCGTCGCGCGGCATCGGCCTGGCGATCGCGAAACGGGCCGCCGCGGACGGCGCCAACATCGTGGTGGCGGCCAAGTCCACCGAGGCCAATCCGAAACTGCCGGGTACCATCTACAGCGCCGCGGCCGAGATCGAGGCGGCCGGTGGCAGGGCGCTGGCGCTGCAGGTCGATATTCGCGAAGAAGCCTCGGTGCTGGCCGCAGTGGCCAAGGCGGTCGAGGTGTTCGGCGGCATCGACATGCTGGTCAACAACGCCAGCGCGATCAGCCTCACCGGCACCGACACCACGCCGATGAAGCGCTTTGACCTGATGCATGGCGTCAATGCGCGTGGCACTTACCTGTGCACCATGGCCTGCCTGCCGGAACTGCGCAAGTCGGCCCGGCAGCGGCGCGATCCGCATGTGCTGACAATGTCGCCGCCGCTGTCGATGAAGACCCACTGGTTCGAGAACCATCCAGCCTACAGCATGGCAAAGTACGGCATGAGCATGTGCACACTGGGCCATGCGGGTGAGTTCCTGAAATACGGCATCGGCGTCAACAGCCTGTGGCCGCGCACCGCGATCGCCACGGCTGCGCTGCAGATGATCCCCGGCATCGATGTGACGCGTTGCCGCAAGCCCGAGATACTGGCCGACGCCGCCTATCTGGTGCTTGCCAGCGACAGCCGCAACACCGGCAACTTCTACATCGACGACACCCTGCTGGCCCAGCATGGCATTACCGATCTGGAGCCGTATTCGGTGACGCCGGGCACGCGCGATTTCATCCCCGATTTCTTCGTCGATTGAGTGCGGCGCCGGTGCCGTAGACTGGACGGTTGTCCAGGCCCGAAGTCGGGGCCTGGTCTGCCAACGGAGTTTGTCTTGATGCGCATGGGTTCACCGGAAGAATTGCTTGCAGCCCATCACGGGATGTTGATTGATGGACTCACCAATGTGTTTGGTGCGTTCAATCCGGAAATGCTGCGCCATGTGCTGCCGCGCGTCGAGTGGATCGAGCTTGGTGGCGGAGAGTTGCTGTTTCGGCAGCTCGACAGTGACGAAAGCCTGTTCTTCGTCGTCAGCGGCCGTCTGCGTGCGTCGCGCGTGGACGAAGCGGGACAACGCACCGTGCTCGGCGAGATCGCACGCGGCGAGACGGTTGGCGAGATGGCTTTCTTCACCGGCGAGCCGCGCACCGCCACCGTGACCGCGATTCGCGACAGCGTACTGGCCCGTTTCTCCAACACCGTATTTCGCGAATTGCTGCTGGCCTATCCGCTGGTGTCGCTGAACATGACGCGCCAGGTGATCGAGCGTTTCAAACGGGTCAACAGCGGGCGCCAGCCCGTGGCCAAGCCGGTGATCATCGGGGCGCTGGGCATCACCCGCGGCGTCGACCTGACGGACTTTGCCCTGTCGCTGGCCCGGCAGTTGCAAACCCATGGCCGGACCATCGTCATGACTTCGTTGCACATGGACGAACTGCTGGGTGAACCAGGCGCAGCCCAGGCAGCACGTGCCGACGTGGAGCGCTCGCGCCGGGTGACGGTGCGTCTGGACAAGATCGAGGCGCAGCATGACTTCGTGGTGTTCGTGGCCGACGCCCGGCGTACCGAGTGGACGCAGCGTTGCATACGCCACTGCGACGAGCTGCTGCTGGTGGCCGATGCCGACCAGCCGCCAGACCTGCATCCGAACGAGGCCGACCTGCACACACCGGGTGACGACGGCGAGGCGCAGGCGAGCCTGGTGCTGCTGCACCCGGACGAGCGCCGCTCGCCAACCGGGACCGGCCGTTGGCTGAACACCCGGTGCCTGTCGACACATTGCCATGTGCGCCGCGGCGTGGTTCGGGACTGGCAACGCCTGGGGCGGGTCGTCAGCCGCAATACGGTGGGCCTGGTGCTCTCGGGTGGTGGCGCGCGCGGCTTTGCACATCTGGGTGTGATGCGCGCGATGGAGGAGGCCGGCATCGCGGTCGACCAGGTTGCGGGCACCAGCATCGGCGCGGTGATGGCCGCCTATGGGGCGATGGATATTGCGGCCGGGGCGATGATCGCAGCGGCGCGCCAGGCCTTTCGGGAGAACCCCACCGGCGACTACAACCTGGTCCCACTGCTGTCGCTGATCAGCGGCAAGCGCCTGCGGCGCGTCATCGATTCGGCGGTGGTGGACAGTTGCGGACAACATATCGACATCGAGGACCTTTGGAAGACCTATTTCTGTGTCACCAGCAACTACTCGGCGGCACGCGAGGCGGTGCATGTGCGCGGACCGCTGGCCAAGTCGATCCGTGCCAGCGTATCCATTCCGGGTGCCCTGCCGCCGGTCATGCTCGACGGCGAACTGCACATCGACGGCGGCTCGTTCAACAACTTTCCGACCGATGTGATGGCCAGGATGGGTGCAACCCGGATCATCGGTGTCGACCTGTTGCGCGACAGGGGGTTGCGCCACGATCTGGACGAGGTGCCCGGCGCGCTGGAATTGATGCGCGACAAGCTGCGCGGCCGCAGCAACAGGAAGTACCAGTTGCCGTCACTCACCTCCCTGCTGCTCAATACCAGTTTGATGTGCAGCTATGCGCGTCAACAGGAATCACAGTCGCTGGCGGATCTGCATTTCGCGCCTGCCGTGTACATGTTTGGCATGCTGGACTGGTCACGCTTCGACCAGATTGTCGAGGCGGGTTATCGCCATGCCATGGAGCAACTGGAGCAAGCCGGTAACATGGCCATCGCGCCGTACCGATATGCATGAGCCGTGCGACGCTTGCAGGTCGATCCGGCGTGCAAGGGCGTCGTCAGAAGGAAGATGTCATGGGATTTGCGTCTGAATTTCGGCCCGGGCTGTTTGCCGGCAAGGTGGTGCTGGTCACGGGCGGCGGCTCGGGCATAGGCCGTTGTACCGCGCATGAGCTGGCGGCACTCGGCGCCCGGGTCGTACTCGTCGGGCGCAAGCCGGAGAAACTGCAGGCGGTGCAGGACGAGATCACCCAGGATGGAGGTCTGGCCGACATGCATGCCTGCGATATCCGCCAGGAGGAGGTGGTGCGCGCCACCGTGGCGCAGGTCGTGGTGCAGCACGGCCGCGTTGACGCACTGGTCAACAACGCGGGTGGCCAGTACATTGCGCCGATGGCGTCGATAGCGGCCAAGGGCTGGCAGGCGGTGATCGACACCAACCTCACCGGAGGGTTCCTGATGGCGCGCGAGTGTTATCTGCAGAGCATGCAGCAGCACGGGGGGGCCATCGTCAATATCGTGGCCGACATCTGGGGCTCGATGCCTGGCATGGGACACAGCGGCGCGGCGCGTGCCGGCATGGTGAGTTTTACCGAGACAGCGGCGCTCGAATGGGCGCACAGCGGGGTTCGGGTGAATGCGGTGGCGCCCGGCTATATCGCGTCCAGCGGCATGGACCACTATCCGCCGGAACAGGGGCCGCATTTGCGTGCCATGGCAGCGACCGTGCCGCTGGGGCGCTTTGGCAATGAGGCCGAGACCTCCGCCGGCATCGTGTTCCTGCTCAGCCCGGCGGCGTCTTTCATCAGCGGCAGCACCTTGCGCATCGACGGTGCCCGGCCCCAGGTGCGCATGGGCTGGGGCTTGCAACAGCCATCGGCCGAAGCTGCCGCGCGCGAGGCGATCAAACCGTTCGCTGGTTTTCACCGTGCCGTAACGCCCAAGGTGTTTGCCCGGTAGACTCTTTCAAAACCCACCGGGGATCCCGTCCTATGCAGTACACCCACGAACATCTGGAGATCCAGAAAACCCTCAAGCGCTTCATTGACGCCGAGATCAATCCGCATGTCGATGAATGGGAGGCGGCCGAGATTTTCCCCGCGCACGCGGTGTTCAAGAAGCTCGGCGATCTGGGCCTGCTCGGCCTTACCAAGCCCGAGGCCTTTGGCGGCAGCGGGCTCGACTATTCATACGCTGTTGCCATGGCCGAGGCGCTGGGACACGTCGATTGCGGCGGCATTCCGATGGCCATCGGCGTGCAAACCGATATGTGCACGCCTGCGCTGGCGCGCTTTGGCAGTGACGAACTCAAACACCAGTTCCTGGCACCGGCCATTGCCGGCGACATGGTCGGCTGCATCGGCGTCAGCGAACCGGGCGCGGGCAGCGATGTGGCGTCCATCAAGAGCCACGCCCGCAAGGATGGCGACGATTACGTCATCAGCGGCCAGAAGATGTGGATCACCAACAGTCTGCAGGCCGACTGGATGTGCATGCTGGTCAACACCGGCGACGGCCCGCAGCACAAGAACAAGTCCTTGGTGATGGTTCCCATGGACAGCAAGGGCATCGAGAAGGCGCGCAAGATTCGCAAGATCGGCATGCATTCCAGCGACACCGGACTGATCTATTTCGACCAGGTGCGGGTGCCGCAGCGCTACCGCATCGGCGCCGAAGGCCAAGGTTTCATGTACCAGATGATGCAGTTCCAGGAGGAGCGGCTGTGGGCTGCGGCCAGTTGCCTGCAAAGCCTGTCCAACTGCATCGCATGGACGGTCCAATGGGCGCAGGAGCGCAAGCTGTTCGGCAGCACGCTGGCCGACCAGCAGTGGGTGCAGTTCAAGCTGGCCGAGATGAAGACCGAGGTCGAGAGCTTGCGCGCCCTCACCTACCGGGCCTGCGAACTGTATGTGGCCGGCCAGGACGTGACCGAACTGGCCTCGATGGCCAAGCTCAAGGCTGGCCGCTTGAACCGTATCATTCCGGATGGATGCCTGCAGTTCTGGGGCGGCATGGGCTACACGCTGGAGAACAAGGTGTCGCGCATGTACCGGGATGGACGCCTGGGGTCCATCGGAGGTGGTGCCGACGAGATCATGCTGGGCATCCTGGCCAAGATCATGGGTATCGCGAAGAGGCCGACCAAGGCCTGATCCGGGATCAGCGTCGCACGTTTGTGGAGCATATTGTGAATACCAGCCAGCCATCGGATCGCACCACGGCGCCCGATCCCGAGGAAGACCAGAACGACATCGACACGCTGGCCTACCTGGTCACGCGGTTTGCGACCAAGGAGATCGCGCCCCATGTACAGGAGTGGGACCGGACCGGCGAGTTTCCCCGTTCCCTGTATGGCCGCGCGGCGCAACTGGGTCTGCTGGGTCTGGGTTATCCGGAGGACCTGGGCGGCACGCCGGCGTCGCAGCGACTGCGCAATGTGTTATCGATCGCGCTGGCGCGCCATGGCGCCAGTGGCGGCGTATTTGCCGGCCTGTTCTCGCACAATATCGGCTTGCCGCCGGTGCTGCGCCACGGCTCGACCGAACTGCAACGCGAGGTCGTGCCGCCGGTGCTGCGTGGCGAGAAAATCGCCGCGCTGGCGATCACCGAATCGGGCGGCGGCTCCGACGTCGCGGCGCTGCGCACCAGCGCCCGGCTCGATGGCGATCACTATGTGCTCAACGGCGAAAAAACCTTTATCACCTCCGGCATGCGGGCCGACTACCTGACGGTGGCGGTGCGCACCGGTGACGGCCATTCGGTGTTGGAGGACCTGGGCGACATGCCGGCGTCACAGCGCGGCGCGCGGGGCATTTCGCTCATCGTCGTGCCGGGCGACAGCAAAGGCCTGTCGCGCACCGCGTTGCACAAGATGGGATGGCATTGCTCGGATACGGCGCAACTGCGTTTTGACAATGTGCGGGTACCGGCGCGCTACCTGATCGGCGAGCCGGGCACCGGTTTCAAGATGATCATGGGCAACTTCAACGGCGAGCGGCTCGGCATGTCGGCCGCCGCGCTCGGCTTTGCCCAGGCCTGCTACGACGAGGCGCTGGACTGGGCGCGTCAGCGCAAGACCTTTGGCCAGGCCCTGGTGGAGCACCAGGTGATCCGCCACAAACTGGTCGACATGCAGATGCGCATTGCATCGACCCAGGCCTGGGTCGATGCCGTGTCCGACCAGCTCGATGCCGGTGACGAACGGGTCGGCGGTGAAACCACCGCACGCTGGGTCGCCGATGTCTGCATGCTCAAGAACCATGCGACGCAGACAATGCAGTTCTGCGCCGACCAGGCGGTGCAGATCCTGGGTGGCATGGGCTACATGCAGGGCAGCCGCAGCGAGCGCATTTATCGCGAGGTCAAGGTGATGATGATCGGTGGTGGCGCCGAGGAGATCATGAAGGAACTGGCCGCGCGCCAGTTGGGTCTGTGATGGGCCTGGGCCTGGTGGCCGTGGCCGTGGCCGGTCGGTGTGCCGCCGCCGGCGCCCAACGCTCCCGGGCCTGACGATGCAGCCGGGCGAGATTCCGCTGGTCGATTTCGAGCCGGCATTCGTGCAGGGCTTGAAGACCATCTTCGAGGAGATGGTGGTTTTCAACAAGCTGCTGGGCCTGAAGGTCATCTCGGTCAAGCCGCAGCAGGTTGCCGCCCGTATCGACATGCGGCCCGAACTGGTGGGCCACTATCTGCACAACCGCCTGCATGGCGGCGTGATCAGCGCGGGCCTGGACAACATCGGCGCGCTGGCGGTGATGGCGGCTATCGGCGCGCGCCACATGGACGAGGCGCCCGAGCAGCGGCTGCAGCGCTTTGGCAAGCTGGGCACCATCGATCTGCGGGTTGACTACCTGCGTCCGGGTATCGGCGCCCATTTCGACCTGCACGCCACGGTAATGCGCCTGGGTTCGCGGGTGGCGTCCACGCGAATGGAATTTCGCGCCGCCGATGGCAAGTTGCTGTCGACGGGCTCGGGCGTGTATATCCTGGCCTGAAGACACAGACCACAAAAAAGCCGCGCAAAGGCGGCTCTTTTTCATCGCGACGAACTTCGCGTCAGTTGGCGTAGTCCGACATCACTTTCCATTTGCCGTCCGTGATCTGCGACAGGCGTGACGCATCGCTGCCCAGGCGCTTGGTTGGCGAGAAGGTCATCTTGGCGGACCCGAACATGTCGGGCTCGGCCGAATAGGTGTCCATCACCTTGACGAAGCTGTCGGTGCTCAGGTTCGCGCCGGTCTTGCCTGCTACCTTGGCGAAGGTGTCGATGATCGAATAGCCGTAGACCGAGAACACGGTGGGTTCCTCGTTGAACTTGGTCATGTACTTGGTGGCCCAGAAGCGCACGGGCTGCGATGCCGCATCCAGATAGGGGTTCTGCACCGTGTGGGTGGCATACAGGCCATTCATCGCCGGGCCGCCAAGCTTGTGGATCAGGTCGGTATAGGACGCGCTCGATCCCAGGAAGATCGGGTTGTAACCGAGCTTGCGCGCGGTGCCGATGGCGCCAATGGTCTCGCGGATGATGGTGCCCAGCACGATCATGTCGCAGCCCGAGGCTTGCATTTTCTGGATCTGCGACGCGAAGTCGGTGGCACCGCGCTTGTAGGTGGTTTCCTCGGCGAACTTCATGCCGACGGTCTTGAGCCCTTCGTCGCCGCCGCGCTTGACCTCCAGTCCGAAGTCGTCGTCCTGGTACATGGTGCAGACCTTCTTGGCGCCTTTTTCCTTGACCAACTTGGGCACCATGTTGCGCATCTGGTCGAAGTAGGTTGCGGCGAACGAGTATTTCAACTTGTGAAACGGCTCGTACATCTCGCGCGCGGCCGTGACCGGGAAGAAGTTGATGACGTTCTTCTCGAACTGGATCGGCATCGCCGCCAGGTTCTGCGCCGTACCGAGATGGCCCACCATCATGAAGATCTTGTCCTGGTTGACCAGCTTTTGCGCAGCCAGAACGGCCTTTTTCGGGTCGTAGGCTGAATCTTCGATGATCAGCTTGAGCTTGCGTCCGCCGACGCCGCCCTGCTCGTTGATCTCATCGACGCGCAGCGCCATGCCCAGCCGGATCTGCTTGCCGAAGCCTGCAATCGGGCCGGACAGATCCTGGATCGAGCCGAGCGTGATCTCGTCTTTCGAAACGCCTTGCGAACCCTTCTGGGCGCTGGCCCCTGCAGCGGCAAGCGCGAGTGCGGCCAGTACGACGGTTGATTTGAGTTTCATGGAAGTCTCCTTTCGTAGTTAACGATACATGGCCTCGATATGAGGTTGGTATTTTTTTTCCACCAGTTTGCGTTTGAGCTTCATGGTGGGCGTGAGTTCCTCATCCTCGGCGCTGAGCTGGGTGTCGAGCAGGAAGAATTTTTTTATCTGTTCCACCCGGGCGAACTTCCTGTTGACCCGGTCGATCTCGCCCTGGATCAGGTTCTGCACCGCTTCGGATTTGGTCAGGCTGGCGTAGTTGGAAAACGGCACGTCGTTGTCCTGCGCATATTTCTCGACGTTGTCCTGGTCGATCATGATGATCACCACCAGGTAAGCCCGCTTATCGCCGATCACTACTGCGTCGGTGATGTAGGGTGAGAACTTCAGGTCGTTTTCGAGCTCGCTCGGTGTCACATTCTTGCCGCCGGCCGTGATGATGATGTCTTTCATCCGATCGGTGATCGTGAAGTAGCCGTCCTCGTCCATACGGCCGACGTCGCCGGTATGCAACCATCCGTCGGCGTCGATGGTCTCGGCGGTTTTTTCCGGCAGGTTCAGGTAGCCGGCAAAGATGTTCTTGCCCCGCACCAGGATTTCGCCGGTGGCCGGGTCGATCTTCATTTCGTTGAATTTGGCGGCCGGGCCGATGCTGCCCGGCTTCATGCGGTTGGCCGGCACGCCGCTGGAGCCGCCGCAGGTCTCGGTCATGCCCCAGACCTCGAGCATCGGGACACCGAGTGCCAGGTACCAGCGGATCAGGTCGGGCGAAATCGGCGCGGCACCGGTGAACAGCACCTTCGAGCGCTGGATGCCGATCATCTTGCGCACATTGTTCAATGCCAGCCAACCCGCCACCGCGTACTGGAGCTTGAGCCAGGCGCCGACCGGCTTGCGCGCCAGCACCTTGTCGGCGATCTGTGTGCCCACACCAATGGCCCAGGCGTATGCCGCCTGCTGCAGCGCACTGGATTCTTTCAGGCCGATCAGCACTCCGGAATAGAACTTCTCCCAGACCCGCGGCACGCCGACGAACACCGTGGGCGCGATCTCGCGCACGTTCTCGGGAATGGTCTCGGGGTTCTCGACGAAGTTGAGTTTGGCGCCGGTATACAGGCAATGGTATTGGCCACCCATGCGCTCGGCAATGTGGCACAGGGGCAGGAAACACATACGCTCATCCGCTTCATTTTGCTGGATCAGCGAACTGTAGCCGCGCATCGTGTAGACCAGGCCGCTGTGCAGATGCATCGCGCCCTTGGACTTGCCGGTGGTGCCCGAGGTATAGACCAGGATCGCCAGGTCCTCGGGCTTGACGGCGTTGGAGCGTTGCATCAATGCGTCGCCGTGCCTGGCGTTGTAGTCGCGCCCCATTTGACGCAGCGCATCCAGGCTGATCACGCCCGGGTCATCGAGGTCGCGCAAGCCTTCCATGTCGATCACCACGATCTTGCGCAGCAGCGGCAGCTGGCCCCGCACTTCGAGCGCCTTGTCCAACTGCTCGTCGTCCTCGACAAACAGCACCGTGGTACGCGAGTCTTCGCATAAATACAGCACCTGGTTGGGCGCATCGGTCGGGTAGATGCCGTTGCAGACACCGCCGGCGCATAGCACCGCCAGGTCGGCCAGCACCCATTCGATCACGGTGTTGGCCAGAATGGCGGCGGTCTCCTTCGGTTGGAAATCCAGCGCCATCAGGCCGCCGGCAATTTCACGCACCGCGCTCGCTGTCTCGTTCCAGGTCCAGGCGCGCCAGATGCCCAGGTGCTTCTGGCGCAACCATACGGCGGGGCCGCGTTTTTCCACCGCGTTCCAAAATACCTGCGGAATCGTGTCGCCCTGCAACACGATCGTGTCGTCCGGCTGGATATGGCTCAGGTCCCACAACTGGTTCATGATGTCATCTCCAGTTCTTCTTCTTCTTCCAGCGCCGCTCCTCGCGCTGGCCTTCTTCCTTCATGCCGAGGTAGAACTCCTTGATGTCGTCCTTCTCGCGCAGTTTGGAGCAGGTGTCCTCCATCACGATGCGGCCGTTCTCGAGTACGTAGCCGTAGTCGGACGCATTGAGCGCCATGTTGGCGTTCTGCTCGACCAGCAGGATGGTGGTGCCGCGCTCGCGGTTGATGCGCACGACGATCTCGAAGATTTCGCGGGTCAGCTTCGGCGACAGGCCCAGGCTCGGCTCGTCCAGCAGGATCAGGTCGGGCGCGGCCATGATCGCGCGCGAGATCGACAACATCTGCTGCTGGCCGCCCGAAAGCAGGCCGGCATCCTGCGCGGTACGTTCCTTGAGGATCGGGAAATAGCTGAACACCGATTCCATGTCGCGGGCGACGCCGTCGCGGTCCTTGCGGGTGTAGGCGCCCATCACCAGGTTGTCGCGCACGCTCAGCAACGGGAACACCTCGCGCCCTTCCGGCACATGCGACAGGCCCTGCTGCACGATGAATGCCGGATCGCGCGCCGTGATGGCATTGCCCTTGAACTCGATGCTGCCCTTGCGCGGGTCGATGATGCCGGAGATCGTCTTCAGGATCGTGCTCTTGCCGGCGCCGTTGGAGCCCAGCACGGTGGCGATGCGGCCGCGCTGGACTTCCAGGCTGACACCGCGGATGGCCTTGATCGGGCCGTAGGCGCTTTCGACATTCGACAGCCGCAGCAACACGTCGGGGGTGGTCACGACACAGCCTGCCTGCGCAGCGACGACAGGTCGTCCACCGATCCGAGGTAGGCCTCGA
>JAYUQC010000102.1:0-12380 GCA_043759735.1 Rhodoferax sp.
CCGCCCACCCTGGGCCAGCATACCGATGCCGTACTGGCCGAGCTGTGCCACCTGGGTCCGCTCGAGATCGCGCAGCTTCGCGCCGATGGCGTCATATGAGCCGCCGGGCCGCTCCCAAGGCGAATAGCCCCGCAGCGCGCAGCGCGCAGGGTACTCCATATAACGCTATGGCTGACTTCCTTCTCTATGAACAGCAAGGCGCCGTCGTCACGCTGACCATGAACCAGCCGGAACAGCGCAACCCGCTGACCGGCAATACCGCGATACCGGAGTTTCTGGCCGCCATTGACCGCATTCACGACGACCGGGGCGTGCGCTGTGTCATCCTGACTGGCAACGGTCCATCGTTCTGTGCCGGTGGCGACATCCGCGAAATGAAACGGCAAGCCACGCCTGAGGTGAGTGAGATGGACATCCGCCACGACTACCGTCGCGGAATCCAGCGCCTGACCTTGGGCTTGTTCAACCTCGAGGTGCCTGTCGTCGCGGCTGTGAATGGCCATGCCATTGGAGCGGGGCTCGATCTCGCTTGCATGTGCGACATTCGCATTGCGTCCGAGAAGGCGAAGTTCGCCGAGAGTTTCATCAAGCTGGGCATCATTCCGGGCGATGGCGGGGCCTGGCTGCTTCCGCGCGTGATCGGCCTTTCCCGCGCGTCGGAACTGGCGTTCACCGGTGACATGATCGATGCGCCGACTGCATTGGCGTGGAACCTGGTATCGCGCGTCGTGCCGCATGAGGAACTGATGGCATCGGCGCGCGAAATGGCAGCGCGCATCAGCCAACACGCCTCCCACGGGCTACGCCTGACCAAACGCCTGCTGCGTGAGGCCATTCATTCCCGGCTGGATACGGTACTGGAGCTGTCCGCGGTTTTTCAGGCGGTCTCACACAAGACGCCGGACCACAGCGAGGCGGTCGACGCATTCCTGGAGAAGCGTGCGCCACGATTTTCCTGAGAAGGCCCCGCAATGCATTCAAACGATCTCGGCAAGAAAACCACGACTTCAACGACTTCACCGTTTGACTCGGAGGTGACGCGTGAGGAGTGCCATTTTCGCCGCATCGACATGCGGGGATTCAAGCGCAGCGACGGACTGTTCGAACTCGAAGGCCGCGTGACCGACCGCAAGGCCATCGACTTCGTCCCGCACAGCGGCGGACGCCTAGTGCCGGCAAACGAACCGATTCATGACATGGGTGTGCGGCTCGTGTTCGACGAGCAGATGGAGGTGCACGATGTGCAGACCTTCACCGAGGCTGCGCCGTATGATCAGTGTCCGGAAGGGGGGCGCGCCTTGCAGTCCATCAAGGGCCTGCGCATGACGAGCGGTTGGAGCAAGGAGGTGCGCAGCCGTTTGGGTGGCGCGCGCAGTTGCACCCATCTGACGGGTCTTCTGATCCCGTTGGCAACCGTCGCTGTGCAGACATTGAGTGAGCTCAACAAGACCCGTCCCGAGCGCCTGGATGCGACGGGTCGCCCGGTCAAGATCGACAGTTGCTACGCGTATGGAGCCGAACGCGAGCTGGTGCGCAGCCGATGGCCCGCGTTTCATCTTCCGGTCAAGCTCCAGGCTGGCTGAATGATGGATGTCGGCAGGTCCACGCGCCGGAGCAACCGCCAATTTTCATTTGATCCGGACAGTCACACAGCAAGTTGCTGACCATTAGCCTCGAGGAACAACCCATGACGTCAACCCATTCAGCCATCGACGAAAAGCCATCCCGGCCGGATCTCGTCATCGACATCGCGCGCTTCGCGTCGTCGATCGATGCTGCGCAGCTGGATCCTGCCGTCGTCAAGGCCGTCAAGGTCAATATTCTTGACACGCTGTCGTGTGCGCTTGCCGGCTCTTCGGCCAAGGCCATTGCCGAAGTTTCTGGTCTGGTCAGGGAGTGGGGTGGGGCAGCGCAAGCCGATATGCTGGTATTTGGCGGAAAGTTTCCGGCCCACCAGGCGGCGTTCGTCAACGCAGGCATGTCCCATGCACGCGACTATGACGATACCCATGATGCCGCCATTCTGCATGCAGGCGTTACGGCTGTTCCCGCGGCGATCGCGGCGGGGCAACTGCGCGGCGGGTTGTCAGGCGCCGATTTGATCGCGGCGGTCGCCGCCGGTCTGGAAGTGACATGCCGACTTGGCGTGGCCATCAAGGTCGACATCATTGAAAGCGGCTTCATTTATACGTCATTGCTGGGCTATTTCGGTGCAACCGCTGCCGCCGGGCGGGCCCTGGGATTGACGGCTGACGAGATGCTCAACGCCTTCGGTATTGTCTACAGCTCGGTCGCAGGCAACCATCAAGTCACGCGCGACGCATCTTTGATGAAAAGGTTGCAACCCGGGCTTGCGGCGCAGGCTGCGGTGGTAGCGGTGCAATTGGCCAAACGCGGCATCCGCGGCGCGCAGGGTGTGTTCGAGGGCGCTGACGGCTTCTTCCGCATTTATCTGCAAGGACGAGCCGATGCCGACGTGGTGCGCAAGGATCTGGGTAAGCGTTTCGAACTCATGAATCTGAGCTACAAGCCCTATCCGTGTTGCCGTGACACGCATGCTGCCATCGACGCAATCCTGCAATTGCGTGACAAGGTGAAGCGCCCCGCGGACGAGATAGAGTTGATCCGTGTCGGCGTCACCGCACCCGGTTACCAGATGGTTTGTGTTCCCGAGAAGGTCCGGCTTGCGCCTCGGACCATTGTCGAGGCGCAGTTCAGCATTCCGTACACGGTGGCGGCCTCCTGGGTGGACGGCCAAGTGGGCATCGGTCACTTCTCGGACGAAGGACTGAAACGGGCCGACATCCTGGACCTTGCGGCGCGGGTGCAGCCTTACGTCGAGCCGGAGATCGATCGCGTGTGGAGCCGCTTTGTGACTCCCGCCAAGGTGACGGTCCAGTTTCGCGATGGTCAGACCGCGGAAACGCAAATCGACTATCCGAAAGGGCATCCGCGCAACCAGATGACGGAGGCGGAATTTGCCATCAAGTCCGCCGACTGCGCGACGTTTGCGGCCGTGCCGATGCCAGCGGACACCGCCGCCCGACTGATTGCCACCGTGGGCAGGCTCGAATCGTTGGCCGACATCTCCGAGCTTATCGGCGTGATGACGGTCTGACCGTATCCCAGGAGGCATCCTCGATGGAACAGCTCGAAGGCGTCTGGCGGTTGATTGACAGTCGCGCGATGCACGAGCGAACGAGCCGGTTGAGCGCGCCGTATGGAGCGAACCCGCTTGGCATCATGGCGTTTTTCAATGGCCGCATGCTTGTGGCCTTGTGCAACGGCGATACCCAGGTCCACCCCGACAAAGGCCGGGAGTTCAGCTCTTACGGAGGACGCTACCGCTTTGACGGCAACACGCTCTCTGTAGAGGTGGATGTCGCATCCGATCCAGCGCGTATCGGCAGCCATCGGGTTCGAAACATCGTGATGATGGGCGATCAAATGATCCTCAGGCCGCCGCCGCGCCTGTATGGGGCCGCGCTTCAGCGGCGCGAACTCGTATGGGAGCGGCTTTGACGTGCTGCCGATCTCGCGTTTCGGGAAGTTGGACGCGATGTCCTGAATTTGCGCATGGACGAGACGACAGTGGCCACAGGACAATTCACCGAATGACGATCCGCATTCAGGCGGAACACGATTGACGGAGACGGAAACCTCATGAGACTGGCGGGCAAGGTCGCGATCATCACGGGTGGTGGTGCGGGCATCGGACGCGCATGCGTTGAATTGTTCGCAAAGGAAGGGGCTCGGGTGGTGATCGCCGAGCTCGACGTTATTAGCGGCGGGGCGGCGCGCGACGCCGTCCTGAAAGGCGGCGGGACCGGCATTCTTGTGCATGCGAACGTCAGCGAGCCGGCAAGCGTCAAGCGCGTCATCGAGACCGCAATGCAAGAATTTGGCCGCATCGACATCCTTTACAACAATGCGGGTGGATCGACGATGCAGGACGGGCCGGTCACGACTGCTCCGTTCGAAGAGTTTTGGAACAAGGTCAATGTCGACCTGTTCGGAACCTGGCTTGGATGCCACTACGCAATCCCGCACATGATCGCCGGGGGTGGCGGATCGGTCATCAACGCGAGCTCCATGTATGCACTGACCGGGACGCCGAATCGAGACGCCTATACGGCGGCGAAGGGCGCGATCACGGCCCTGACCCGTTCGATGGCGGTGGAGTTCGCTGCTCAGAAGGTCAGGGTCAATGCCGTTGCTGCGGCGGGCACCACAACCGAGCGAGTACAAAAGCGCATCGACGAGAAGCGCATCTCGCAAAAGGTTGCCGACGCCCACTTGCTGGGCTTTGCAAGCCCGATGGACGTCGCGTATGCGGTGCTCTACCTCGGCTCCGACGAGTCCCGCACCACGACCGGCCACATATTGACGGTGGACAGTGGCTACACGATGGGCCGTGGTTAGTCATGACTGTGCATGCGAATCTTGCGCTGTCAGGGTGGCGGTGGAGTGCACTGATGCCGATGCAGCAACTTGGGCGCTCCAGGCGAACACATTCATGCAGCAAGTTATTGCCCCTGTCGCTTCGTTTTTCGGTGCCGTGAGCGTTCGCTGGCGCCATGTTTTATTCACCCTTACCACACCGAATCCATCATGAAAAAGCGCTTCTTTCTCAAGACTCTGGGCCTGACGTTCGCGTGGCCCGCGAGCGGCGCCTTCGCGCAGGCGTCAGCGCGACCTATCCGGCTCATCGTCTCACTGCCGGCCGGCAGCGCAATCGATTTCCAGGCCCGTGTCATTGCCCCGTTCTTGAGCGCCAGTCTCGGCCAACCCATCATCGTGGACAACAAGCCTGGTGGCCGCGACATCATCGCCTTGACGGAACTTGTCAAGTCAGCGCCAGACGGCAATACGCTGTATATGGGCTCGCAGTCGCCGCTCGCCCTGAACGTCGCGTTGGTGAAGAATCTTCCCTACGATCCGCGGCGTGACATCACGCCAATCGCTGGCGTGAGCCAAGTCAATCACATATTGCTTGTGAAATCGAACTTTCCGGCAAAGACGTTTGCAGAATTCATCGCCTATGCCAAGCAATACCCAGGCAAGGTCAGTGTCGGATACGCCACTTCCCTGGTGCAGATGTTGATTTCTTCGATGAACAAGCTCGCTGGAATCGAACTTTTTCCGGTCCCCTACAAAGGCACGCCAGCCACGATCACCGATGTTCTGGGAGAAACACTGACCGCGACCTTCGTCGATCCGGGCAATGCACTTCCGCATGTCAAGAGTGGGGCCATGCGCGCACTCGGAGTGACCACGCAAAAGCGAAACCCGCTGACGCCGGATATCCCGTCCATTGCGGAAACGCTGCCGGGTTATGACTTCCCGGTCTGGACCGCATTGGTCGGTCCGGCCGGCATGCCGCGGGACACCGTGAACAAAATCAATCTTGCAATGGACGGCGTGCTCAAGCAAAAGGAGGTTGTCGATCGGTTTGCCCAAGCGGCGACCAACCCGTTCTTCATTGCACCCGATCAGTTCAAGGCGCTGATCGAGACGGATACTGCCAAGTGGCTCAAGTTGACTCGGGAAGCCAATATTCAGGCCGATTGAGGTCGCGTTCTGGTACAAATATATGCCCCATTCTGGAGTGCCCTTTGCCACATCTTCTGGTCATCAACCCCAACACGTCCGTGGCGGTCAGCGCGTTGCTGCACGGGAACGCCCAGCGCATCGCCGGGGCCGGCACGCGGGTGCAAACCGTCACCGCGCGCTTTGGCGCGCCCTATATTTCATGCGAAGCCAGTTATGCGGTGGCCGGCCATGCGGCGCTGGACATCTGGGCCGCATCGACGGCGCCGGGGCAACCGGAATTTGATTCGGTGCTGCTGGCCTGTTTCGGCGATCCGGGATTGATGGCGTTGCGCGAATCGAGTGCCGCGCCGGTGACCGGCCTGGCCGAAGCGGCGTTCCTGGCCGCCGCCGGCATCGGACGATTCGCGATCGTGACCGGTGGCAGCCGCTGGAAGCCGATGCTCGAACGGCTGGCCCGCAACCTGGGTTTTGGCGCACAGCTGGCGGGCATCCACACCGTGCTGGAGACAGGCGCCGAACTGGCGCGTGATCCGTTGGCGGCGCGGTCGATCCTGCAGGCCGCCTGCCAGTGCGCCGCCGAGCGCTTCGATGCCCAGTGCATCATCCTGGGCGGCGCCGGCTTGGCCGGCATGGCGCAGGGGGTCCAACCGGCGGTATCAGTGCCCGTCATCGACAGTGTCGAGGCAGGTGTACGGCACGCTCTTGCCGCAGCCAGCACCCCGGCGCTGCCGAGGCAGCCCTTTGGATTTGCCTGGCACGGAGTGTCGCCCGAGTTGACCGCGCTGGGAGCGCACTGAGATCCAGCAGGGGCTGCCGCGCGCTCCATTTTTTGCCACTCGTGCACCATTTTGTTAACAAAACTCCCATGCAGTGCCTGACCGATTGATGTTTTGGTGAGCCGCCGCACCGAAACCGGACGCTATCGGCTGGTGGACACGCGGGTGACCGGGTCTGGATCTTGCTCACCACCAGCATGCTTCAGCACCCGCCGGGATGCTCGCATCAGCCGCAGACCATCCTGCTGCGCCAGGTTTCGTGCCTCCAAACTGACGGTGATTGGTATTTACCCTATGTTGTCAACAAAGAAATAGATTAATAATCTGTTTTGTTAACAAAATGTCGGAACACCTCCTCCATCAACCCACCGTGAACCGCAAGAACACGTCTTCCGCTGCCCCGCGCGGCACCAGTGCCACGCTTCCAGTGCCAGATGACGCGCTGGAGCCCGATCTCAACGACGAAGCGCGCGTGCAGCGGCGGTTGTCGGACGCCATCTACGAGCATCGATTGCCGCCCGGTACCAAGCTGCCGGAGGTCGACCTGTGCCAGATCCTGGATACCTCCCGCGGCACGCTGCGCAAGGTGCTGGATCGGTTGGCCAACGAGCAATTGGTCGAATTGATTCCGAACCGCGGCGCCTTTGTCGCCAAACCCAGCGTGAAGACCACGCGCGATGTCAATGCCTTGCGCCGGATTCTGGAGGGCGGGGTGGTGCGCACACTGGCCGGCTGCCGGTGCGATCCCTGGATCGGTGCCATTCGCGCCCAGATTGCCGACGAACGGGAAGCCAATCGCATGGGTGATACGTCGCGCTATATCCGTTTGGCTGGCAAATTTCATCTGGACCTTGCCGCCGCGACCGGCAATGCAGCGCTCGAACAGCACCTGCGGCGCGTTGTCGCACAGACCTCGCTGATGGTCGCGCTGTACGACACACGCGGCAACAACCCGTGTTCGATCCACGAGCACCTGGAAATCCTGCAGGCGATCGAGTCCGGCCAGCACGCCGAGGCCGAGAAGCTGATGGAGGAACATCTGCGCGGTCTGGAGCGCCAGTTGCGGCTGGACGATGACGACACCACAACGGTCGATCTGGCTGATGCACTGGGATCGACCGCGGTAGCGGCGATCCCAGACGCGACACCGGCACGACGCCTCACCAAAGCCGGTACGCGGGTTTGAAGCCGCGTGCACCTGTCCACCGGCGCGACCCGACTTATTTCTCCCTTTCTTACCACCACCACAACCACCACCAGGAGTGATCACATGAAAAAACACCTATTGGCGCTGGGTCTCGCCCTGTCCGTCACCTTCGGGGCCGGCTCGTTGCAGGCCAAGCCCTTCACCTGGACTGCCTCGGCTGACGCGCTGTCGATGGATCCGTATTCGACCAACAACTCGTTCACGACCGCGTTCATGAGCAATATCTACGAAGGCCTGGCCCGGTTTAACGAGCAACTGAAGGTAGAACCGGCACTGGCCGAATCCTGGACCACGGTGAGCCCGACGGTCTGGCGCTTCAAGCTGCGCCAGGGGGTCAAGTTCCACAACGGCGAGCCATTCACCGCCGATGATGTCGTGTTCAGCTGGCAGCGGGTTCAGAGCCCGGGCTCGATCACCAAGCTCGACCTGGGTGGTATCAAGGAAATGCGCAAAGTCGATGCGTTCACCGTCGACGTCGAAACCAAGGCAGCATTTCCGCTGCTGCTCAACAACCTGATGAGCTTCACCGTCATGAGCAAGGCCTGGAGCGAGGCCAACAATTCCGCCGAAGCCAGCGACCTGCAGCAAAAGAAGGAGAACTTCGCCAACCGCAATACCAATGGTACCGGCCCGTTCATGCTCAAGTCACGCGAGGTCGACGTGAAGACCGTGCTGGCGGCCAATCCGAACTGGTGGGACAAGCCCAGGCACAACCTGACCGAGGTGGTGTTCACGCCGATCCAGTCCGACGCCACCCGCACCGCATCGCTGCTGTCGGGCGCGCTCGACGCCACCATAAACGTGCCGTTGCAGGACGTGCCGCGCATCAACAGTTCGGGCTCTTTCAGCGTCGTGCAAGGGCCGGAACTGCGCACCATTTTCTTTGGCATGGACCAGTTCCGCGACGAGCTGCTGTACTCCGATGTCAAGGGCAAGAACCCGTTCAAGGACCTGCGCGTGCGCAAGGCGCTGTACCAGGCTATCGACGTGGAGGCGATCAAACGCTCGGTGATGCGCGGTGTGTCCTGGCCTGCTGGCATGGTCTTGTCGCCCATCCTCAACGGTGCGCCGCAGGGACTGAACAACCGCGTGCTGCCGTTTGATCCGGAAGCGTCGAAGAGGCTGCTGGCGGAAGCCGGCTACCCGAATGGCTTCACGGTCGGCATGCAATGCCCCAACAACCGGTATGTGTACGACGAGCAGATCTGCCTGGCAGTGATCTCGATGCTGGGCCGGGTCGGCATCAAGATCACGCCGCAGTTCGAGCCGGTTGCGAAGTGGAGCGTGCGCCTGAACACGCAGGACGTGTCGCTGTACATGATCGGACACGCCGGACTGCCGATGGTCGATTCGTATGCACTGCTCACCGACACCACGGCCACGCGCAGCAAGACCATGGGCGGCCTGAACACCGGTGGCTACACCAATCCGGCGCTCGACGCGTTGTTCCCGAAGATTTCGTCCGAACTGGACCCGACCAAGCGCACCGCCCTGATCGGCGAGGCGGTGACGATCATCCGCAACGACATGGTCTACCTGCCGCTGCACCAGCAGCCCATCACCTGGGCCGCGAAGAAAGGTGTCGAGCTGCGCCAGAGCCCGGACAACCAGATGCGCCTGCGCCTGGTTTCCATGCCCTGAGACCGACGCCCTACTGCTGACCATGCCGGCGCGTGCCCAGGCGCCCGCCGGTCCAACCCAACCGGAACCCATCCATGCTGCGCTTCCTGTCCACCCGTCTCTGGAACGGCCTGCTCGTGATGATCGGTGTGTCGTTCATCTCGTTCCTGCTGTTCAATTACATAGGCGACCCGATCAACAACCTGCTGGGCGAGCGCGCCACGCTGGAACAACAACAGGCCATGCGCACCGCCCTGGGGCTCGACCAGCCGTTGGTACTGCGCTTTTTCAAGTATCTGAGTCTGGCGGTGCAGGGCGAATTCGGCATCTCCTACCGCAATCTCGAACCCGTCGGCCAGGTGCTGGCGTCGCGGGTGCCGGCCACGCTGGAACTCGCCCTGTGCGCCGCGCTGCTGGCGCTGGGCCTGGGCATTCCGATGGGGGTCTATGCCGGCATCCGGCGCAACTCCTGGCTGGCCCAGACCATGCAGGTCGTGTCGCTGATCGGCGTCTCGGTGCCCTCGTTCCTGACCGGCATCATCCTGATCCTGATCTTTTCGGTGGAACTCAACTGGCTGCCGGCATTCGGTCGCGGCGACGTAGTGCGCATCGGCGACTGGAGCACCGGCCTGCTGACCGCAACCGGCCTCAAGTCGCTGATCATGCCCTCGATCACGCTGGCACTGTTCCAACTAACCCTGTTCATGCGCCTGGTGCGTTCCGAGATGCTGGAGGTGCTGCGCACCGACTACATCAAGTTCGCCCGCGCACGCGGCATCGCGGACCGCTCCATCCATTTCCACCACGCACTGAAGAACACGCTGATCCCGGTGATTACCGTGGCCGGCTTGCAGCTGGGCGCGCTGATCGCGTTCTCGATCATCACCGAGACCGTGTTCCAGTGGCCGGGCATGGGCCTTTTGATCATCCAGGCAATCACCTTCGGCGACATCCCGGTCATCGCGGCCTACCTGATGCTGATCGCGCTGGTGTTCGTGGTGATCAATACCGTCGTCGACCTGCTGTACTTCCGCGTCGATCCCCGCGTGCGGCTGGTATGAAGGCGTACCGCACCCACCACAAAGATGTACTGAAATGACCACCACCGTATCCCTGCCGCAATCCGCTGCGCCGACAGCCTGGGACCGATTTGCCGACAGCGACTTTTATTACAGCTTTCGGCGCACGCCCACGGCCATGGTGTCGTTTGCGGTGCTGCTGCTGTTCGTGCTGATCGCGCTGTTCGCGCCTGTTCTGGCGCCGCAAAATCCGTTCGATCCGATGGTGCTCGAACTCACCAACGCCCGCCTGCCACCGGTGTGGCTGGCTGACGGGCAGATGCGCTTTCCGCTGGGCACCGATGGCCAGGGGCGCGACCTGTTGTCGGTGCTGATGTACGGCCTGCGCATCTCGCTGATGGTGAGTTTCAGCGCCACCCTGTTCGCGCTGGTGGTGGGTGTCACGCTGGGCCTGGTCAGCGGTTATGCGGGTGGACGCATCGACAACACCATCATGCGCCTGGCCGACATGCAGCTGAGCTTTCCGACCATCCTGGTCGCGCTGCTGATCGATGGCCTGTCGCGCGCTGCCTTGCCGCGTGAGGTGCATGAAAAGCTCGCGCTGTTCGTGGTCATCTTCGCGATCGGCATCTCGACCTGGGTCCAGTACGCGCGAACGGTCCGCGGTGCCACGCTGGTCGAGAAGTCCAAGGACTATGTGCATGCGGCCAAGCTGATCGGCATGGGCCCGTTGCGCATCCTGTTCAAGCATGTGCTGCCCAATGTGCTGGGACCGGTGCTGGTGATCGCCACGCTGTCGCTGGGCCTGGGTATCCTGACCGAGGCCACGCTCAGTTTCCTGGGTCTGGGTGTGCCGCCCACGTCTCCGTCGCTGGGCACGCTGATCCGCATCGGCAACGAGGTGCTGTTCTCCGGCGAGTGGTGGGTGACGGTGATGCCGGGGGTGCTGCTGATCGTGCTGGTGCTGGCGATCAACCTGCTCGGCGATTGGCTGCGCGACGTGTTCAACCCCAAGCTGAAATGAGAGCGCGACGATGACAAACATTGCTCCTGTCCTGACGGTGGACGGCCTGCGGGTCGAGATTCCGACCCGCCGCGGCACGTTGCTGGCGCTGGACAACATTGCCTTTTCCATCGCCCCGGGCGAAATACTCGGCTTCGTCGGTGAATCGGGCGCCGGCAAATCGCTCACCGGCATGGCGATCCTGGGTCTGCTGGACCCGCCAGGGCGCGTCGCGGCCGGCGCAATCCGGCTCGGTGAACGCCGCCTCGATACGCTGTCGCAACGCGATATGCGCAAGATCCGCGGCAAGGAGATCGGCGCGATCTTCCAGGATCCGCTGATGAGCCTGAACCCGCTGTTGCAGATCGGCGACCAACTGGTCGAGACCATCCTGACCCATCTGCCGGTGTCGCATGAGCAAGCCGTGCAGCGTGCGCTCGGCCTGATGCACGCGGTCGGCATCCCTGCTCCGCAAGCGCGCTTCGACTCCTATCCGCACCAGTTCTCGGGTGGCATGCGCCAGCGCATCGTGATCGCACTGGCACTGTGCGCCGAGCCCCAGTTGGTCGTCGCGGACGAGCCCACCACGGCGCTCGATGTGTCGATCCAGGCCCAGGTGCTGCAATTGCTGCGCAGCCTGTGCCGTGACAAGGGCACCGCCATGCTGCTGGTCACGCACGACATGGGCGTGATCGCCGAGACCGCCGACCGGGTGGCAGTGATGTATGCCGGTCGCATCGTCGAGATCGGGCCGGTGGAGGACGTGATCCGCAACCCGGTGCATCCCTACACCCGCGGCCTGATGGGCGCCATTCCCTCGCTCAAGCCGGTCACCGGGCCGCTGTCGCAGATCGACGGCGCGATGCCCCGGCTCAATGCGCGCCCGATCGGTTGTGCGTTCAATCCGCGCTGCCCCAGCGCGATGGACCGCTGCCGCGAACAAAGTCCCGCGATCACCGCCCGCACCGCACGCCACGACGTGGCCTGCTGGCTCGCGACCGAGACCCGTCAGGGTGAAGAGGTGGCGGCATGAGCGCCGCCGGGCCGTTCCCAAGGGCGAATTCCGCAATGCGCAGCATGAAGGTTGCCTTATGAGACACCGCAGGGCCGTTCCCAAGGGCGAATTGCGCAATGCGCAGCATGGAGCATGCCTGATGAGCGCCGCCGGGCCGTTCCCAAGGGCGAATTGCGCAATGCGCAGC
>JAYUQC010000103.1:0-34421 GCA_043759735.1 Rhodoferax sp.
AATTCGAGCGCGCGCTCACGGTAGTGCGACGGGTTCTGGTCCGACAGTTCGACCGGCAACAGCACGTTGTCGAGCACGGAACGCCACTTGAGCAGCAAGGCGGCCTGGAACACCATGCCGACCTTGGGAACCGGTTTGTCGACGCGGCTGCCATCGACCGAGATGCGCCCGCTGGTCAAGGGTCGCAGCCCGGCGATGGCCCGCATCAGGGTGGATTTTCCGCATCCGCTGGGCCCGACCAGCGCCACGAACTCACCCTCGCCGATTTCCAAATTGATGTCGCGCAGAGCCTCCACCGGGCCGCTGTCCGCCTGATAGATCATGCCGGCACCGTCGATTCGGATCATGACGCGGCGCTCGCCACCGGCCGCATCAAGGCCTCCCGCTTCGACTGTCGGCATGTCGGTCCCTGTTCTGCGTTGCGCTGCGATCCGGAACTACTTGACCGCCAGCGGCATGGATACCTTGGTGAAATACTCCATGCTGTAGACCGCCTTGCATTCGACCTTCTTCGGCAGTCCCATATAGGTGTTGACGATGTCGGTGGAAGCGCACATCTTCTTCTCGTCGATCCAGCCAATGCCCTTGTCGGCATACATCCGGGTGCGCATCAACTCCAGGCCCAGCATCATGTTGGGCTCGATGATCGACAGGTCGATTTCGGGAACGCGCTTCTTGAAGATCGCCAGCGCCGCCTTCGGGTCGGACATGACGTCGCGCCAGCCCATGTAGGAGGCCTCCAGGAACGCACGCAGTTGCCTGGGCTTCTTGCTCATGGTCGACTCGCCGGCGATGATGGACATGCTGTACAGGTCGAATCCGGCCTCGGCCCATGGCATCATGACGGCGTTGCCGACACCCATGGCCTTCTCGTAGAAGGGCAGGCCGGTGGTGTAGTCACCGACGACATCGACGCGTTTTTCGGCCAGCGCCGCGATCTTCGCGGTGGGTTCGATATTGACCCAGGTGACCTTGCTCTGGTCGATGTTGTGCAGCTTCGCGAACGCGGGCCAGGCCTGGCGCTGGCCGTCGCCCGCGGGCGCGCCGACGGTCTTGCCTTCCAGGTCCTTGGGTTTGGTCAGCGCACCGTCCTTGCGGCTGAAAAAATTCAGCGGGGTCTTGTCGAACACCATGCCGACCATCTTGACGCGCGCGCCGCGCGCGTCCGCGGCCAGCACCGCAACCGTGTCGGCAAGGCCAGCGTCGGCGCGGTCGGTGTCAACCTTGGCGATCGAGTCGCCGGAACCCTTGGAATTCTCCAGCGTTACGTCCAGGCCGGCCTTGGCGTAGTAGCCTTTCTCCAGCGCGACCCAATAGGCCGCATGGTCGCCGACCGCGAACCAGTTGAGCGCGAACGTGAACTTCTCGGGTGCTTGCGCCGACGCGCCACCGACCGACAATGCAAGCGCCGTGGCGCTCAGAATCCGCCGGAATTGTTTCAGTTTGCTGTGCATCGTTGACTCCTTTGCTGTTGGGAAAATCGCTCCATCCATATCCACCACACCTACACCTCCTCGGCCCAGGGCACCAGCAGCCGCGACAGGGCCGCGACAAATCCGAACAGGACCAGACCAAGAATCGACGTCCACACCAGCGCGGCAAACGCGACCGGCGTGTTCATGCTGCTTTGCGTCGTGATGATCACGTAGCCCAGTCCCGCCTGCGAGGCCACGAACTCGCCCACGATCGCGCCGACGACCGCCGCGGTCGCCGTGACCTTGAGCGCCGACAGGATGTAGGGGTAGGCGTTGGGGACACGGATCTTCATGAACACCTTCCACTTCGGTGCATTGAAGACCCGCCCCAGATCGACGATGTCCTGGTCGATCTGCGTCAAGCCGACCGAGGTGTTGATGACGACCGGAAAAAAGCCGATCAGCGCGCCAATCAGCATGTTGGGCAGGATGCCGTATCCCATCCACATCAGGAACAGCGGCGCGATCGCGACCTTCGGCAAGGTGTTGACGAAAACCAGAAACGGCGTCAACGCGCTGGCCCAGGTGCTGGACCAGGCGATTGCCACACCCAGCAATACGCCGGCCACGCCAGCGATCACGAAAGCGCCGACGATCTCGACCGCGGTAACCCAGATATGCTTGCCCCAGGGGATCTCGTCGCCGAACATGGCGCGAAGCACCGACATCGGACTTGGCAGCAGGTATTCGCGCATACCGAGAAACGACACCGCGAGTTGCCACAAGGCGATGAAGCCGGCGAATATGGCGAATGCAGGCCATTGCGATAGCAGGCGGCGGACGATGCGGTGCGAGCGATCACCCACGGTAGGCCTCCAGCGCGTGGCGGCGCACATAGTCCTCGTCGACCTCGACACCCAGGCCGGGTCCGGTCGGCAGCCGCACCTGGCCGCCACCTTTCCAGACGCGCTCGCGCAGGAACGGTGTATCAATGTACTGCGGGCCGTTCAGCGCCAGCGGGTTGATGTCAAATACGCTGGCCAGGTGCAGACCGGCTGCCAGCCCCAGGTCGGTTTCGGTGAGCCCCGACAACGACAGCTCGAGTCCAGCCGACTGCGCCATCTCGCACAGGCGGCGCGAGTGGTACAGGCCGGCATTGCGCTGGACCTTCGCGACCACCACACCGATGGCGTCGGCACGGATGTATTCGAGCAGGTCGGGCAGGGCGCGCAGCGACTCGTCGATACCGATCGGCACGGTGCTCGCCGCCACCAGACGCCGATAGCCCGAGAGGTTGAATCCGTTCAGTGGCTGCTCGAACAGTCTGACATCGAGTTGCGCGAATTGGCGGGCCTGGCGCATGGCGGCATCGATCCGGTAGCCGCGGTTCGCATCAACCAGCAGATGGCTGTCCGCGGCTGCCGCACGGGTGCGGCGAACCAGATCCAGGTCACCGGCAAGTCCGTGCATGCCGACCTTGACATCGAAGGTCGTGTAGCCGGCCTGCAGTCCTTCTCCAACCACGCGTTCGGCCTCGAGCGGAGATTGCACCGAGACCATCCAGGTCAGATCGAACTCGGTGCGCCGGCAGCCCCCCAGAAGCTGGTGCAGCGGCTTGTTCAGCAGCCGTCCCCAGGCGTCGTGGGCGGCCACGTCGATGGCGGACTTGGCCAACGGCGATCCGGGTGTGATGCCCGGGTTGATGGCGCGTTCCATCGCCCGGTGCAGTGCGTCGACGTTCCAGACCTCGATACCGATCACCGCTGGCGCCAGGTAGTGGCGCACGGTGCTGACGATCGTCTCCGTGGTCTCGTAGGTCCAGCGCGGCGTGGGGGTCGCCTCGCCCCAGCCAATGGCGCCGCTGTCGGTCGTGAGTTTGACCAGCACCCGGTGCGACACGGTGTCGGGGTCGCCGGCAACGCCGCCCGCCAGCACGAACACCGACTTGAAGGCCAGGCCCAGTGTGAATACCTCGATGCGGGCGATCTTCATGCGAACGGGTCCCGCGGTCCGAACGGCGGGCGCAAAGTGGGGGAGCAAGTTTGCGCCATCACGGCCTATGCCATCCAGCGTTCGAGGTTGGCGGCGACAAAAGCGTCGTCGCCCAGGTCGGCGTGTTCGCTGCAGACACGGTCGATCAGGGCGGCCTGTCCGGGGCTCAGCCCCTCCTGTGGGTCCAGACACCGGATGCCCGCCATCAGGCCCTGGCGGCGCAACACCTCGTGGCAGCCCGCGATGCAGCCGCGGAATTGGTTGGCGGCATCGAAAAATGCACTGTTGCAGTCGGTGACCCGGCTGTCGAGCGCCAGCAGTTCGGGCGGGATGACACCGTCGCGCACCGCCAGCTTGCATTGCTCGAGCAAACGAACCGCGCCCGCTGTCCAGACCGACCAGTGACCGAGCAGGCCACCGCGAAAACGCAGGGTGACCGGCGCGCCGTCGCGCATGACGGGAAACGGCGTGATGAGGTCGAGCACGATATGGTCGTCATTGCCGGTAACCAGTGTGACGCGATCTTCGGCCCGTGCCAAGACCACGCCGCGCATGACGTCGAGTGTGCGGTAGCGGTGAAACGGCGCGACCTTGATCGCAACCACGTTGTCGATGGCCGCAAAGCGGGTCCAGAAACCCACGCCCAGCTCGATACCTCCAACCGCGGGTTGCAAGTAGAAACCGATCAGCGCAATCTCGCGTGCCACCGCCTCGCAGTGCGCGATCAGCGCATCTTCATTCTGGTTGGCCATTGCTGCCAGGCTGAGCAGTCCCGCGTTGTAGCCCATGCCGGCGGCCAGCCGCGCTTCGGCCACTGCCTGGCGGGTAGGGCCGCATAGTCCCGCGATCATTGCCAGCTGGCGCGACGACGCGGTCCAGGACCGGGCCGTGTCCATGGCCAGTCCCAGTACCTGTTCGTGCAGCCCGACCTCGCGAATCGCGAACTGGGTGGTGTGAACGCCCACGGCCAGTCCGCCCGCGCCCGCGTCGAGGTAATAGCGGGTCAAAGCGCGCTGGTGCCGCGTGTCGAGGCGCCGCTCTGCGTCCAGCGCCAGCGGATGCGCCGGTATCGCCAGGCCCTGGCGCAGCAGGGCCCGGACATGCTGGACGTGCGATGCGGTTTCGGCCATGGGTCAGCCGAACTCCGGGCCGGCCAGAACGTACAGGTGGTCGTTGGCGGCATCCAGATCCGCCGATCCCAACGCCATGCGGACAAACGGCCGCTGCACCACGAAGCCACGCCGGGCCAGGGCGGATGCCACAAGTTGCCAGCGGTCGGGCAGATCGAGAAACACCGGCCCCGCCAGGTCGTCGATGGCCGTCTGCAGCAAGACCATCGCCGCCTGTTCGCTGGCAGCCACGAGCGGTCCGATCTGCGCCGCTCGCCGGCCCTGTCTGCGGATGACAAAACCCGAGCCGTCGCGTGTTGCCCACGCCCGGGTGCCGGCGCGCGCCAGCAGGTCCTGCAGCAAAAACCGGCGGTCCATCCCGTTGGCGGCGGCATCGAGGCGTGCCAGTGACGCCAGGTCAACCTGGTCTGCACGGCGAACCGAATCGGGCAGTGGTGCACCGGTGGCAGCCGTTTGTGCTTCCCAGCGGGTCAGACCGAAGCCCGCGCGAAACCCGGCCTTGCGGTAGGCCGGTACACCGGCTGGTGTTGCATCGAGATGCGGTGTGACGCCGTGTTGACGCAGATGCTCGACGGCTGTCGCCAGCAGCCGTGTCGCCAGTCCCTGATGCCGCCACGGCCCGGCCACCAGCACCATGGAAATCCAGCCCTTGGTGTTTCCGTAAGGCAATGCTGCGGCCGTTGCGATCAGCGCGGCCTCGTCGGTGCGCAAGCCGATCGTCCTGCCATGCTGCATGAACAGACGCCAGTCATCGGCGGTTTGATTCCAGCCGGCCGCGTCGGACAAGGCCAGCGCATCCGCGACATCGGCGACGCCGCAATCGACGCGATGCAGGTTCATGAGAAAACGCCGGGCCGCCCCAAGTTTTCTTGCACCCCCTTGGGGGGCAGCGAACGCAGTGAGCGTGGGGGCAACATCCAGTCCCGCCCGGCCGTTCCGAAGGGACTGACGGCCCCCTTGGGGGGCCAGCCGCGCAGCGGCTGGGTTGGGGGCCATTCAGAAATTACCATCCCGGACCTCGAACTTGGTGGGTTTCCCGAGCGCGGGCCGGTCACTGCCAACCCAGTTCGATGTCCAGTCGAGCATCGCCGCCAGCGGCACCAGCGGATAACCGAACAGACCGGCCGCCAGCGTGGTGTTGGACAACAACGCGCTCGATGCCTCCTGCCCGCTGATGCGGGCCTCGGTACCCAGGCGGCGGGCGAACTCGTTGGCCAGCCAGCGCACCGACAAGGTTTCGGGGCCGGTACAGTTGATCGGTGTGGCAGGTGTCGTGCAGTGGCGCAGGCAACGCAGCACCTGCGCATTGGCGTCACCTTGCCAGATCACGTTGACGTGGCCCATGGTGACGTCGATCGCTTCGCGCCGATGCACCTTGGAGGCGATGTCATGCAGCACGCCGTAACGCATGTCGATGGCGTAGTTCAGGCGAAAGATCCGGCCCGCGTTGCCGTGGCGGGTCGAGAAGTAACTGAACATGCGCTCGCGGCCGAGACAGGATTGCGCATATTCGCCCACCGGCGCCGCAGCGGTGCTCTCATCTGCGCCCGGCTGCCCGACCGGCGTCAGCGGGTACACGTTGCCGGTGGAGAAACCGACGATGCGCGCCTCGCGCATCGTGTCGGCCACCAGCGCGGGCACATGGGTGTTCATGGCCCAGGTCAGCGGCAGGTTGTCCTTGGCGCCGAACTTGTGGCCGGCGGCAAAAATGATGTTGGCGACCCGGGGCAGTGCGTCGATGCTGGCGCGCTCCAGCAAGTCGGCCGCAATCGTCTCGATGCCACGGTCCTGCAATTGCGACCGTATGGCCGGGTCGGTGAAACGGGCAACCCCGATGATGCGTTTGTGCGGCGCGGCGTTCCTGGCCAGGCGCGCCAGGGTCGGCCCCATCTTGCCGGCGACGCCCAGAATCATGATGTCGCCATCGACCTGCGCCAGATCGTCGATCAGTGCCTGGCTGGGTCGGACCAGGAAGTCCTCCAGCGCGTCCACCGAATCGAACCGGGCCGGCAAACAGGCCGGATCCAGCACCTGGCCGTGGTCTTTCGCCCTCGCGTCAATCCACTTCTCGTCCATGCCGTGCCCCGTTTATCGACCTGCTCCGGCAAGTCTAGGGACTTCATCAGCAGGCGTCAACCGTTTGGTTGAAAACAAGTTGAATCGGCCGGGTTCTAAGGGTAAATACGGATCTGTCGCGCAGCAGGTTCAGCGCCGCAAGCCGGCCACCGATATGTACAACTCCACCGGATCGACGCCCGGGCGAAATACGCGGCTCCTGATGCCCCGCGCCAGCGTGCGCGCGATCAGTTCGATCAGCGGTGAGTTGGTGTCCCGGATTGCATCGGATTCTCGCCCGGCGCGCGCGCCAGTCATACCTATGGAGTAGTGCAACTGTTGCTCTATACTGGTGCCCATGCCGACGTTGCAGCGATTTGCCGATTGCCGTGTATTGATGTATCTGGGTGACCATCCACCGCCGCATGTACACGTGGTCCTGCGAGATGGGCGCGACTGCATCGTCGAGATCGAATGCTTGTCGGTCGTTGGCAAGTTGGCGGCGCGCGAAGTGCGTGAAGCATTGAAATGGGTTCAGAGTGAGCGGTCATTTCTCTTGAGCGAATGGCAGAGGTACAACGCATGAGTGACTTTTTTCATCCAAAACTTCAAGCGGTCAAAGCGCTGGAGCCTTGCCGTCTGCGCACCACCTGGAGTACCGGAGAAGTACTCGAGGTGGATGTTGCCAAGGTGCTGCGCGGTCCTGCGTTTGCCGAAATCCGCAAACCAGAAGTGTTCAAGACCGTGCACACGGATGGATCGAGCATCGAGTGGCTTGATGCCGAGCTGGGGCCGGATAACGTTTACGCGTGGGCCAAGGAGCAGGCCGGCGAAGTCAGCCACGAAATGTTTGGGAACTGGATGCTGCGCAATAAACTGTCTCTTTCCGGTGTCGCCGACGCTTTGGGAATCAGTCGTCGCATGGTGAGTTATTACCGCACTGCACACAAGACGATTCCCCGGTCCATCTGGCTGGCTTGCCTGGGCTGGGAGGTCACACGCCCCACGGAGCGAACGCTTCCGCGAGAGCTGCCTTCGGCAAGGGACTACGCGGCGGCACATTCCTGACGCCACTGGGCGCGTTCTATCGGTAGCCCGGTGCTTTCTTCCTGGTGGCGAGCCCGGCCGCAACGTGTACCAGGTTGGCCACGACGGCGACTGGCAACGCCGCCGAGAACCACACCATCGAGGCGCAGAACCGTGCCGCTCTGGAGCGGCTGTTGCGCTACTGCGCGCACGCACCGTCACCGGTACTACGAGGTGCTGGTGCCGAACTCGCCGCTGCGGGCCGAAGTGACGGCGATGGCGCTGGCGGCACCGGCTCAGACGGTGGCTGGGCAAAGCGGCACAGGCTAGCGCGTGTCTGGCCTGGCGCAATCGGGCAATGCGCCCCGTGGTGGTGGTGTGGCCGCGCCGGCTGTCCTGGTGCCGGCGCCCGAGCCACTCAGGCGTTTCCCGGCCGCACATCCTGTGGGCGATGCTGATCGCGCGCATTTGCGAGGTGTTCGGCGCTGGTGTGCCCGCTGTGTGGCGGCAACATGCGCTTGATCGCGTTCATCACCGAGGGGGTGCAGATCAGGAAGATACTGGAGCACATCGGTGCGGACACCCAGGCAGCGTATCGCCCCGGCACCCGGGCCGCCGCTGTGGAACGAGTGTGACGCGCAGGGCGCAGAGAATGCCGGGCAGGGGGCCAGATCGAACCGCACTGGGGTGAAGCAGCCCAGGCAGCACCCGGCGACACGATCGATCAGCGCACTGATTGGTGAACGCGCAATCCGGCAATGCACTCGCGCCGTGGGTCGGGCTGCCCAGCGCCGCAAAAGGTAGAGCAACAACAGATGCGTCGATGCGTCAGAAGGCCATTGCGACCAGTCCCAGGATGACAGATGAGCAATATTGAGCCTAAGCAGATCATTTCGATCTACTTCGTCACATAGTGCTCAAACCATTCTGTGAACCGTCTCGGCATGGCCTTCGAGTGCGGCTCTCAATATCATTGCCAATGCTGGCCGTTGGCTGTCGGGGCGCAAAACCTTGGCACAAAACCTCAAAACCTTTGCGTATTGTTTTGCGGCATCGCAGCACGGTGCACGGTCTGACCATCAGGCGGTGGCGGCTAGCATCGGATGCCCGAGGAATGACTGTTTTGCCAACGGGCTGGCACATAGCGAGACCCTTGTCATCCAGCAGGAAGAAGTCGATGAAGCCATTGCTGGAGGTCTGAAGGTCGTCCCCCATGGTATCCACTTGCTGCTGCGTGATCTTGACGTTGGAATCCAGCGATATCAAGGGTAAATCCGGGTCTGTCGCGCAGCGGGGTTCAGCGCCGCAAGCCGGCCATTGCGAACGCGACGACATGTTTGCGGTAGGCGGCCACTGCCGGGTCGGCATGGAGGTCGCGGCCGAAGATCGACGACAGGGTCAGTCGGTTCGAAAAGAAGAAATACGACATGCCGGCCACCGATATGTATAACTCCACCGGATCGACACCCCGGCGAAATACCCGGCTCCTGATGCCCCGCGCCAGCGTGCGCGCGATCAGTTCGATCAGCGGTGAGTTGGTGTCCCGGATTGCTTCGGATTCCCGGACATGGCGCGCGCCCTGTGCGTTCTCGTGATTGAGCAGGCCAATGAAGTCGGGGTGTTGTGCGAGGTAGTCGAACGAAAAGCCGATCAGGCGTTCCATTGCGGCCTCGGGCTGCATTTCGCCAAGGTTGAGGCTGCGTTCCTGCGTCCGGATCTCCGTATAGACCGTTTCGAGCGCGGTTCTGTACAAGTCGTCCTTGCTGCCGAAATAGTAGTAGATCAGTTGCTTGTTGACGCCGGCACGTTCGGCGATCACATTGACCCGGGCGCCGGTCAAGCCATTGGCCGCGAACTCCCCGCGCGCAGCCGCCAATATGGACGCTCTCGAGCTGTTCTGGTCACCCTGCGGATGGCTCGATCTGGCGGCGGTTCGACGGGTAGAGGGTTTTTTCGCAGTCATCGTTTTGCGTTCGATTATGTGCCGGCCGTCCGGTCCGCTGGGCCGGCCGGCTGACGCGTTCTGCGATTCAAGTGGCGCTCGCTGCGACATCAAGGTCGAATCGTTGTCGCGCCAGCCCGGAACGACGCTGGCCAACCTGGATTCGAGCGTGCTTTGTGGCGACCAGCGGGTGGCCAAGGCCAATGGCACCTACGCGATCTCCAGGCCGGCCAAGCCGCAGGGCTGAGGTGCCGACCCTGCGCGACATCGAAGGCGCGCCCAACTACAGGAGCTCATCCCCTTCGCGCGGTGGCGCACCACCCTTGCGCTTGAGAATGGGCTTGAAAACGGTCAGGTCGGCACGCGATCTGCGTTCTGCAAAATGGGCCGCCGTGCTCAATACAGCGAGTTTCTCGGCCACCGCTGTGGCGACAAACTGGTGCATGCTGGTGCCTTCGCTTCTCGCCATCTTTTAAACGGCGGCCTTGATCGATCGCGGCAGGCGTAGCGGATAAGTCGTGGTATCACTCATGCGTCATCCTTTCATCGAAGCCAGTGCATCGCGCGGCAACCAGAGCCCGACCCCGAATTGGGTGGCCGCGTCGCCATAGTTCCGGATATTGAAGGTCACGATCGCCTGCGCCTGGCCATTGACCGCTGCTTCCAGCACCATTTCGTCGCCCGGATCACGCAATTGGGGGCGCCAGAGATAGTGCGTTTCGCTGGCGATGTGATAGTGAAAAAGATCAGCGCGATCCTCAGGCCGGCCGATGCGCGAGGCTGAACCGGGTTCGGCATCTGCGCCAACGCAGGCAGCAGTGGGGCAGGCGGCACTAGCGCCAGCGACGGTGGCGCAACCCATCGAGCCGCCGCGACCGGCCTGCTACAGTGGGCGCCCGCTGCCTGCGCACGATCCGAGCCGCCATGAAAACCATCAAGTCCTATCCCCGCAAGGTCAGGGAGATCGCCAACACCTTCATCACGTTGGCCGATGGCTGCAGGCTGGCCGCGCGCATCTGGATGCCGGTGGACGCCGAACGCAATCCGGTACCCGCAATCCTGGAATACCTGCCCTATCGCAAACGCGACGGCACCCATGTGCGCGATGCCCTGACCCACCCCTACCTGGCCGGCCACGGCTATGCCTGTGTTCGGGTCGACATGCGCGGCAGCGGTGACTCCGACGGCCTGATGGCGGATGAATACACACAGCAGGAACTGGACGATGCGGTCGAGGTGATCGCATGGCTCGCCGACCAAACCTGGTGCAGCGGCAAGGTCGGCATGATGGGTATTTCCTGGGGCGGCTTCAACGGCCTGCAGGTGGCGGCGCTGCAGCCGCCGGCGCTCATGGCGATCGTCACCCTGTGCTCGACCGACGACCGCTACAGCGACGACATCCACTACAAGGGCGGCTGCCTGCTGAATGAAAATCTGGGCTGGTCGGCCACCATGTTCGCGTACTCCTCGCGCCCGCCGGATCCGGCGCTGGTCGGCGATCGCTGGCGCGACATGTGGTTGCAGCGACTGGAACACGAGCCGCTGCTGGCGATTCCCTGGCTGGAGCACCCGCATCGCGACCGCTACTGGAAGCACGGCTCGGTATGCGAGGACATTGGGGCGATCCAGGCCGCGGTGCTGGCCGTCGGCGGCTGGAATGACGCCTACACCAATGCCGTGCCGCGGCTGGTGGGTTCGGTCAAGGCGCCGGTAAAAGGCATCATCGGCCCGTGGGCGCACAAATACCCGCATTTCGCGCTGCCAGAGCCGCGCATCGGTTTCCTGCAGGAGATGCTGCGCTGGTGGGATCATTGGCTCAAGGGCGACGGCACCGGCGTGGACACGGATCCGAATTACCGCACCTACATCATGGAACCGGGCCGTCCCGGCGCATCGGTGGCCCACATCGAGGGGCGTTGGGTCAGCGACAACCACTGGCCGGCCGACATCCACGGGCTGCAACGCCTGTACCTCAACACCCATGGGCTGGCCGGCGTCAAGGGCGCATCCGGCAAACGCATCATCGCGTCGCCGCAAACCACCGGTGCTGACGCCGGCGAATACTGCATCATCTGGCTCGGCCCGGAGTTCCCGGGCGACCAGCGCCGCGACGACGCCGGCTCGGTGACGTTTGACAGCGCGCCATTGACGCGCGATATCGACATCGTCGGGGCCACCGCGATCCAGCTCATGCTGAGTTCGGACAAGCCCGTCGCCAACATCGCGGTGCGGCTGAACGCGGTCTGGCCGGACGGCGCGGTGTCGCGCCTGACTTATGGCGTGCTCAACCTGTGCCACCGCGACAGCCACGAACACCCCGAGCCGCTGGAGCCGGGCAAGGTCTACACCGTGCGCCTGCTGCTCGACGATGTAGCGGTCAAGGTGCGCAAGGCGCAACGCCTGCGCATCAGCATCTCCACCAGTTACTGGCCGCTGATCTGGCCGGCACCCGAGGCACCCAGGTTGACGCTGCACCTGGGCAACAGCTTCGTCGATGTGCCGGTGCGCAAGATCAGGCGCGGCGAGACGCCGCCACCGTTTGCGCCGGCCGAGGCGGCGGCGCCGGTCAAGCTCGAGACGGTGCGCAAGCCGTCGAACCAGCGCGCGCTGAGCATCGACCAGAAGAGCGGCGAGCAATGCCTGACCATCGTCGACGATTTCGGCGCCAGCACCATCACCGAACACGGCCTGACCTATGGCGGTGTCGGTCGCGAGACCTACCGCATCCGGCCCGACGACCCGCTGTCGGCGCGCCAGGAGTGCCACTGGACCGAAGAGCGCTCGCGCGGCGACTGGAAGGTGCGCACCGAGACCTATTCGGCCATGACTGCCAGCAAGTCCCATTGGCATGTGACCGGTCGGCTGGAGGCTTACGAGGGCGATGCGCTGGTCTTTCGGCGCGACTGGGACCGCAGGATCCGGCGCAAACTGGTGTAGCCAGCGTGCGGGGCGCGGCCGTGCGGTGCGCGCCGCCGGGCCTCGCGAACAGGCGTTTCATGGTTGACGCGCCAGCGAATAGTCCCAGGTCTCTAATGATTGCTGCAGTGCAACATAAACCCGCTCAGCCGCCGTACACTTGCGCCATGCTGCACTGCATCATGACGGCGACTCCCGACCTTCATCTGCGACTGCAACCCTGTATCACCAACCAAGGAAACCACCATGAACACCTATACATCTGAACACCTGATCGCTACCAACAAAGCCAACGTGCAAGCCCTGGCTGGCCTGGGCAACAATGTCTTCGCCGGAATCGAAAAGCTGGCCGAGCTCAACTTCGCCGCGTCCAAGGCCATGATGACCGAGTCGTTTGACTACATGCAGAACATCATGGGCGCAAAAGACCCAGCCGAATTTCTCGCACTGCAAACCGGCTCCATCCAGTCCCTGGTCGAGAAATCGACCGCCTACGGCAAGCATATGGCCGCCATCGTCACGGAATCCGGCGCCGAGCTGACCCAGATGATCGAGGGTAATGTTGCCCAGGCACAAAAAGGTTTCTCGGCCCTGGTCGAGAACATGGCCAAGAACGCACCTGCCGGCAGCGAAGCAGCCATCGCCTTGTTCAAGAACACGCTGAGCGCGAGCCAGAACGCGATCGAATCGGCCCAGAAAACCGCCAAGAGCGCGATGACCGTGGCCGAGTCGAATTACTCGGCGATGGCCGAGCAGGCTGCAAAAGCCACCAAGTCCGCTACCAAGAAGGCTTGAGCGTCGACTGCCTGGCGGCAGGACACACAAAAACGGCACCCTCGGGTGCCGTTTTTCTTTTCGAGGCCAGCGCCTGGTGTGGGCGCCGGCATAGGACAGCCCGAAAGTGCGCAGTTTCTGCATGCAGTATCGGACAGACTCATTGCGTTGACAGCGCGTCGATTCCGCTCTTCATTGATCGAGCACCAGGTCACCGCTGGCGACGTATTGCTCGTAGTCCGACTTCGGTATTGCAGCGGAGCCGTGCACATCGCCGTCCGACCAGGTCAGTGTGATGTCGAGCGGTTCGACTTCGATTTCGCAAGGACCCTTGGGGATTTTCATCATGATGCCATCGCCTTCGCGATAGGTCACATTGCCTTTGACCTGTCCAATCCTTCGCGTCATCGAGTGCTCCTGGTTGCCGTGCGTACGGTGCGCAAAATCCGAAGCTAACACCAATCGCGCAGACCAGTCGTAGGACAAAGCCGGGGCCGGACTTTGCTCCAGGCACCCATGGACCCCGTGTCGGGTCGCGAGCGGCGCACGAAGCCGCGTTCAGCGCAGCGCAGCCAGGTATTCGCGCACCGCCGTCACATGCGTGCCGACACTGGCGACGGCTTGGGCTAGTTCAGCTTCGGTGCAATGCAGCGCATTGCACCAGCGCTGGCGCTCGAACTGGTCCAGCATGTCGATGCGGCCGGGGTCCCGCGGACGCTCGTCGTCGAGATCGTGTTGCATGGTTACGCCTCATTGGCCAGGAATCGGTCCATGCTAGGCGACCTGCGCCAGCACTGCGTTGCGCCAGATCAATCCAGCGCGGCACCGCCGTTCAATGGGTTCATGTTGCGCCTTTCCCCCCGATGACTTGCCAGGCTGCGCACCTGGCTCGGTGCTTGCGTGCCGCTGGCGCTTCAACCGGCGCTCAGCGCCGCCAGCACCTGCGCGTGGCGCGGAGGCTGGCAACCCGCCTGGGTGCAATTGATCGCCGCCGCCTGCACGGCTGCGGCCAGCGTGGCGGCCACGCGGTGTGATGCGTCCGGCGGATGCAGCGCCCAGTCGCCGACACAATTGCCCCAGAAGGTATCGCCGGCGCCTACGGCATCCACCACCGTGATATCGGGCACCGCCATTTCGGCGCGCACACCGTCGACCTCGAGCCAGGCTCCGTCCTGTCCATACGTCAGGGCGATGCGCCGTGCACCGAGCGCCCTGAACGGACCGGCCATCTGCGCGGCGCTGGCGCGCAACGGCTCGGCCATGCCAAGGGTCAGCAGGTCTTCATCGCTGGCCTTGATCCAATGGGCCAGCGCAGCGATTTCCCACACGCCAGCAACATAGCGCGCCAGGTCTGCGGCCAGTTTGGGACGCATGTTGACGTCCAGGCTGATGGTCCATCCCAGCTCCCGCGCGCCCCGCAACACGGTGGCCACCTTCTGGTTTTCCGGCGGCACCAACAGCAAGGAGCCGGTATGCAGGATACCGGGCGTCTGGCGTGCCAGCAGCGCCAGTATCGATTCGACCTGGTAGTCCCGGTCGGCGATACCCTCACGGTAGAACCCATAGCTGGGTTGGCCCTGATCGAGTTGCACGACTGCCAGCGACGTGGGCAGCCGGCTCGGCGCAGACAGCGTGGTCACGCCGTCTTTGGCCAGTTGCACGCGCATCCGGTCGCCAAAGCGGTCGACCGACAATGGATTGAGGTAGGCCACATCAGCGCCGCGCAGCGCGGCAGCCCGTGCCATATTGAACGGGCTGCCACCCATCAGGGGGCGCAAGACGCCACCGGGCTGCGCCACGCAGTCCATCAGTGCTTCGCCCAGCACCCAGACTGGTGTGCTCATCGTGGTGCTTCTCGTTGCTGCATCGCGCGGCGCATGGACGCGGGCAATGGCCCGGTCCGATCGGCAACCGCCCGGTTGCTTATTTGCGCAGCAGCCGCTGGCGCCGGATCACGTCGATCCAGACGGCAATGATGACCACGGCTCCGATCGCCATCATCTGGCGGAACTGCGATATTTCCAGCAGATTCATGCCGTTGCGGATCATCGTGATCAGCACTGCGCCCAGCAGGCTGCCCCAGATGCTGCCTCGCCCGCCAAACAGGGAGGTGCCGCCCAGGATGACGGCCGCAATGGCGTCGAGCTCGAACATCTGCGCCATCTTGCCGCTCGACGAATCCATGCGCGCCATCAGCACGATCGCGCCGAGCGCGCAACTCAGGCCCGACACGACATAGACGGACAGCTTGTACCAGCGGATGTTGATGCCGACCTGGCGCGCGCCCATCTCGTTGGAGCCCATCGCATAGACATAGCGACCGAGCTTGGTACTCGACAGCACGAAGGCCATCACGACGAAATACACCCCGGTGATCAGGATCGGCATCGGTACGCCGAGCAACTCCCCGTAGCCCAGAAACGGCAGCGGATCGGGCAGGCCCGAGGTGTCGAAGCCGCTGGTGGCCTCGAACGCCATGCCGCGCCACAAGGTCAGGCCACCCAGCGTGACGATGAACGACGGAATGCCGACGAAGGCGACCAGATAACCGTTGAATACGCCCACTGCCGCGCCGATGGCCAGCGCTACAACGATCGCCAGATAGGGGTCGACGCCGATCTTGATCATCAGGTGCCCGGCGACAGCGCCGGCCAGCGCCGTCAAGGCACCCACCGCCAGATCCACGCCGCCGGTCAAGATGACGAATGTCTGGCCACCCGCGAGCAATGCGATCACCGATGCCTGCACCAGGATGTTGGACAGGTTGCCGGTGGTCAGAAAATACGGCGATGCGACGCTCAGCAACACGCCAAGGACCAGCACGGCCACCAGCGCGCCATACCATTCCTGCCGGACAAGGGTTTTCATGTGGGGTTCCAGTGGGACGCCAGGCCGACGTCAAGCGCCGGCCCAGCAAGGGACAAAGTACGCCGCGCATGCGGCGTGCGGTGCTTACTTGGCTTTCATGAACTGGGCCACACCCGAGTCCTTGGCAAACTTGTCGAGATTGGACGGCAACACCAGGAACGACCCGGTGTCGATACGGGCGTCGACCTTTTTGCCTTCGGCCGCGGCGATCGCGGTTTCGACACCGACCTGGCCGATCCTGGCCAGCATCTGCGCCGCATTGGCCTGCTGCCAGCCCTGCTTCATCATGTCCAGGCCACCCGGCGAGCCGTCGAAACCGGCGATCTTGATCGAGCCGGCTTTCTTGCCGGCAGACAACATCGCGGCCTTGGCGCCCAGAGCGCCGCCGTCCCAGGCACAGGCGATCACCTTGGCATCGGGGTTGGCGCGCAGCGCGGTCTCGACGCCATTCTGGGCCATGGTCTGGTCCCAGGTAGTGGCCACTTCAACCACCTTGACATTCTTGCGCTTGGCATTGAGGCCGTCCAGGAAACCCTTCTTGCGTTCCTGGCCGGTGGACTGGCCCTGGTCGCCGGTCACGTAGATCACGGTGTCGCCGTCCTTGACCTGACTGGCGGTCCAGTCACCCTGCACCATGGCGGCCTTGATGTTGTCGGTGGCGACATACGAGGTGATCTGGGCACCGGTGATGCCGGTGTCGACTGCGACGACCTTGATGCCGGCGGCCAGTGCCTTGTTGATCGCCGGGGCGATGCCGGCGCTGTCGACCGGGGCGATCGCGATCGCATTGACCTTGCGCGTAATCATGTCTTCGACGATGGCCAGCTGCTTGGACAACTCGCCTTTTTCAGCCGCCAGCTGAATGAACTTGACGCCCTTTTTCTCGCCGGCCTTCTTGGCGCCGCCGTTGATCAGGGTCCAGCCCTCATTGGTATTGCCGTTCGTGATGTAGGCGACCGTGGTTTCGGCCATCGCGACCGTCATCAGGCCGGTGGTGGCCAAGGCCACGGTCATGCGGCCAATCGTGCGTTGCATGTTCATACAGATGTCTCCGGAAGGTCAGGGTTAGGGGGCTTTGGCAGTGCAGAAGGATGTCTGGCAGCTGCTGGGTACGGATTAAACCAGAATTTCGCCATTAAATAAACCTAGTAGTTTTACTAATATAAAATTCCTCCGTTTTCTGCCAAGCTTGCATCCTTCCTACCAGCGAGTCCGTCATGAGCACATCCCGACCGGTACTAGAAATCAGTGGCCTGACCAAACACTATGGCGGCGTCAAGGCGCTCACCGATGCCAGTTTCCGGCTCTTGGCGGGCGAACACGCCGCCATCGTGGGCGACAACGGCGCAGGCAAGAGCACCTTCGTGCGTCTGATTACCGGCGTAGAGCAGCCCAATTCCGGCGATATCGCGCTGGAGGGCAAGAAAGTCAGCTTCGATTCGCCGCTGGACGCGCGCGAACAAGGCATCGAGACCGTCTATCAGACCCTGGCGCTGGCCGAAGACCTGGACGTGCCGGCCAACATATTCCTGGGCCGGGAATTGACGCGCCTGAACCTGGGCCCGTTGTCCATCCTGAACCACAAGGCGATGCGCGAGCAGTCCGCACGCATGCTTGAGACCACCGGCGTCAAGATCCAGGACATGTCGGAGACGCTGCGCGGCATGTCGGGCGGCCAGCGCCAATGCGTGGCGATCGCCCGTGCCGCCGGTTTTGCCAAGAACCTGATCATCCTGGACGAGCCAACCGCAGCGCTGGGCGTGGCCGAAACCGCCCGCGTCGAACTGATCATCCGCGGACTGAAGGAACGTGGCATCCCGCTGATCATCATCAGCCACAACCTGCGCCAGGTGTTCGACCTGGTCGACCGGATCTGGGTATTCCGCCAGGGCCGCATCATCTGCAACCGGCTCAAGAGCCAGACCAACCCGCAAGAGATCGTCGGCCTGATCACCGGCGCCATCGACCCGGCCAGCCTCCCCGCAGAGGAAGCCCTCGCATGCTGAAAGGCATCGATCCGCTGCTCACGCCCGAGTTGTTGATGCACCTGTCGGCGATGGGTCACGGTGAGTGGGTCGCCGTTGTCGACGCCAATTTCACCGCCAAGCAACTGGCCAGCGGCAGGCCGCTGGTGCGCCTTCCCGGGCACAGCCTGGAGCGCGTGAGCCGGGCCGTGTTGTCGGTGCTGCCACTGGCCGACGATGTGGCACAGCCCGCCGCCTACATGCATGTCTGTGGCCAGCCCGACGGGCATCGCACAGCCGCGCAACGCGATGCGGTGATGCTGCTGCTGCAGCACGGCCTGGTCGACGAGCGCATCGAAGCGCTCGAGCGCTTCGCGTTTTATGCCAAGATCCGGCATGCCAGCGTGCTGGTGCAATCCGGGGAAGTCACCACCTACGGCAACGCGATGTTCTGCAAGGGCGTGATCCTCAACTGATGCCAGGAACCGCTGCCTTGAACGCCACCCCAGCCTTCTCCCGCGATCCGCGCACAATGCGCGGCTCCAACCACAGCGGCATGCGCCAGTTCAACGAGCGCATCGTGCTGCAGGCGATCCGCCATGCAGGAGCAATCGCCAAGGCCGACCTGGCGCGGCTGACTCAGTTGTCGACCCAGACGGTGTCGATCATCGTCAACCGCCTGTTCGATGACGGTCTGCTGGTCAAGCAGGACCGGGTGCGCGGCAAGATCGGCCAGCCGTCGATCCCGTTGTCGCTCAACCCCGATGGCGTGTTCGGCCTGGGCCTGCAGGTCGGGCGGCGCAATCTGGAGGTGATGGTGACCGATTTCATGGGGCGCCCGCGGCATCGGTTGCAGTTTCGCTACCCGTTTCCGGATCCGGACGTGGTGCTGGCCAACATCGGGTCCGGCCTGGCGCAGATGCAGGAAAAAATGGGGGTTGACTGGACACGCACGGTCGGCATCGGGCTGACCGCGCCGCTGTCGATGCACAAATGGTCGGAGCTGTTCACCGGCCAGGCCCGCCATGCGCTGCTGCGCTGGGCCGACATCGATCTGGTGGCGGCGGTGCAGGCCAAGACCGAACTGCCGGTGCAGTTCGCCAAGGACACCATGGCCGCCTGCATGGCGGAAATGCTGGAGGGCCAGGGCCAGCGCATCGCCAGCTACCTGTATGTGTTCGTCGGCACCTTCGTCGGCGGAGGCCTGGTGCTCAACGGCCACATCATGACCGGCCGGCACGGCAATGCCGGCGCCATCGGATCGATGCCGACGGCGCTCGGCGAGCCCGGCCGCAAACCGGCCCAGCTGCTGCAGATAGCGTCGGGTTGGCAACTCGAACAGGCGCTGGAGGCGGCGGGACACGACCCGCAGCTGGTGCACGAAGACACCATCATGGACACTGCGTACACGTCCATCACCGGCCCCTGGCTGGACCAGGCCAGCCGGGCGCTGGCCATGACCGTGGTGGGCGCCTGCGCGCTGGTGGACCTGGACGCTGCGGTGATCGACGGCTCCTTGTCGGCGGCATTGATCCAGCAACTGATCGTGCTGGCGCGCCGGCAGATCGAGCACTACAACCTCGAAGGACTGGACCCACCGACCATCGTCTCCGGCCAGGTCGGTGCGCACGCCCGTGCGCTGGGCGGCTCGCTGCTGCCACTGCACACCCAGTTCTTCCCGGTGACGGACATTTTTCTGAAGCAGGACCTGGCGTGAAGATCTACCTTGACTCGGCGCGTGCCGAGTGCTGGCAATTGCCACCCGGTTGCCCACCTGTCGCCGGCATCACGACCAATCCAAGCCTGGTCCACCAGGCCGGACTGCCGGTGACGCTGGATACCTACGAACGTCTGTTGCAGGCGGTGGGAGAGCAGGGCTTCGCCGAACTGATGCTGCAGCTGCCCATGTCCGATGCCGCCGACTGCCGGCGATGGCAGGCCCGGCTGGGCGCGCTGGCGCAACGCAGCAACCTGCGGTTGACGATCAAGCTGCCCTGCCATCCCGACTGGTTGCCCGCCATCGCGGCGATGCGGCAGGCGGGGCAGGCCGTGTTGTTGACCGGTCTGTCCAACCCGGTGCAACTGCTGTGGGCGCGTTCGCTGCAAGCGGCCTATGTGGCGCCGTATGTCGGACGGCTGGCCGCCGACGGGCGCGACGTGTGGTCGCTGATGCAAGCCTGTGTCGCCGTGCAGGCCGATGGCGGCCCGGCGCTGCTGGCCGCGAGCATCAAATCGCCCGCAGTGCTGGCGCAACTCATCGCCTGCGGCGCCGCCGCGGTGACGCTGCCGCCGGCGAGCCTGGTCGCGTGGTCGGGAGACGCGTTGACGCAAGCGGCGATGGCGCAGTTTGCACGTGATGCGCAGGCAAGCCAGGCGCATGTGCCGGGCTGATGTTTTTTTATTGGCCTGCAGACGTTCGGGAGCCGGCGCATGCCGACCCGCTTCACCGCTGCACCCGCGCCGCTACCAAACTTGGCCAGGCCGACACCCCGATCGCCAGCAGGATCACCGCCCCGCCCCAATAGACCGAGGTTGCCGGCACTTCGCCGTGCACCAGCCAGACCCAGAGCGGGTTGAGCACCGTGTCGGCCATCGTGATCAGCACCATCTGCACTGCCGGCACATGTTTGGCGCCGCGCATGTACAGCACCATCGGCACTGCCAGCTGGATCACACCCATGAACAGCAGCACGGCGGTCGCACCCAGGCCGATCGGCTCCAGGCCGACGGTAAACCGGACGATGCCGTACACCGCAAAGCCGCCCAGTATCATCGCGGGCTCCATGCGCAACGCGCTGTAGCGCCGCAGAGCCACGCTCTGGCCCGCAAAACATAGCGCGTACGCCAGCGACACGGCGATGCCGCCCAGGCTGCCGACGGTGGTGGGCGACGCCTCGCCCAACGCGATCAGGATCACACCGATGATGGCCATTACCACCGCCAGGTAGAAAACCATCGGCGTGCGCTCGCCAAGCCATACGCGCGCCAGCAATGCCGCAAAAATACCCGAGGTCGCGCCGATGCAGGACGCGGCCGCCACGCTGGAGAGCTTCAGCGCCAGGATGTACATCGACGATCCGGCAGCGAAAAAGCCGCCCGAAATCAGCAATGCGATCGGATCGGACTGGGTAAAAAGCCGGATCGCGCCGAGCCGGTACTCCCACGCCATCCACAGCAGCAACGCCACACCCATGCCCATGCCGCGGGTGGCATTGAAGGTCCAGGGATCGACCTGTGGCAGCCAGCGCGCGAAGACGCCGCTCAGGCTCCAGAAGAACGTGGCACCGGCTACCAGCAGCAGTCCGCGCGAGGAATCGTCACGCATGGCGTGTCGCGCAGCTTGTTGGTCGGATGCTGTGCCCGGCGACCTATTGCGCGCCGGCGTTGCGCCGCCCGCGCCCGCGGCGCAGGTTGGCGCCGGGGGCCGCACCCGCCAGCCGGTCTTGCGCGCCGCCCCATTGCGCGCGGGCGCCGGTGGAAACCTCCCCCAGCGCGGTGACGATGTGTTCGAGCTCAGGCGCCACGCCCCCCAGGTCATGCGTATCGAGCGCGTCGCGCATCGCACGCAGGTGCGCCGGTGACGTGCCGCAGCAGCCGCCGATGATCCTGGCGCCGGCGTCCAGCGCCATGCGGGCGTAGATCGCCATCAGTTCGGGCGTGCCGTTGTAGCAGATGGCGCCGTCCACATATTGCGGAATGCCGCAGTTGCCCTTGGCCACCAGCACCACCTCGGGGCCGGCTACCTGGGCCAGGTTGCGGATGCAGGCCACCACCTCGGAGGCTCCGATGCCGCAGTTGGTGCCACAGGCGGCCAGGCGCGGATGCAGGGTTTTTTCCAGCTGCGCGAAGTCGTTTGGCGACAGGCCCATCATGGTGCGGCCATTGGTATCGAAGCTCAGCGTGCACACGATCGGCAAGCCGGTCGTTGCGGCGCCGGCAACCGCCGCCTGCACCTCTTGGGCACAGGACATGGTCTCGATCCATAACACGTCGGCGCCGCCCTCGGCCAGAGCGACGGCCTGTTCGGCGAAGGCGTCGCGGGCCTGCTCGAAACCCAGCGGGCCGATCGGCTGCATGATCTCGCCCGTCGGTCCCATGCTGCCGGCCACGGCCACTTCGCGCCTGCCATCGGCGTCGGCCGCCGCCCGCGCGAGTTCGGCCGCGCGACGGTTGATTGCCACGACGCGGTGCTCCGACTGGTGCAGCTTGAGCCGGTAGCGGGTACCACCAAAACTGTTGGTCAGAAGGATGTCGGCGCCGGCATCGACGAAGCTGCGGTGCAGCTTGCCAATCCGCTCCGGATAGTCGAAATTCCACAGTTCCGGCGCATCGCCCGAGCCCAGCCCGGCATCGAACAGGTTGCTGCCGGTGGCGCCATCGGCGAGCAGCCAGGGCCGGCTGGCCAGCAGTCGGGTGAAACGGTTGGTGGGCACAGAAACGTTGGCGGTCATGAACGGGTTGTCACTTGCAATGGGGTTGGAATAACGATGGAGTTGCAGCCGCTGTGCCGGTTGCGTCAGCGGATCTCTTCGGGCGTCACGACCACCCAGTTGCGGTCGGCAGTGACGGCGTGACCGTGGGCCTGTTGCTCGGCCGCATGCTCGGCCTGCAAGCTGCGGATGCGCTCGCGGTAACTGTCCTTGCGCGCGACGAACAGGCGCAAGGCACCACGTTCGACATCGGGCCCGCGCAAGAACATCGGGCCGTCGCTCAGGGGTGTATCGCCCGCCACCAGGACAGGCCTCTTCCAGGCATGGATGTAGGTGTGAATGGCTGCCTGCTTGCCTTCGTACCAAGGCAGCGGTGCCCACAGCGTGGGCGTGAGTTCATGGTCCAGCAATTGCACGGGGTCGTAGCGTCCCTGTGCAATCAGCTTGCGCGCCGTGGTCACCGTGCCAGCGCCACGATCACGCAACAGCAGGCTTACACCGATCACGTTTTGCGGCTTCACATGGTAGCCATACTGCGGGTCCGACAACACCATGCGCACCAGTTCCTCGCTGGCTGCGCTGACCACATACACCTCGATGCCGCTCGCCATCAGCGCCTGGTACAGCTCCTGCTGGCCGCGTTGCAGGCGCGGCGCCTCGATGGCGACGTCCACCATCCGGTCGCCATCGAATTGCCAGGCGGGAATCGGCTTGCCCCAGGCCAGCATGTCATCGAGGTGGCGCTTGAGCTCACGCAAGGTGAAACCGGCAAAGATCTGCGAAGCCCAGGGGTAGCCGACCTGATCGTCAATGTCACCCAGGCGCTGGTAATAACTGTTCAGGCTTTCGCGCCGGTCCGGGCTATCGCGAAACGGAATCAGCGCCAGCGACGGGTGCATGGTGTCGCGGGTCAGCACCCCGCGCATCTCCATGAATGGCAGCAGCGCGCCGACCAGGTCATGGTGGTACGAGGTGTTGTCGGCATCGAACACCGCATAGGCACCGGTATGCGCATGGGCGTCGATCAGCGCGGCCAGTTGAAGCGCGGCATCGGGCGGCCAATGGCGCAGCACCGACAGGGTCGCATTGCCCGCTAGATTGGCGTGCTGGTTCATGGCAAGGCGGCTACCGTTGCTGCGTCTGGTAGTGCGGATGCACCCAGACCGGCGCGGTCGATGGCGCCAGTGCGTTGCGGCCCCGGATCGCATCGGCGAGTTTTTCCGCCAGCATGATGGTGGGCGCATTCAAGTTGCCGCTGACGATGGCCGGCATGATCGATGCGTCCACCACGCGCAGGTTCTGCACGCCATGCACGCGGCCGGCGCCGTCGACCACTGCCAACGGGTCCGTCCCCATGGGACAGGTACACGATGGATGGTAGGCCGTCTCGATATCGCGCCGCAAATGGGCGTCGAGTTCGGCATCGGTCTGCACCGTTGGCCCGGGCGACAGCTCGTCGCCGCGGAAGCGATCGAACGCCTTTTGCGCGAACACCTCGCGCGTCAGGCGTACGCCGACGCGGCACTCCATGCGGTCTTGCTCGGTGCTCAGGTAATTGAACACTATTTCGGGCTCGGCCTTGGCGTCGGCGCTGCGGATACGCACATGGCCGCGGCTGGTCGGGCGCATCGGCCCCACATGGGCCTGAAAGCCGTGGCCGGTGGCCGGCGCATTGCCGTCGTAGCGCACCGCCATCGGCAGGAAATGGTATTGCAGGTCCGGGTGCTGCACGCCAGCGGCGCTGCGGATGAAACCACCGGATTCGAAATGGTTGGTGGCACCCAGACCGGTGCCGTGCAGCATCCACTCCAGGCCGATCTTCAGTTTGGCCAATGGATTGATCGCGCTGTACAGGGTGATCGGCTCCTTGCAGGCGTACTGCACATAGGTCTCGAGATGGTCCTGCAGGTTTTCGCCGACACCGTTCAGCTCCACCTTGGGCGCGACACCCGCCTTGCGCAGGTGCTCGGGGCTGCCGATTCCCGAGAGCTGCAGCAGCTGCGGCGAATTGATCGCACCGCCGCACAGGATGACCTCCCGGTTCGCGCGCAGCTGGCGCACCTGGCCGCGCTGCGCCACCTCGAGCCCCACCGCCCGCAACGCGCCGGGCGGCCCCTCGAGCAGGATGCGGGTGGCCAGTGTGTGCTTGTGCAGTGTCAGGTTGGGGCGCTTGAGCGCCGGACGCAGATAGGCCATCGCGGTGCTCCAGCGCCGGCCCTTGTGCGTCGTCATCTGCATGGCGCCGAATCCTTCCTGCTGGTAGCCATTCATGTCCTGCGTCACCGGATAGCCCGCCTGACGGCCGGCTTCGATGAAGGCGCGGTACAGGGGATTGATGCAGGCGCCGGTAGTCACATGCAGCGGGCCATCGCCGCCGTGGTAGTCGTCCGCGCCCAGGTCGCGGTTCTCGGCCTTGCGGAAATAGGGCAGGCAATGCGCGTAGGACCAGTTCTGCAGCCCTTGCTTCTTCGCCCATCCGTCATAGTCCAGCGCATGGCCGCGCACATAGGCCATGCCATTGATCGACGAGGAACCGCCGATCACCTTGCCGCGCGGCGTATGCAGCCTGCGGTTGTCCATGCAGGGCTCCGGCTCGGACTGGTACATCCAGGTGTAGCGCGGATTGTTCATCGGGTAGGCAAAACCCGAAGGCATATGGATGAAGATGCTCCAGTCGTTGCCGCCTGCCTCGAGCAGCAGCACCCGCACGTCCGCGTCCTCGCTCAGCCGGTTTGCCAGCACGCTGCCGGCAGAGCCGGCGCCGACGATGATGTAGTCCCAGGGTTCGCCTTGCATGGCCGTCTCGTCCTATCGATAACCGCAGGCCAATTCGCCCGGTTCGCCATTCGCAATGCGGTCAGGCAATTGCGCCCACGGATCATCGCGTCGGTGAATCTCCTTTGCCGGCTGTTCGATGGTGGCGATCGGCCGCTGACTGCTACTTCTTCAAAGCCGCCGTCACTGCGGCAAGGCCGTCCTTGCCATCAAAAGTCTTGACGCCCTTCAACCAGGGCTCCAGCACGGCCGGGTTTTTCTTCAGGAAATTGCGCGCAGCGGTATTGGGCTTGACCTTCTCCAGGATCGGGCCCATGACCTGATTCTCCATGTCGGTGGTGAACCGCAGGTTGGTCAGGAAGGCCGCCACGTTGGGGCATTTCTCAAGATATCCCGTCGGCACGGCGGTGTAGACCTTGGCCTCGCCCAGGTTGGGACCGAACACATCGTCGCCACCGGTGAGGTAGTTCATCTTCATCTGCACATTCATCGGGTGCGGTTCCCAGCCCAGGAACACGATCGCCTTGTTGCCGCGCCCGGCGCGCTGCGCCTCGACCAGCATGCCGGCCTCGGACGACTCGACCAGCTTGAATTTCTTCAGGCCGAACTTGTCATCCTTGATCATGCCAAGGATCAGCGCATTGCCGTCATTGCCCGGCTCGATGCCATGGATCTTGCCGCCAAGATCCTTGTGGAACTTCTCAATATCGGCAAAACTTTTCAAACCCTTGTCGTACAGATAGCGCGGCACGGCGAGCGTGTACTTGGCGCCCACCAGGTTGGGCGCCTCCAGCACCTTTATCTGCCCGGCCTTCACGAAGGGCTCGATCACCGGCGTCATCGACGGGTTCCAGTAGCCCAGAAACGCATCGATCTGCTTGTTCTTCATGCCGGCGAACGCGATCGGGATCGAGGCAATGGTGACGGTCGGCTTGTAGCCCAGGCTCTCGAGCACGACCGTCGCCATGCCGGTGGTAGCTGCAATGTCGCTCCAGCCCACATCGGCGAATCGAACCGCCTTGCAGCTTGCGTCCTCGGCGGCAAGCGCCGGCGCGCCGGCCAGCGCAACGGCAGCGGCGAGAAACAAGGATTTCATCGTGGATTGCATAAGGTCTCCTAGGTGGGTGGATAGGTCGTGCAGCCGGTCATCGGGCAAGGACGGCCGCGTAACGTCGAGTCGGTCAAGTCGGGCGATCCGGTAACACCGGCCTACCATGCAAGAAAATGGCCTTGTCCATTCTACGAGGCCGCTTCAGGCCGTGGTTCGCGCCGCGCACCGCGCCGACCCCGGCCGGGCGACTCGCTGTTGATGGCCATGCGCTCGGGCAAAGTCACCGCCTGACGCAGTTTTTCGTACGGCGCGGTCAAATGCGGGATGGCCATCGCCTCGACAAAGAACTCCTGGAAACGCGGCTCCACCGCGGTCTCGATCTTTTCCACCCGGCGTACCAGGGCTTCGATCTCGGGCCGCGAGCGCTGGTCCAGCAAGGCGATGCGCGCGCCGGTACCGGCCGCGTTGCCAGCCGAGCTGACCTGTTCGAGCGCGCAGTCCGGAATCATGCCCAACACCATCGCGTACTTGACGTCGATGTGGCTGCCAAAAGCGCCCGCGAGGCGGATCCTGTCGACCTTTTGCACGCCCATGCGCTCCATCAGCAGACGCACGCCGGCGTACAGTGCTGCCTTGCCCAACTGGATTGCGCGCACATCGTTCTGCGTGACCTTGATTGCGCTGGCGCTGCCGGTCGCCGCGCACAACTCGTAGGAAAAAGTGCGTGCGTCGCTCTGGATGCGCGGGGATCGTGCGGCGCATTCGCCATTGATAACACCATCATGCCGGATCACGCTGGCCAGGTACAACTCGGCCAGCACCTCGATGATTCCCGAGCCGCAGATGCCGGTGACGCCGGTCGCGCCCACCGCCGCCGCAAACCCCGGATCGTCAGACCACAGATCGCAGCCGATGACCTTGAAGCGCGGCTCCAGCGTCGTCGGATCGACCCGCACCCGCTCGATCGCACCGGGCGCGGCGCGCTGGCCACAACTGATCTGGGCACCCTCGAACGCCGGACCGGTCGGGCTGGAACAGGCCAGCAGGCGCTTGCGGTTGCCCAGCACGATCTCGGCATTGGTGCCCACGTCGACCAGCAGCGTCACCTCGTCGGACAGGTCGGGCCGCTCGGCCAGCACGACTCCGGCCGTGTCGGCACCCACGTGGCCGGCGATGCACGGCAATACATAGATGCGCGCATTGCGGTGGATCGCAAAATCAATCTCCACCGCCCAGATCGTGATCGCACGATCGGTGGCCAGTGCAAACGGAGCGCCACCCAGTTCGATCGGCGAAATGCCCAGCAGCAGGTGGTGCATGATGGGGTTGCCGACGAAGGTTGCCTCCAGGATATCGGTCGGGTCGATGCCGACCTGGAACGCCACGTCGGCGGCCAGCTGGTTGATCGCCAGACGCACCGCCTGGGTCATCTCTTTTTCGCCGCCCGGATTCATCATCAGGTAGGAGACGCGGCTCATCAGGTCCTCGCCGAACCGGATCTGTGGGTTCATGATGCCCGATGCCGCCACCACCTCTCCGGTGGACAGGTTGCACAGATGCGCGGCGATGGTGGTCGAACCGACATCGATCGCGATGCCGTAGGTGTGCTCGCGAAAACCCGGCCAGACCGCGATGATCTGGTTGCCGCCATGCACGGCCACGGTAACTTTCCAGTCACCCTCGCGCAAGGCCTGCTGCAACCGGTGCAGCACCAGAATATCGCACTTGAGGTCGGTCAGGCGCCACTCGAATTCCAGCGCGTCCTCGAGCCGGCGCAGGTCACCTGAGGGGTCGTGCATGTCGGGCTGTTGCACCTCGACAAAATGCAGCCGCACTACCGGGTTGAGCAAGATGTCGTGTGCTTCCGCTTCCTTGCGCACTACCTGGCGGTGCAGCTGGCTGGTCGAGGGCACGTCGATCACGACGTCGCCCAGCACCTGGGTCGAACAGGACAGTCGCATGCCGTCCTGCATCGGCTGGGTGCTGCGGTACTCCTGCTCCACCGGGCCGAATGCGGACAGGTGTTCGACGCGCGAATGCACGCCATGCTTGGCGAACTCACCCACCGCCTGGGTCACCTGGCAACGCCCGCAGATACCGCGGCCACCACACACCGAATCGATATCCACCCCCAGCGACCGCGCCGCCTGCAGCACCATGGTGCCAACCGGAAAACGGCCGCGCCGCCCGGACGGCGTGAAAACGACCAATGGGTCTTTGGTGCTCAAGACATCACCCTTTATGGACAAGCTGCCACGGACCTGCGGCAGATCAGGCGCGCCGACGTTTACCGACTTCGCGCCGGCCACGTCCCATTTCGCCGTCCGCACCCATGGCAGGCGCCTCGCGGAACTTGCGGATCCAGCGCATGCAGTCGGGGTCGTGCCCCATCATCACATCGGCGGCCATGCAGGCCTTGACGACCTCTGCGTGCAGCGGGTTGGTGATCGCCGAGGTCATGCCCGAGGCGATCGCCATGGTCAGGAAACCGGCGTTGATGCCGTTGCGCTCGGGCAGGCCGAAACTTACATTGGACGCGCCACAGGTAGTGTTGACCTTGAGCTCGGTACGCAGCCGGTGCACCAGCGCCATCACCTGTACCCCGGCCTGGTTGATCGCGCCGATCGGCATCACCAGCGGGTCGACGACGATGTCGCAGGCCGCAATGCCGTAGTCCGCCGCGCGTTCGACGATCTTCTTGGCCACCGCGAAACGCACGTTCGGGTCCTGCGAAATGCCGGTTTCGTCGTTCGATATCGCCACTACCGCCGCGCCGTACTTGGCCACCAACGGCAACACCGTTTCCAGGCGGTCCTCCTCGCCGGTCACCGAGTTGACCAGCGGTTTGCCCTTGTACACGGCCAGGCCGGCTTCCAGCGCGGCGACGATGGAGGAGTCGATCGACAGCGGCACATCGGTGACCGACTGCACAAGCTCGATCGCCCGGGCCAACAGCGCCGGCTCATCGGCCAATGGAATACCGGCATTCACGTCCAGCATGTGGGCGCCCGCCTCGACCTGGGCCAGGGCATCGGCGATGACGCGGCTGTAGTCTCCGGCCAGCATTTCCGCCGCCAGAATCTTGCGCCCGGTCGGGTTGATCCGCTCGCCGATGATGACAAACGGCCGGTCAAAGCCGATCACGACCTCGCGCGTGGCGGAACTGATAACGGTATCGGTCACTATGCTTCCTTTTCGAATTGAACGGGTCGTGTGTCGCGTTGCGGGTGCCAGGGCTCGCGCCCGCCCAGCACACCGGATTTCTGGATGATCTCGGCCACGGTCTCTTCCTGCCGATAGGCCATCACGTGGATACCCGCGACGCCTTTGATCGTGCGGATTTCGTTGATGATGTCGATGCAGACCTGGCGCCCTTCGAGCGCCGGCTTTTCGGCGCCAGCCATGCGCTTGATGATGGCGTCCGGAATATGGACGCCGGGCACGTTGCTGCGCATCCATTCGGCTGCCTTGGCGCTGCGCAGCGGACCGACCCCGACCAGCACGAACACCTTGCCGAGCAGGCCCAGATCCTCGACCTGTTGCATGTAGCTGCGCAAGCGCGGTACGTCATAACAGTATTGGGTCTGCACGAACTGCGCGCCGGCAGCCACCTTCTTGGCCAGCCGGTCGGCGCGCCATTCGAATGGCAGTGCGAACGGGTTGGCCGCGGCACCCAGGAATACGCGGGGCGCGAATGTGATCTTGCGCCCGCTCTGGAACTGGTGGTTGTCGCGCATATTGCGCGCCAGCTCCAACAGCGACATGCAGTCCAGGTCGAAAACCGGCTTGGCCTGCGGATGGTCGCCCGACTGCACACCGTCCCCGGTAAGGCACAACATATTGGCCACGCCCATCGCCGCGCCGCCCAGGATGTCGCCCTGGATCGCGATCCGGTTCTTGTCGCGGCAGGAGATCTGCATCACGATCGCATATCCCTTGCGCGCCAGCAGCGAGCACACCGCGACGCTCGACATGTGGCAGTTGGCGCCGCTGCCGTCGGTCGCGTTGATGGCGTCCACATAGCCGTCGAAGATACGCGCGCGCCGGAAAACGTCTTCCGGATCGGCCGAGTCCGGCGGGTCGAGCTCGGAGGTGACGGCGAAAGTGCCGCTGCGCAGCACCCGCTCGAGCCGCCCCGGCGAGCTGTGGCCGGGCAGGATGGGCAAAGGATACCCGGGCACGGGCTCGTCTTCGAATTTCACAGCTTGTCCAGCGCAGCCTCGACGGCGGCGCCTTTTTCCCGCGCCACCTTGAGCCAGGAGGACTTGCCTTCCAACCGGCGGTCGACCGCGATCTGCACCACCCGGATCGCCTTGGCGCCACCGGCCATGCGATTGCTGCCCTCGAACGCATCGACCCAGACGCAGCGCATGTCGGGCTCGACCTCGCAGTTGCCGTTGGCGCGCACACCGCCACACGGGCCGTTGCGCAGGTGTTTCGGGCAGTTCATCGAACATGACATGCCGGTGGAGCTGAGCGCGCACTGGCCGCACATCTGGCAGTCGAACAGGAATCCCTTGGTGATCTTCTCGATCACGGCAACCGGCTTTTCAAGACGCTCGTAGCCAATGCGTTTCCACAGCGGATGCAGCATGACCAGCAGCCATTCGAAGGCGTTGTAAAAACTCTCCATGCCGCGCGCATGGCGTACCGACCAGCGTCGCACTGCATACATATCAGTCCCGCCCGGCCGTTCCGAAGGGACTGACGGCCCCCTCGGGGGGCAGCGAACGCAGTGAGCGTGGGGGCACCACACAGTCCCGCCCGGCCGTTCCGAAGGGACTGACGGCCCCCTCGGGGGGCAGCGAACGCAGTGAGCGTGGGGGCAGTTTCATCTCAGTCGGCCCGGTTCGAATCGGCGAGGGAGGCTGCGCCGCCGGCAGGCGCCACGGGCAAGGTGTCGTCGACGCCGTGGGCGCGGATGATGCGCAGCAGGTCGGCGTCGGTATAGCGGGCCTCGATCCGATCCGCCTCGGCCTGGGCCTCGGCCTGCAGGTTGTCGCCGCAGCGGCGTGGTTCGCTGCGCTTCCAGTCGGCCAGATAGGCGTCGGAGCCGGATTTTCCGGCGCGCATCGCGGCGCGGTCGACCGCTTCCTGGAAGCGGTGCGCCAGTTGGACCTTGGCGGTCTCGCGGCCGGACTTCACCAGTACCTGGGCCGGAACATCGCGCCACGAAATCACAATCAGTTTTGCCAAAATACAACTCCTTCGCCGCCCGCACGGCGCAGGCTGCTCTGTAGCTCGCCATAACCAGTCACGCGGTATTCAAATTCGAGGCCCAGCCGATCGGCGGCACGCTGACCCGCCTCGACCATGCCCGGTTGTTCAAGCTGCGCCAGGTACACCAGGCGCTTGTAGTTGCCGAAATACAGCGGCATCAATTCCGGATGCTTGTCGATACCCAGTCCACGCAGAATCAGCCGGTCGAAATGGGTCAGCAGAAAATCGGTCAGGTAAAAGCTGCCAAGCTCGACGTCGGCCAGTTCGGCAAACACCTGGCTGCCGGCGAAGAACTCATAACAATGGGCACCGGGGATACGTTCCACGCCTTCTTCCTGCAACACCACGTCGAGCAGGCCGCCGGTGCCGCAATCGGCATAGGCAACAAAGATCGATGCAAAGCGGCCGCGGTTGGCCTGGATCTTGGCCCGCACCGCGGCCGGAATCTTCTCCGGCCGGTTGTGCAGATCGGCCGGCAGGCATTGCACCTGCAGGTGCGGCCAATGGTTGATCCGGCGCAATGCCACGATCTCATGGGCCAATGCACCACATGCGATGACCAGCGTTGCAGGACGCTCGCCCATGGCCCGGTTCCGGTCGTGCGCTGCGTCGGACTCAGGCGGCCGCAGCGCGTCGGGCGGCGATCAGCGACTTGGCCGTCTCGACCGCGATGCCGGCGTCGCGGCAGTAGGCGTCGGCGCCGACCGCCTTGCCGAACTCTTCGTTCAGCGGCGCACCACCGACCAGCACGATGTAGTCGTCGCGCAGGCCTTTTTCCTTGAGCGTATCGATCACCACCTTCATGTAGGGCATGGTGGTGGTGAGCAGCGCAGACAGGCCCAGGATGTCGGGCTTGTGTTCTTCCAGTGCCGCAAGGTACTTGTCGACCGGGTTGTTGATGCCCAGATCGATGACCTCGAAACCGGCACCTTCCATCATCATGCCGACCAGGTTCTTGCCGATGTCATGGATGTCGCCCTTGACCGTGCCGATCACCATCTTGCCGATCGGCGGAACACCGGTCTCGGCCAGCAGCGGACGCAGGATCTCCATGCCGCCCTTCATCGCATTGGCCGCCAGCAGCACTTCGGGAACGAACAGGATGCCGTCGCGAAAATCGACGCCCACGATGCGCATGCCCTCGACCAGCGCGTCGTTGAGCACCCGGTCGGCCGACCAGCCACGTCCGAGCAGGATGTTGGTGGCCTCGACGACCTCCTCGCGCAGCCCGTTGTACAGATCGTCATGGACCTGCTCGGTCAGATCCTCGTCGCTCAGGGAACTCAGGTCCAGGTCGTCGTCAAATTCTTCAGCCATGGTCAGATCCTGCGGGTTAGGGGGGCGCGGACGCTCTCATCCGGCACCAGATGGTAGGTGGCGGCCTGGGCAAAGGCTGACGGAATCGCGACCAGCGGTTGTCGCCGCACGACATCTATTTGACAGCGGCACACACCTCGGGTTCAGCCATGCAGTTCCTGACGCTCGGCTCCTCCACCGGCCAGCGCATGGGTCCGGCTGGCGTTGCGCTCCGCGCTCGGGGTGTAGCCGAACAGCATGCGGTAGCACTTGGAGAAATGGGGCGGAGACTGGAAGCCGCAGGCCACCGCGACCTGCATGATGGACATGGCGGTTTGCAGCAACAGTTCTCGCGCCCGGCGCAGCCGCATGTCCAGATAGTATTTGGTCGGTACCTGGCCGACGTAGCGCTTGAACAGGCGCTCGATCTGGCGCCGTGACACACCCACCAGCGACGCGATCTCATCGAGCGACAGCGGCTCCTCGATGTTGGCCTCCATCAGCGCAGCCGCTTCGATCAGGTTTTCGTGGAACAGGCCGACCCGCGCCTGCAGCGGAATGTGTTGGCGGTCCTGGTCGTTTCGGATCCGGTCCAGGATGAATTGCTCGGAGATCAGCGGCGCGATGTCACGGCCCTGGTGCTGCTTGATGATGTGCAGCATCAGGTCCAGCGGCGCCACCCCCCCGGTGCAGGTGTAGCGGTCACGGTCGATGACGAACAGCTGGTCCGAGAAGATGACTTGTGGAAATTCCTCGCGCAACGCGGTCATGTTCTCCCAGTGGATCACGGCACGGTACTTGTCCAGCAGGCCGGCCTTGGCCAGTGCGTAGCCGCCAGTGCACAGCGAGCCGAGCGAGACATGGCGCTGCGCCAGGCGGCGCAGGCTTCCCAATATGGCCGGCGTGGTCGCTTTCTCGACCTGCACCCCACCGACAACGAACACGATATTGGCCGGCCCGATGTTCTCGACCGACACGGTCGGCGACATCGCCAACCCGTTGCTGGCAACGGCCGGCTCGCCATCGATCGTGGCCAGCGACCATTCGTACAAGTCGCGCTTGCTGACCCGGTTGGCCATGCGCAACGCGTCAACGGCGCTGGCCAGCGCGATCATTGTGTAGTTGGGCAGTGTCAGAAACACGAAGCGTTGCTTGGGCAACTGCGTGACCGGGACTTTGCTGTGATCGCTCATGGTGCTCCGCCAGGATTTGGCGCCAACAAACTGACATCGACTGGTAAACGCCCCCAACCCAGGCTACGCCTGGCCCCCGAGGGGGTGCAGCCGTCCTTGGGGCGGCCCGGCGAACCACTTGAAAGCAGCAAGTCCGCCCGGCAGGCGCCAGCGCCGCCCACGCCGCGTGCGACGAATTCGGGCGTATCGCGCAAAAAGGTCGTCTCTGTTGTGGAACTGGTCGGATTTTGACAGGAATCTGCCAGATATGACTACCTTCGCGTCAAGCAGCGTCAGCTTCTGTTGCGTCAGCGACGGGGTAATTGGGGGGACGGGGTCAGGTCTTGCCTTTTGCCCCCCTTGCAAGGGGGGCAAAAGGCAAGACCTGACCCCGT
>JAYUQC010000104.1:0-78284 GCA_043759735.1 Rhodoferax sp.
TACAGCGTGCGTACTTCGGTCGGCGGAGCCTGGGTAACGGTCACCGGCGTGAGCAAGGGCGCAGGCATGATCCGGCCCAATATGGCCACGATGCTCGGCTTCATGGCCACGGATGCCACGGTATCGCCACGGGTGATGCAGCAGCTCGCACAGGAACTGGCGGATGCGTCGTTCAACCGTGTTACGGTGGACGGAGACACATCGACCAACGACTCATTTGTTGTGATTGCCACCAACAAGGCGGTGCATGCTCCGGTCGAATCGCTGGACAGCGCCGACGGGCGGGCGCTGCAGGCGGCCATGCTGGAAGTCGCCAGGTTTTTGGCGCATGCCATTGTGCGTGACGGCGAGGGTGCGACCAAGTTCATCACGATAGTGGTGCAAGGCGGACGCAGCGCGGCCGAATGCAGATCAGTGGCGTACGCCATCGCCCATTCGCCCTTGGTCAAGACCGCGTTTTTCGCCAGCGACCCTAATCTGGGGCGGATCCTGGCGGCGGTCGGGTATGCCGGTATCGATGACCTGGAGCAGACGGGCATCGAACTGTTCCTCGATGAAGTCCATGTCGCGACCCGCGGGGGACGCCATCCCCAGTACCAGGAGGCGGATGGCCAACGGGTGATGCAGAAAAACGAGATCACGGTGCGGGTCGACCTCGGCCGCGGCAATGCGACCGACACCGTATGGACCTGCGATTTCAGCCATGATTACGTGACTATCAATGCGGACTACCGCTCCTGACCCGGCGTCATGGCCGATCGGTTCTGTTTACGCAAGGCTTGGCGATGGACGAGAAACTGAATCACCTGATCGATCGGGCTGAACAACTGATCAGCCGCATTGAGGCGGTCCTGCCACAGCCGCTGTCTGCGCCTGACTGGAATGCTGGCATGGCCTTTCGGTATCGCAAGCGCAGTTCCGGTCACGGAACCCTGGAGCCGGTGCGCCATCTGGGAGTGGTTCGCCTGGGCGATCTGCAGGAAATCGATGTGCAGAAGGACAAGATCCGCCGCAACACCGAGCAGTTTGTCAACGGCAAGAGCGCGAACAACGTCTTGTTGACGGGAGCACGTGGAACCGGCAAGTCGTCGCTGATCAAGGCCTGTCTGCGAGAGTTCGCGCCACGCGGATTGCGACTGATCGAGGTCGACAAGGCCGACCTGGTGGATTTGCCCGACATTGTCGATGTGGTGTCCGACCGGCCCGAGAAATACATTGTGTTCTGCGATGACCTGAGCTTCGACGATGGAGAGCCGGGCTACAAGGCGCTCAAGTCGATTTTGGATGGCTCGGTTGCCGAGACGACGGCCAACGTGCTGGTATATGCGACCAGTAATCGACGCCATCTGCTGCCCGAGTATATGAAGGAGAACCTCAGCTATACCCATACCGACGATGGCGAAGTGCATCCGGGTGAAGTGGTCGAGGAAAAGATTTCGCTCTCGGAACGCTTCGGTCTGTGGGTCAGTTTCTACCCGTTCACCCAGGACGAATATCTGACCATCGTCGCGCAGTGGTTGGGCTCCTTTGGTATCGCCCGTGGCGATATGGATGCCGCGCGGGCGGATGCCCTGGTATGGGCATTGGAGCGGGGCTCGCGCAGCGGTCGCGTTGCCTACCAGTTTGCGCGCGACTACAGCGGCAGGGTTGCCCCGCCGTGAGGGAGCAGCCGTCGTGGGCCGATCCGCAGCATGCGCGCGAAGGCGGGCCGGATCGTCCGATGGTGGACGTTGCCGTGGGCATCCTGATTCGGCCGGATGGTCGGTTTTTGTTGACCAGCCGTCCGCCTGGCAAAGTCTATGCCGGTTACTGGGAGTTTCCGGGTGGCAAGTTGGAGGCCGGCGAAAGCGTTCAAGAAGCACTGCAACGCGAACTGCATGAAGAGCTCGGTATCGATGTACACGAGCTTGTGCCCTGGCGCTCCACGGTGGTGGACTATCCGCACGCCGTGGTGCGGCTGAACTTTTGCAAGGTCACGGCATGGTCGGGTGCGCTGCAGATGCGCGAGGGACAGGACTGCAACTGGCAGGATCTGCCGGTTCGCGTCGCTCCGGTGCTGCCAGGGACGATTCCGGTGCTCGACTGGTTCGCCTCAGAGCGAGGATTCGTCGGCCCGACGCATTGACGCCGAGAGGGGAGCAGTCTGTCGGGGGCGCAAGCTGGCGGTATGTGCGGCTGCTCCCGCGTGCGGGACCTTCGTCAAGGGTCAACGCCCTATTGCAGTTTGTCGATGCTGCCGTCCGGGTCTGGTTGGTCGGGTACGCGGAAGTTCTCATCCGCCCAGGCACCAAAATCGATGTCCCTGCATCGCAGGCTGCAAAACGGCCGGTACGGATTGGACGCTGCGTACAGTGAGTCGCCCTTGCATTGGGGGCAGTTGACCCACCGGGGCGACGGCGTCGCTTCGGCATCGCGCTCTTGTAGAGCGTGCGGATCAGGCGCGGCAGGCCGACGGTGCGTCATGAGCACAGGGTCAGCTCGAATGCACAGTCATCGCTGATGGCGTGCAATCGGTTGTCCGACTCCTGACGCATGAACCGGATCGACACCATCAGGCGATTGCCGCTGATCTCCGGCACGATGGCCAGTTCTCGATCGAGCGACAGGCGCAGAAGTTGAAAGGTCTTTCCCTGCGGCAAGTTCTGCTGGTATTGCCCCGCCGGGGCGATCACCTTCTGCGCGGCACCCGACTCCCGCAGCATTTTCATCAACAAAATAACCGATTCAGCCATAGGGGCCAGGGTGGACGCCCACCGATGCAGATCAGCGCGCCGCGCCGCGCCGGCTTGTTGTTGCCAGGCGTAGTAGGCCGGCAGATCGAATTCACAGGTGCCACCAGGAATGCCGACGCGACTGCGGATGCTCATCAACCAGTCGTTTTCCGTCAACGCATGTCCCGCCTTGCCCTGGACGTTGCCCAGTCCGGTGTAGCAGTTGTCGACCTGGGTCAAGACGGCGTCGAGCGCGCGTTCGGAGATAGCCGGGTTGCCTCGGTAGCTGTTGAGCGTCTGGCGTTGCTTCTCCAGGTCCTTGAGGAGGTCAGACTTGAGGTCGGCCCGCGCTCCCACGTCCATCACTTCGAAAATGGTTGACAACGCGTAGTGGTGGTCAAGCGGGTGGTCACGCGACACTAGTTCCGACAGGCGACGAAACAGGTGCTCTATGCGCAGGTAGGTCCGGATGCGCTCGTTGAAAGGGTATTCGTACAGGATCACACTGTTGTTTCCGTTCAACCAATCATAGCCCGAAGCGAATGGCGATCTGCCTCACCTGCACGGCAAGCTCTTCCTTGGTAACCCCGGCATTGAAGATCACGATGTCTGCGGCATGCAGGCGGTGCAAACGAGGGGCTTGATTCGCAATGATCCGTTCAACCTCGGCGCGGGCCAGCGCGCTACGTGCCATGGTTCTTTCTATTTGGACCTGCGGCGGGCAATCGACTACTACGATCTGGGCCATCCTGTGACGCCAACGGCGCGACTCGACCAACAGCGGAACGTCAAACACGATACAACGCGCGCTAGCCAGCACGGCTTCGGCCTCCAGCCGTGTCGATTCGAGGCTCACCAGCGGATGAATGATGGCCTCGAGCCTGCTGCGCATCTGCGCGTCTGAGAAGCTGGCCTGGCGCATCCTGCCTCGGTCCAGGGCACCGTCGGGAGCGATGAAATCCGCACCGAAGGCTTCGGCGATGGGCGCGATCGCCGGGCCCGCGGGGGCGGTCACCTGGCGCGAGATCGCGTCGGCATCAATCACGATTGCGCCCAATGCATGGAAAAATCCGGCCACTGTTGTCTTGCCGCTGCCGATCCCTCCGGTCAGGCCGAGTCGCACCATCGGGTCAACGCGCAAGCTGCGAGAACGGAAATGCGAATGGAATCAGGCTCTCCAGCCGGCCTGGCCCAACCAGCATGGCCACCATGCCAGCGCCAGCCAGGAAAGGGCCAAACGGGATCGGGATATCGCGATTGGCCAGTCGGCCCACCAGTAGCAACCCGCCCCCGATGATGGAGCCCACGACGGACGATAGCAGGATCATCGCGACCAGGTATTCGGCGCCGAACCAGGCGCCCAGGCCGGCCAGAAGCTTGAAGTCACCGTGACCCATGCCGTGCTTGCCGGTCAGGCGGAGGTGCACCTGATAGACCATCCATAGGCTGAGGTAGCCGAAAACGGCACCCCAAACAGCCGACGGGAGCGAGATGCCGGTCCATCCCATCGCCGAGGCGATCAGGCCCAGCCACAGGATCAGGTAGTTCAGGTCGTCGGGCAGCAACTGGGTATCGAAGTCGATGAAGAACTGCGCCAGCAACAGGCATGCCAGCGCGGTCCATGCCAGGCCGATGGACGTCAGCCCATGTTGACTGGCCAGCGCCGCGAAGACCAGTCCGGTTGCCAGTTCGACCAGTGGATACCGAACGCCGATCGGCGAGTTGCATTTGGCGCAGCGGCCACGCAAGGCCAGATAACTGAAGATCGGGATATTCTCGAACCAGCGGATCTGGTGCTGGCAGTTTTGGCACCGGGAGCGCGGTCTTGCCAGGTTGAACGGTTCTCGCGCCGGTGCCTCGGTTCCCGCCATCTCTGCGCAGTTCTCTGCCCATTCCGCCTCAAGCATCTTGGGCAGACGGTAGATCACCACATTCAGGAAGCTGCCCACGAGCAGGCCAAACACGCCGAACAGGGCGGCGTCAACCCCCGGCGACACCAGCATCAGACCACGGCCCCGAGCTTGAAGATAGGCAAGTACATGGCGACAACGATGCCACCGATCACGGTTCCGAGTATCACGATGATGATGGGCTCCATCAGGCTTGAAATGCCTGCGACCATGTCGTCGACCTCTGCTTCATAAAAGTCTGCCGCCTTGCCCAGCATATGGTCGATGGAGCCGGACTCTTCGCCGATTGCGCACATTTGCAGCACCATCGACGGAAACAGGTTCACATTGGTCATGGCGACCGTCAACGCTGTTCCGGTCGACACTTCATGCTGGATCTTGACGGTGGCGCGTTCGAAAACCGAGTTGCCCGACGCGCCACCCACGGAGTCCAGCGCCTCGACCAGAGGCACGCCCGCAGCAAACATCGTCGATAGGGTCCTGGTCCAGCGAGCGATGCAAGACTTTTCCACCAGGACGCCGAATACTGGAAGCTTTAGCAGCACCCGGTCCATGATATTTTGCATTTTTTCGTTGCGCTTCCAGGCCTCCATGAAGAAATAGACTCCGCCGCCAAGACCGCCGAAGATCAGGTACCAGTACTTGATGAAAAATTCGCTCATCGCGATCACGACCAGCGTCGGCACGGGCAGTTCGCCGCCAAAGTTGGAAAACACCTCCTTGAACGCCGGAATCACGAAGATCATGATGACAGAAACGACCACAAAGGCAACGATCAGCACCGTGATCGGGTACATCAGCGCCGATTTGATCTTGGACTTGATCGCCTCCGTCTTCTCCATGTAGACCGCCAGGCGGTCCAGCAGCTGATCCAGGATACCGGCCGATTCACCGGCTTCGACCAGATTGCAATACAGATTGTCGAAGTACAGCGGGAACTTGCGAAACGCCACACTCAGCGACGTTCCGGTTTCGACGTCGGTACGAATGTCGCTAAGCAGTTTGGTGACGCGCGGGTTGGGGTTTCCGCGTCCCACGATATCAAAAGCCTGCAGCAACGGTACACCTGCCTTCATCATCGTGGCCAGTTGACGGGTGAAGATCGCCATGTCCTTGGGCTTGATTCGCGACCCGCCGCCCATGCGGCGCTTCTTGATCTTGGTGGGCGTAACACCCTGGCGTCGCAGTGTGGCCTGAACCTGGTTGACGCCGACGGCCCTGGTCTCGCCGCGGACCTGCTTGCCGTTGCGATCCTTGCCCTCCCATTCAAAGACTGTCTCGTTGGTGCCCTTGGGCTTCGCAGTAGCCATATGGTCTCTGAACCCCTGTTTCTATTCGTTGGTAACGGCGAGCACCTCTTCGAGCGAAGTCAGGCCCAGCTTGACCTTGTGCAACCCCGAGCGCCGCAGTGACTCAACGCCTTCTTTCGCGGCCTGTTGTGCAATGTCCAGCGCACTGCCATCGCGCAGGATGATGCGCTGGATTTCTTCGGTTATCGGCATTACTTGATAGATTCCGACGCGCCCTTTGTAGCCGCCGTTGCATGATGAGCAGCCGACCGGTCGGTAGGTGGTCCAGCTTGTATCGATCTCACTGGGTTTGAAACCAGCATCCAGCAGGGCCTTGTCCGGAATGTCGGCCACCGCCTTGCAACTGGAACATAACCGACGCGCCAACCGCTGGGCCGTGATCAATATCACGCTAGAGGCAATGTTGAATGGCGCAATACCCATATTGCGCATTCGCGTCAAGGTGGTCGGTGCATCATTGGTGTGCAACGTGGACAAGACGAGGTGGCCGGTCTGCGCTGCCTTGATGGCGATGTCGGCCGTCTCCAGGTCGCGAATCTCGCCGACCATGATGATGTCCGGATCCTGGCGCAGGAAGGACTTCAGCGCGGCGGCAAAGGTCAGTCCGGCCTTGTCGTTGACATTGACCTGGTTGACGCCTGGCAGGTTGATTTCGGATGGGTCTTCCGCGGTGGCAATATTCACGCCTGGCTTGTTGAGCAGGTTCAGACATGTGTACAGGGAAACCGTCTTTCCAGAACCGGTTGGGCCCGTGACCAGGATCATGCCGTAGGGACGACCGATTGCCTCCATCAGACGGCGTTTTTCTTCCGGTTCGTACCCTAGTGCGTCGACACCCAGCTTGGCGCTGCTCGGATCCAGGATACGAATCACGATCTTCTCGCCAAACAGCGTTGGCAGGGTGCTGACGCGAAAATCGATGACCTTGTTGGGCCCGATCTTCAGTTTCATCTTGCCGTCTTGCGGTACCCGCTTCTCCGAGATATCCATCTTGGAGATCACCTTGATGCGCGAAGCCAGCTTGTCTTTGATGGCGATCGGTGGTGCCGCAATTTCCCTCAGTTCACCGTCGATCCTGAACCTGACACGATAGGTGTGCTCGTAGGGTTCGAAATGCAGGTCCGATGCGCGCATGCTGAATGCATCCAGCAGCATCTTGTGCAGGAACTTGACGACGGGAGCATCGTCCACCTCGGAGACGGTCGTCTGATCGTTGTCTCCCACACCATCGGCGGCCTGTTCGTCAAACTCGAACTCGCCCCCGATGATTTCTTCCATCGTTTCGGTGGCCGAAGCGGAAGTCGCGTCGACCAACTTGAGCACCTTGTCATACTCGGCGATGACCCAGTCGACGCCCAGCTGGGTCGCAAACTTGATCTTTTCAATCGCCTCCTGATCCGATGGATCGGCGGTGGCGACCGTGAGTCGGTTGCTGCGCTTGCTGAGCACCACCACGCGATAGGACTGGCAGATCTTGGGATCAAGCAGACCCTTGGGCAGTCGCTGCTGATCGATCGCGTCCAGGTCGATCAACGGAGCTGCGTAGGCCGACGACATGGTGTGCGCCAAGTCGGAGGCCGAGACTGCGCCGGACCCGGTCAGCTCCGCAATAAAGCTGGTGCGACCGGACGATGCCTTGCGGTAGATGTCTTCTGCTGATTTTTGGCCCAGCTTTCCAGCAAGAATCAGCGCGCGGCCTAACCCAGGTAGGGCGATTGGAGTGGATTCGCGATTAGCTGTATCGACTGCGGACATGGGCTGAAAATGTACTACGGCAAGAGGCAATCGCCTAATGATCTCCGATTGCCTGCACGATGTAAATCTAAAGCAGGCCCTTACTGCCCATGAGGAGGCAGAATGACAACAGGCGTTGTCGTGGTCGGGGTGAGAGGATTCGAACCTCCGGCCTCTACGTCCCGAACGTAGCGCTCTACCAGGCTAAGCTACACCCCGATTGTGGGCGCACAACCCGAGAAAATCAGTTGTTGCGCTCCAAAAGCTGACTTGATAATTGTATCAAACAAGCGCTATGCGGCCCCTGGGGAAGCCGCCTGGCGGCGGTGATGGCGCGTCTCGCTTCGCGCGCTGCGGCCTCGCGGGAAAAGTCCAACGCCCCGGTTTCCCGCACGATACCCACAACCTGTTGCAGCATGTCGACAGCGCCCGTTTCGATGGCTTGTGAGATCAGCGACCGTTGGTCCTGGGTGCCCCGTTGCATCGCGCAGATCAAGGGCAGAGTTGCCTTGCCTTCGCGCAGATCATCGCCCAGATTCTTGCCAAGCACTGCGGAGTCGCCGGTATAGTCCAGGACGTCGTCGATCACCTGGAAAGCGGTTCCCAGAGCCTGGCCATAGCTCGCGCAGCTTTCTTCCAGTTCGCTCGAAGCCCCTGCGAGGATCGCGCCGACCCGCGCGCTGGCTTCGAACAGTTTGGCTGTCTTGGATCGAATCACATGCAGGTAGCCCGCTTCGTCAAGTTCGGCGTTGTGCATGTTCATCAGTTGCAGCACCTCACCCTCGGCAATGACATTGGTCGCATCGGCCAACACGGCCATGACGCGCATGTCTCCCATGTCCACCATCATCTGAAATGCCCGCGAATACAGGAAGTCACCGACCAAAACACTGGCGGGGTTCCCAAACCGCTCGTTCGCAGTAGCATTTCCGCGCCGAAGGGCAGAGTCATCAACGACGTCGTCGTGCAAGAGGGTGGCCGTGTGAATGAACTCCACGACGGCCGCCAGGTTGAACCGATGCACTCCGGTGTAGCCAAGCGCACCGCTGGTCAGCAGCAGCAGGGCCGGGCGCAATCGCTTGCCGCCGGCGCCGATGATGTAACGTGATACCTCGCCGACCAGTGGCACGCCGGAATCGAGTCGACGAGCTATTGCCGCATCGACTTCACGCATGTCCGCGGCGATCACTGAAAGCCCAGGGGCGGTATGGAATTGGGTTGTCTGCAAGGCCGGAGACGTGGTGTTTGCGTTGCATTATAGAAATAGCTATGCAAAGTGCCTGTGCGAATCCGACGGTTTGGTTGGTTTGTTTCCTGGATGCTATACTTTTGGGCTGTGCAGAATTTGGTCTGCATAGTTATTTTTAAGACTCACCTGCAGTCTTTAGATGAGGGGTCCACATGTACGCGGTCATAAAAACCGGTGGCAAACAGTATCGTGTTGCTGCCGGCGAGAAAATTAAAGTAGAACAGATTGCTGCGGATGTAGGCCAGGAGATTGTCATCGACCAGGTTTTGGCTGTCGGAAACGGCGCTGAAATAAAGGTTGGCACCCCCCTGGTATCCGGCGCAACGGTCAAGGCCACCGTTGTGGCACATGGCAAGCATGACAAAGTCAGCATTTTCAAGATGCGTCGACGCAAGCACTATCAAAAGCGCCAGGGTCATCGCCAGCAGTACACCGAGCTGCAAATCGGAACAATTGCAGCCTGATGGAGCATTGAAAACAGGCTCGGCACTGTTTCAAACTGATTGGAGAAGCTAAATGGCACAGAAAAAAGGCGGCGGCTCGACGCGAAACGGGCGTGATTCGAAGCCCAAGATGCTGGGCGTGAAGGCATTTGGCGGCGAGGCGGTTTCGGCCGGCTCGATCATCGTGCGTCAGCGTGGTACCAAGTTCCACCCAGGAGTCAATGTGGGTGTCGGCAAGGACCACACATTGTTTGCCCTTGCGGATGGCAAGGTGTCGTTTGCGGTCAAAGGCGCGATGAACAAGCACACCGTCAACATCACAACAGCCTGACCCGGTATTTCACCCGGTTCCGAACCCTGCGCTTGGCGCGGGGTTTTTCGTTTATAAGTCCGAACAATTGCCCGATGGCTGCTTGAGGGCCGCGTTCCTGTTTGCTTAGTTTCGAACTGCGCTAATCGCAGGTTACACACCATGAAATTTGTCGATGAGGCCTTTATCGACGTTGCCGCCGGCGACGGAGGTGCTGGCTGTGTGTCATTCCGGCACGAAAAGTACAAGGAGTTCGGTGGTCCCAATGGTGGTGATGGCGGTCGCGGAGGTCATGTCTTCGCTGTCGCCGATGTCGGATTGAATACGCTTGTCGATTTCCGCTATGCCCGTCGACATGAGGCCAAGCGCGGTCAGCATGGGATGGGATCGGACATGTTTGGCGCTGCCGGGGACGACATCACCTTGCGTGTGCCGGTGGGAACCATCATTTCGGATGCCGAAAACGGTGATGTTCTTTTTGAACTATTGAAGCCAGGCGAGATCATCACAATAGCCAAGGGTGGTGATGGTGGGTTTGGAAACATGCGCTTCAAGAGCGCGATCAACCGGGCACCGCGACAAAAAACGCCGGGCTGGCCCGGCGAGAAGAAGAGCCTCAAGCTCGAGTTGAAGGTATTGGCCGATGTGGGCTTGCTAGGCATGCCAAACGCCGGCAAATCGACGTTGATCACGGCGATCTCCAACGCAAGGCCACGCATCGCCGACTACCCGTTCACGACGTTGCACCCCAATCTGGGTGTAGTCCGGGTTGGGCCGTCGCAAAGTTTTGTCGTCGCCGATCTGCCCGGGCTGATCGAGGGCGCGTCGGATGGAGCAGGACTGGGTCATTTGTTCCTGCGCCATCTCCAACGTACACGATTACTGCTGCATGTTGTCGACATGGCCCCGTTCGACGACAGCGTGGACACGGTGGTTCAGGCCAAGGCGATCGTGAACGAACTGAAAAAATACGATCAGAAGCTGTTTCGAAAACCGCGCTGGTTTGTGCTGAACAAGCTGGATATGGTGCCAGACGACAAGCGGGCTGCGCTGGTGGCAGAATTCGTGCGGCGGATGCGTTTCAAGGGCCCGGTATTTGAAATATCGGCACTGACCCGTGACGGATGCGAAGCCCTTGTCCACGCCGTCTTCAAGCAGGTCCAGACGCAACAGAGTCTGGAGCATGCCGAGCCAGTTGTGGATCCGAGGTTTTCGCCCGATGGTGCTACCTGATGCTCGGCATCGGTATCGGGTTTCGAACCGTTTTAGTGTGATCAGGCAGCTGCGACATGATGAAGAGCGCTTCGCCCATATTGATGCGCCAGTCCAGGCGCATCGTTGTCAAGGTGGGCTCCAGCCTGGTTACGAACGATGGTCGAGGACTCGATGAGGAGGCCATAGGGGAGTGGTGCCGCCAGCTGGCCGCGCTGGTCAGCGACAAGCGCGAGGTCATTATGGTGTCCAGTGGCGCAATAGCCGAAGGCATGAAGCGTCTTGGCTGGAAGACCCGCCCGCATGAAATCCACGAATTGCAGGCGGCGGCAGCGGTTGGGCAGATGGGGCTGGCTCAGATGTATGAGTCCAAGCTACGCGCCCATGGGCTGGGCAGTGCCCAGGTGCTTTTGACCCACGCTGACCTGGCGCACCGGGAGCGATACCTGAACGCCCGATCGACGTTGATGACGCTGCTCAAACTGGGAATCGTTCCGGTGATCAATGAAAATGATACGGTTGTCAATGACGAGATCAAATTCGGCGACAACGACACCTTGGGGGCGCTGGTCGCCAACCTCGTCGAGGCCGACCTGCTGATCATCCTTACCGACCAAAAAGGTCTGTACACGGCGGATCCGCGCAAGAGCGCGAATGCGCAGTTCGTGCACGAGGCCAAGGCTGGTGACGCTGCGCTCGAACTGATGGCGGGCGGCGCGGGCTCCAGTATCGGGCGCGGCGGCATGATCACCAAGATTCTGGCAGCGCGCAGGGCGGCGGGCTCCGGAGCCTCCACGGTCATTGCCTGGGGCCGGGAACCCGATGTGTTGCGCCGCTTGATGGCTGGCGAGTCGATCGGCACCTTGTTGGTGGCGCAAACCCAGAAGACACAAGCGCGCAAGCAATGGATAGCGGACCATCTTCAGTTGCGGGGTGCCATCATGGTGGACGCCGGTGCTGCCGCCAAGTTGCGTAGCGAGGGCAAGAGCCTGTTGCCGATCGGCATGCTCAGCGTCGTAGGCGAGTTTTCTCGCGGCGATGTAATCGCGGTACGGGAGACGTCTGGCGCAGAGATCGCCCGTGGATTGGCCAACTACTCCAGTTTCGAAGCGCGCCTGATCTGTCGCAAACCGTCCGGCGAAATTGAGCGGCTACTCGGGTATGTCGCGGAGCCGGAAATGGTTCACCGCGACAACCTCGTGATTACGCGGTAGCGCGAGTCGCACCGTCAGCGCTGGATTCCAGCCGATATCGATTGCTTTAACTTGCGGATGATGGCCTGCGGCGATTGGGCCGCGGCCGATCTGCCGTCGCACAGGCCCTGGCGCGCCATTGCCAGCGCGTGCATGGATGGCTGACTGGCACTCAGGGCTTTCCATTGCGGATCGGCGACGGGTGCCCACTGTCCATCGTTGCCAGCACGAGCGTAGGTCTTGACTTCGCCGCTGCGGCACCAGATACCTTCGTAAGCGGCATTGATGTTGCCGCTGGTCGATAACGCGACGACAACGTACCGCACGATGCCATCGCTTGAAATGACCAGTGTTTCCGGGTCGATTCCGATTTTTACCGAAACATACCGCGGCATTTCGATGGACACCAGGTTGTCGGTTCGGAACGTGGCAGGTGGCCTGGCGTCCACTTCCTTCCAATCGGGGTCGAGGTCGGATACCTGGCCCAACAAGCTGGACGCCGACAAGAGACTGATTGAAAGAGCAAGAGCGGTCCTAGCGTGCATGAGGGTTATCGGGTTCATTGACTGCGACGTTGGTGTGCGGGTCGGGTTCGAAGCTGGCGCCCGGCGGCAGGGCAAAACCCGCACTGCGCGGTGCGTCGCCCATGAAAGCGTAACTGTCGTGGTCGCGCGACCTGTTGCCGCTGCGCAGGTAACGGTTGCGCACTTCATGGCGGGGCAGGTAACGTGCGAGTTCGGTCAGCGCCATTTCGTAGACACCGCGCTTGAACTCGACGACCATGTCCAACGGAACCCAGTAGTCGTTCCAACGCCATGCGTCGAACTCGGGGTGGTCCGTTGCCCGCAGATTCAAGTCCCAGTCGTAGCCGATCAGTTGCAGCAAGTACCAGATCTGCTTCTGACCCTTGTAGTGGCCCCGCGCATCACGGCGGATGTAGCGGTCCGGCACCTCGTAGCGCAACCAGTCGCGAGTACGTGCAACTACGCAGACATGCTCCGGCTGGAGCCCCACCTCCTCATGGAGCTCGCGGAACATGGCCTGCTCGGGCGTCTCGCCTCGATCGATACCACCTTGCGGGAACTGCCACGAATGGGTACGAATGCGTTTGCCCCAGAATACCTGGTTCCTCTGGTTGAGCAGAACGATGCCGACATTGGGCCGAAAGCCGTCCCGGTCAAGCATAATCAAACCCCAATTTTCTAACTGCGACCATTATGCCCCGCCAGCCGCAAGCGGCAAAGCACCCGGTACCGTTTCAAGCCCCATGAAAGCCTCCCGTTTTTTCATATCCACCCTTAAGGAAGCACCGGCCGATGCCGAGGTGGTCAGCCACCAGTTGATGCTGCGCGCCGGCCTGATCAAGAAGCTCAGCGCCGGCATTTACAGCTACATGCCGATGGGACTTCGCGTGATCCGCAAAGTAGAGGCCATCGTGCGCGAGGAGATGAACCGGGCCGGGGCGGTAGAGCTGACCATGCCAGTCGTGCAGCCGGCCGAACTGTGGCAGGAAACCGGGCGGTTTCAGAAATATGGTCCGGAACTGCTGCGCATCCGCGATCGCCATGAGCGCGAGTTTGTCGTGCAACCCACCAGCGAAGAGGTGGTGACCGACATCATGCGGCAGGACGTCAAGAGCTACAAGCAATTGCCGCGCAACCTCTACCAGATCCAGACCAAGTTTCGGGACGAGCGGCGGCCCCGGTTCGGACTGATGCGCGGGCGCGAGTTCATCATGAAGGATGCCTACAGTTTCGACCGGGATGTCGACGGCGCCAAGGCCAGTTACCAGGTGATGGCGCAGGCCTACCGCCGCATTTTTGACCGCTTCGGCCTGCGTTATCGAGCCGTCGCCGCCGACAGTGGCGCCATTGGTGGCGACCTGAGCGAGGAGTTTCAGGTGATCGCAGCCACTGGCGAAGATGCGATTGTCTATTGCCCCGACAGTGACTATGCGGCCAACATGGAAAAGGCGGAGGCCCTGGCGCCGCAACGTCCCCGGCCGGTGCCGGCACAGGTCATGACCCGGACTGCCACGCCGGGCAAAAGCACCTGTGCCGACGTGGCGCAATTCCTGGGCGTGCCGTTGCAACAGACCGTCAAGTCGCTGGTGGTGACCACGCAAGAGACGGATGGTCAGGGCAAGGTGATCAAGTCGCAGGTCTGGCTGTTGATGGTGCGCGGCGACCATGACCTCAATGAGGTCAAGGCCAACAAAGTGCCTGGACTGGGCGCGGGGTTCCGGTTTTCGACCCTGGAAGAGATCGACGCACATTTCGGTTGCAAGCCGGGATATCTGGGATTGATCAATATGCGCAAGCCGGTACGAGTCGTTGCCGATCGCGAGGTCGCTGTCATGGCGGACTGGATTTGCGGTGCCAATGAGCCGGATTTCCACATCACAGGTGTCAACTGGGGGCGCGATCTACCCGAGCCGGAAATCGTGGCAGACCTGCGCAATGTCGTGGCCGGGGACCCGTCGCCCGACGGCAAGGGCGCACTGGCGATCGAGCGCGGCATCGAGATAGGGCATGTCTTCTACCTTGGCACGAAATACAGCCGAGCCATGAATGCCACCTTTCTGGACGCCAATGGCAAGCCGCAGTTCATGGAGATGGGTTGCTACGGCATTGGTATCACCCGGTTGCCGGCGGCGGCCATCGAACAGAACCACGATGCGCGCGGCATCATCTGGCCCGACGCGCTGGCGCCCTTCACCCTGGTAATCTGCCCGATCGGTGCTGAACGCAGCCCGGACGTAAAAGCCGCGGCGGACGCGTTGTACGCGCAGTGCCTGCAGGCGGGCGTCGACGTGATCCTGGATGACCGCGGCGAACGCCCTGGCGCCATGTTCGCGGACTGGGAGTTGATCGGCGTGCCGCATCGTGTCACCATTGGTGATCGCGGACTCAAGGACGGGCAAGTGGAGTACCAGCATCGGCGCGATGCGGAGTCGACCAAGGTGGCGCTCCATGCGGTGTTCGATTTTGTGACTTCCAGACTGGAGCAATGACGGTTTTGCCAACGCGTTTCACATGTCCTGATGCGATTGCCCGGTCCGACGGCATCTCCCGGCGCGGTTACCTGGTGGCACTGGTCGGAGCTGGCCTGGCGGGCGGGCTGCATCTGCCGGCACGGGCTGGCGGGCAATTGGAAGAGCCGCTGGTAGATTCCGTGCGTACCGCCTTGACGGCATCGATCAACAGCGCGCCACCCCCGGCGCCCGAATTTGCCGATACACCGTCCCGCATCGACTATCTGCGTTGGCTCGGTGCGATGAGTACGCGGCTGCAGCGGCGCAAGGCGAACCTGGAAACCCGCACCGAGTTCCTGCAGACGGTCTGGTATGAAAGCAAGCGCGCCGGTCTTGACACGACCCTGGTGCTCGGGCTGATCCAGGTTGAAAGCGCCTTTCGCAAGTTTGCCGTGTCTAGCGCCGGCGCTCGCGGCTACATGCAGGTGATGCCGTTTTGGACCCGGGTTCTGGGGAGCGGCGACTCGTCTGTGCTGTTTCACATGCAGACCAACTTGCGCTTTGGGTGCGTCATTCTGCGCCACTACCTCGACCGGGAAGACGGCAACCTGTTTTTGGCGCTGGGCCGCTACAACGGTTCGCGGGGCAGGGCGCCCTATCCGCAGGCGGTGATCGGCGCCACCAAGCAGTGGGAGTACAACACCGCCTGAACCCGGACCGGGTCGCCCGACCGGGTCGCCCAGGCGTTGCTACTGAACGAAGCCGATGCTGCTCTTGCGTCCTGCCGGCCGGGGCAGGTCGCTGGTCCGCACGCAGTCGCGGTTGTCCAAGCGCGCATTGCCGAACCCGGTCATCAGGGCCCGACGCATGTCGCGCGGGGCGAGTTCCGACAACAGGTCGAGCAGGTCGTCGCCGGGGTTGGGCTGGAATCGCTCGCCCCAACCATGTTCGCTGCGGATCGACCGGTACAGATTGCGCGCTATGAGCCGCGCCGCATCGGCGTCCGGCGGGTCGACCCAAAATACATTCATGCGGTTGCGGATCGGCTCGGGAATAGCGCGCTCATCGTTGGCGGTGGTGATCCAGATCACCTGGCTGGCGTCGATGGCGACTTCGGCGAACTCGTCGGTGAAATTCTGCGCCGTATCGTGTTCCAGCAGGCCATAGAGCGCGCCCAGCGGATCGTACTGGGCGTCGCTGCTCGCCTTGTCGATCTCATCTACCACGATGACCGGGTTGGCGTACTCGCCATCGACCAGCGCTTCGAAGACCTTGCCGGGCCTGGCGCCCTTCCACTGCGATGACGCGCCTGACAGCAGCCAACCCGCCGTCATGGAACTCATCGGCACCAGCGTCATGCCCGTACCCAGCAAATCGGCCAGCTTGCGCGCAAAGTGCGTCTTGCCAATGCCGGGGGCGCCGAGCAACAACATCGGGGTCACTTCCAGGCCATCGTGGCTGTCCTGCGCCAGCGCGACATGGCGCTTCACATCGTCCAGTACTTCGTGGAAGTTGGGCAATGTCGCATACAGGTCGCCCATATCCGGCACGCCAGAGGGTTTGACCTGGAAGCGCTGCGGACCGCGTTCGAGCATGCGCTGGTAGGTGGCACGCAGCGTGTCGTAGTCGCGGTCGGCCAGCCCGTCGAGTTTACGTTGCACCTGATGTGGTTCGAACACCTGGCGCATCTGTGCCACGGGCAATCGAAAAGCCGGCGACCGGGAAACGGGCTTGTCTGATTCCATGTCCGACTCCTTGTGCAATCGTGCTGGGATCATTCAATCACAGTACGCCTGCAGCGCAAATACGGAAATAGACGGTCAGCAGTGCATTTGTTGTGAACTTGCCACCCAATATGCAAAACTCCTCCTTGAGGATGCCACTCTGCGAAGGGACATGGTCCCCGCCCTGCAGTGCGCCATGACGGGCACTGCCGCACCGCGACAGGTCCGATTCAGCCTTGTTTGGTCAGCACCTGCAGCAGTTCGCCGTTCTCGTACATCTCCATCATGATGTCCGATCCGCCGACGAACTCGCCCTTGACATATAGCTGGGGAATGGTCGGCCATTGGCTGTAGTCCTTGATGCCGGCGCGAATCTCCGGATCTTCCAGCACGTTCACCGTCGTGATCTGCTTCGAATCCAGGCCGCAGGCCTTCAGGATCTGGATCGCCCGGCCCGAAAAGCCGCATTGCGGGAAACTGGCGTTGCCCTTCATGAAAAGCAGTACCGGGCTGGATTTGACCAGTTCGTCGATGCGTTGTTGTGTATCGCTCATTTCCATGCTCCTTGATCAGCGTTGACCGGATTATTTCACCTTCCTGTGCCGCGTGTCGCGAACGACCTTGGGCAACACGGGTCTTACCCGGGCCATCGACCGCCGGTGCAGCGCCAATGGCCGGCCAGGTCGCGTCGATGGGACACATGAGGAAATCCCGCCTCGACCATCAATGCCTGGACCGCCGACCCCTGCTCGAACCCGTGTTCCAGCAATAGCCAGCCGCCGGGCGTCAAGTGCCAGGGCGCGCCAACCACGATGGCCCGGATGTCGTTCAGGCCGTCCGGCCCTGAAACCAGGGCGATGGCGGGCTCATGCGCCAGCGCCCCAAGGTGCGGATCGCCCTGGGCCACGTAGGGCGGGTTGGACACGATGCAGGCAAAGCGACCGGTGACCGGTTCAAACCAGTTGCCATGCAACAGGGCGACGTCCAGACCCAGCCTCTGTGCGTTGGCGCGGGCCACTGCCAAAGCCGCTGCGCTGGCGTCCACAGCATGGACGGACAATGCCGGCAACGCCTTCTTGACGGCCAGTGCGACAGCCCCGCTACCAGTGCCCAGATCGAGCAGTCGGCGTGGTGTTGAATCGGCATGCTCGGGATCGCTGCCGAGCACCGCAACGGCCCAGTCGACGAGGGTCTCCGTATCGGGTCTGGGTATCAACACCCTCGGGTCGACTGCCAGGCTCATGCCATAAAAATCCTGGTACCCGGTGAGGTAGGCCTGTGGCTCACCGGCACCACGTCGCGCAACCAGCTCGCAGAATCGTGTGTGGACAGGGTCCGACACGATCTCGTCGTCATGCGCCATCAACCAGGCGCGATGTCCGTGCAGCTCCGGGGCCGGGTATCCGAGCGCCAGCAACAGCAGCAAGTCGCAGTCGAGCTTGTCCAGCCCGGTGGATCGGGCAGTGGACAGAACTTGAGCGAGCGTCGGCAAAGTCGGTGGTCCTCAGGCCGTAGCGCCCAATTCCAGCGCCGCCAGCTGTTCGGCGGCCTGGGCCGACTGCAGCGCATGGACAACATCGTCGAGGTCACCTTCGATGATGGTCAACAGCTTGTACAAGGTCAGGTTGATGCGGTGATCGGTCAGGCGGCCCTGCGGGAAGTTGTAGGTGCGGATCCGGTCACTGCGGTCGCCGCTGCCGATCAGGCTCTTGCGCTGCGCCGCGTCGTGCGCCGCACGCTCGGCACGATCCTTATCCTGGATGCGTGCCGACAGCACCTGCAAGGCCCGCGCCTTGTTGCGGTGCTGGCTGCGGTCGTCCTGACACTCGGCGACGATGCCGGTGGGCAGATGGGTGATTCGAACCGCCGAATCGGTCTTGTTGATATGTTGCCCGCCCGCGCCGCTGGCCCGGTAGGTATCGATGCGCAGATCAGCCGGATTGATCTGTACCGCCACCGATTCATCCGGTTCGGCCAGCGCGGCCACCGTGCAGGCGCTGGTGTGGATGCGGCCCTGGGTTTCGGTCGCCGGTACCCGCTGCACCCGGTGGCCACCCGATTCGAACTTGAGATCGCCATAGACGCCCGGCCCGACAATGCGCAGCACGATTTCCTTGTAGCCACCCAGTTCTGATGCGGACTCGCTGATGATCTCGATCTTCCAGCCGCGGCGCTCGCAGTAACGCGAATACATGCGCAGCAGGTCGCCGGCGAACAATGCCGACTCATCGCCGCCAGTGCCGGCACGGATTTCCAGGAAGGCGTTGCGCGCATCGTCCGGGTCCTTGGGCAGCAGCATGCGTTGCAGCTCCGCGTCCAGTTGCGCCAGCTCGGCGCTGGCCGAGTCGATCTCCTCCTGGGCCATCGCCGCCATGTCGGCATCTTTTGCCGAGTTGCCGAGTAGCTCGCGTCCTTGTTCGAGGTCGGATTCGCGCTGGCGGTAGCGCTCCCATCGTCCCGCCACCGCCGCCACGTCGGAGTGTTCGCGCGACAACACCAGGAACTGCGCCATGTCCTGCATGATGTCCTCGCGTGAAAGCAGGAACTCCAGTTCGCCCAGCCGCGCCGTGTAGCGGTCGAGCTGCAGTCGGAAAAATGCTTTCATCGTGGTCGATTGTTGGGTTGCCGGGCGAAGCTTGGCAAATTCGCGCGGCGGGTGATCCAGGCCCGGTCGTTACCGGGACGAGTGGCCCGGTAACGACCGGGCATTGGCATGGGCGCGCAGCTAACGTTCCTTGCGCAGAAAAAAATGCTGCACGGCCGAGCCAGCCTGCTTGCGCGCATCGGAATCACCGGCACGCAGTTCCGCCATTGCGCCATGCAGCATCTTTTGCGTTAGTCCACGCGACAAGGCCTCCAGCACCACGTCCACGTCTTCACCCTTGGCCAGGAGCTTGCGCGCGCGCGCGATCTCGCTGGTACGCCATTCATCGGCCTGGGCGTTCAGTTGCTGGATCAGCGGCACCGACCCGCGCTGGTCGATCCAGTGCATGAAGCTCTGCACGCCCGCGTCGATGATGGCTTCTGCCTGCGCTACCGCGGCCTGCCGGTTGGCACGACCGGTTTGCACGACCTGTGCCAGGTCGTCGACCGTATACAGGTAGACATCCTGCAGTTCCTTGACCTCGGGCTCGATGTCGCGCGGCACGGCCAGATCCACCATGAAAATGGGGCGGTGCCGGCGCCGCTTGAGCGCACGCTCCACCGCTCCAAGGCCGATGATCGGCAGCGTGCTGGCCGTGCAGCTGATGACCGCGTCGAATTCATGCAGCCGTTCGGGCAGATCGGCCAGCCGCATCACGGAGCCGGCCAATTGCGCCGCCAGTTTTTCGCCACGCTCCAGTGTGCGGTTGGCCACCGTGATGGATTTAGGTTGGCGCGCCGAGAAGTGGGTTGCGCACAACTCGATCATGTCACCGGCACCGACGAAAAGCACCTTGACCTGACGCAGATCTTCGAAAAGCTGGCCGGCCAGGCGTACCGTCGCAGCCGCCATACTGATCGAATGGGCGCCGATCTCGGTTGACGATCGCACTTCCTTGGCCACCGCGAACGAACGCTGGAACATCTGGCTGAGCGTGGCACCCAGCGCACCGGCCTGCTGGGCGGCCCGCACCGCTTCCTTGAGTTGCCCCAGGATCTGCGGCTCGCCCAGCACCATGGAGTCCAGGCCGCTGGCCACGCGAAACGCATGCCGCGCGACCAGTCCGTTTTCCAATGTGTACGTATGCGATCGCAATACCGATCCTGGTATGCCGCCCGACCGTGCCAGCCAATCCAGTGCGGGCTCGAACTGTGGCGTTTCACCGGCGCAGTAGATCTCGGTACGGTTGCACGTGGAGACGATGGCTGCCTCGGGAGGATGGGCCAGGGCCTGGCGCAAACCGTGCAAGGTCGGGACGATCTGTTCACTGGCGAACGCCAGCCGACCACGCAAATCCAGCGGTGCGGTGGTGTGGTTGATGCCTAGTGCCCAGACTGCCATAAGAGTGTGTTTGCCAGGATTATAAAATTCGCAGCACCATGGGTGTTCTGGGATTTATCAATCATGTGCTGAACTTTGCCGCGCCGGCACTGGCATTGGCATTTGTCTTGCCGGTTTTGGGCCGCAAGATGCCGATGGGTCGCGGCACTGCAGTTGGCATGTTGGCTCAGATGGTGGTCCTGGCGCTGGTCAACATCGTGGTTCTGATCGCCGGATTGTTGTTTTTCGGCCGCGACGGCAAGATGGTCACCTATGTGTCCATGGTGGCGGCCTGTGCGACGACGCAGTTCCTGATGGTCGGAGCCTGGCGGCGCTGAGGCTGCAGTTGCAATTGTCGGTTTCCGGAGCGTCTACAGCGCCGTTGGTAGCGCCAGGCCGCCGACCGGCCAGTTGTCGGTTTCAGACATCGACACCCGGTCGCGACCGGCCGACTTGGCCCGGTACAGCGCGATGTCGGTCCGCTTGATCAACTCATCCAGCGACACCGTCTGTCCCGGCGCCACTCCGGCCGCACCCAGGCTTGCAGTGACCTGGACTTCCTGGCCGCTGATGCGGATCCGGGGCGGCGCGAAAATGGCCTGGCGCACCCGTTCGGCCAATTGCTGGGCCTGTGGCAATGGTGTGTTGGGCAGCAGCATGATGAACTCCTCACCACCCCAGCGGGCAAGCAGGTCAGTAGTGCGCAGCGCGCGCTGGCAGCGACGGGCAACTTCGATCAGCACTTCGTCACCCGCCAGGTGCCCGAAAGCGTCGTTGATACCCTTGAAATGGTCAAGGTCCAGCACCAGTAGCGCCAATGGTTGCTGGTGGCGTCGTGCCAGGTCCAGCTCGCGCTGCGCAGCAGGCATGAACCGACGCCTATTGCCCAAACCAGTCAGCGCATCCTGCATGGCCATTTCGTTGACCGCCTTCCATGCGCGTTCCAGTGACGCGACCAAAAAGAAGCACGCCCCACCGAAAACCAATGTCAATGGCAGTGGCACGACCAGGGAAATCCAGAAAGCGTTGCCCATGCTGGTGTGCCCGAGCATGCGCAAAATCAGCCAGGTCATGCCCATTGATCCCAGCGAACTGAGCGCGGCCAGCAGGACGGTGGCGCGCAAAACGCCGGTCTGGCACACCCATACGGAAAAACGCCGAAAAAGCGGCGGATAGTCGATGTTTTCGGCGTTGGGCGGCAGGCTGACTGTCATGGCATTGGCCGACAGTGCTGAATCGTTGGTCTTCGCCGCAATGGGCACCGTTCACTAGGGGAGTGCCTTGGATGCTTGGCGGCAGGCCGATCGAGATTCATGTGGCGTCGCGGTCAGGTCGGATGGGCGAATTGCGCAATCATATTCGCCCAGGCCCGGAACCAGTGTCGGGCACAGGACAATGCGTCATCAAATTGAGTCGACTCGGCCGAATTTGGGCAAAATTGTTAGCCATCGGTGAAACGGGTCAGGCGCGCGCTGGCCCGTGGAGACTGGTTCTAGTCCGGCGGGAACAGGTCGACCCGGTCGGTGATGATACCGTCGGTCTTCAGGTCCAGCAGGTATTGCGCGACCGGTTCGTCGTTGACGGTGTAACTCAGGCAGCGCAACCCGGCTTCGTGCGCTGCCGAAACGGCGGCGCCGTCCCACAAGCCGTAGTGGCACACGATCGCGACACATTGCAGGCGTCGCGCTATATCAAGCCAATCGGCGCGCGCACTGTGCAGCAACAGCCCCCGCGGCAGATTGGGCGCGATCGCCTGCGCGCCTTCAAGGGCCTCGATGTCGAACGAGGTCAGCAATGGTGGCGCATAGGCTCCAGCCCATAGTCGGTCAGCGTGTCGCCCGACAACTTCGCCCGTATGGCGCTCGGTGCCCGGGGTCGGCTTGATTTCGATGTTCAGGAACAGGCCGTTGGTCCGACAAAAACGCGCGACGTTCTCCAGGCAGGGCAGCGGCTCACCCGCATACCGGCGCGAATGCCAACTGCCGGCGTCGCGCTGCGCAAGAGCCTGCCAGTCTTGCGTGCCGCCGGGCCCTGAGCCGTTGGTGGTACGTTCCAGCGTTGCATCGTGCATCAGGAAGGGCACATCATCCTGGCTGAGCTTGACGTCGCACTCGAACATCCGGTACCCATGACCGGCGCCGAGTCGGAATGCCGCCAGCGTGTTTTCAGGCGCCAATTTGCCGGCGCCCCGGTGCGCGATCCAGCGCGGGTAAGGCCAGGGCGCAAGAGTCACAGCCGTTTGCCTGTCGAGGCATCGAACGCATGCAGCCGGTCCTGTCGTGGCGTGACGTGAATCGTCGAGCCCAACGCGGGTATGGCGTCGGACTCGCTGGTCCGGATGATCACCATTTCCTGGCCAGCGCCGTGCGACCAGCGGCCGTAGACCAGCCGCTCCGCGCCGAGCATTTCTACCGCCTCCACCCGCAGCGCCCAACCCGTTTGCGTGATCGCCAAGTGCTCCGGTCGTATGCCCACAATAGTTCCGGCACGGGCATTCGGTGCGTCCCACAACAGATTCATCGGCGGCGAGCCAATGAAACTGGCGACAAACGTGGTCGCCGGCTGGGTATAGACCTCTTCCGGCGTGCCGAACTGCTCCATCACGCCGGCGTTCATGACGATCATGCGTTGCGCCAACGTCATCGCCTCGACCTGGTCATGGGTCACGAACAGCGACGTGATACCAAGCTCCCGGTGCAGCTTCTGGATTTCGAGCCGGGTCTGGGCCCGCAGCTTGGCGTCCAGATTGCTCAACGGCTCATCGAACAGGAAGACCTGCGGCTGGCGCACGATGGCACGGCCCATCGCAACGCGTTGGCGTTGGCCGCCCGAGAGTTCGCGCGGCTTGCGCGCCAGGAAGGGCCCCAGTTCCAGAATTGCGGCCGCCTTGTCGACGCGGGACTTGATCTCGTCGCTGGGCAGCTTGGCAATCTTCAGGCCGTACGCCATGTTGTCGAAAACGCTCATGTGGGGATACAGCGCGTAGTTCTGGAACACCATGGCAATGTCGCGCTCGGCCGGTTCCAGGTCGTTGACCACGCGCTCGCCGATCAGGATCTGGCCGTCACTGATTTCCTCCAAGCCTGCGACCATCCGCAGCAAGGTGGACTTGCCACAACCGGACGGTCCCACGATGACGATGAACTCGCCGTCGGCGATCTGCGCATTGACGCCGTGGATCACCTGGTTGGCGGACTTGCCGCGGCCGTATCGCTTGAAGACGCTCTTGAGTTGTACCGATGCCATTTGCTGTAGCCCGCCCCTATTTTTCCGTATCGACCAGACCCTTGACGAACCACTTCTGCATCAGCAATACGACCAGTGCAGGCGGGATCATCGCCAAAATGGCGGTGGCCATGACGATGTTCCATTCGTTGGCCGCGTCGCCGCCGGAGATCATGCGTTTGATGCCCATCACCACCGGATACATGTCTTCGCTGGTGGTAACCAGCAGCGGCCAGAGATACTGGTTCCAGCCGTAGATGAACTGGATCACGAACAGCGCTGCGATACTGGTACTCGACAGCGGCAGCAATACGTCCTTGAAGAAGCGCAGCGGGCCCGCGCCATCGACGCGGGCCGCCTCGACAAGTTCGTCCGGCACGGTCAGGAAGAACTGGCGGAACAGGAAGGTCGCCGTGGCCGATGCAATCAGGGGCACGGTCAGGCCGGCATAACTATTGAGCATCCCGAGGTCGCTCACGACCTGGTAGGTGGGGCCGATGCGCACCTCCACCGGCAGCATCAGCGTGACGAAGATGGCCCAGAAGAAGAACATGCGTCCGGGAAACCGGAAATAGACGATGGCAAATGCCGACAGCAGTGAAATGGCGATCTTGCTGATCGCAATGACAAGCGCCGTAATCAGGCTCACCATCATCATGCGACCCACCGGCGCGGTGGACGCAGCGCCATCGCTGGTGCCCATGATGGCGTGTTTGTAGTTTTCCAGCATGTGGCTGCCCGGAATTATCGGCATGGGCACCTGAACGATGTCCTGCGCCGTGTGGGTGGAGGCCACGAAGGTCACATACAGCGGAAACCCGACGATCAGCACGCCCAGCACCAGCACTACGTGGGAGATTGCGGTGGTGAGCGGTCGGCGTTCAATCATGGTGCATCAGTAGTTGACCTTGCGCTCGACGTAGCGGAACTGCACCACCGTCAGTACGACGACGATCACCATCAACACCACCGACTGGGCCGCCGAGCCGCCCAGGTCCAGTGCCTTGAAGCCGTCGTAGTAAAGCTTGTAGACCAAAATGGCCGTGTCCTTGCCGGGGCCGCCCTCGGTCACGGCGTCGATGATGGCGAAGGTGTCGAAAAAGGCGTAAACCACGTTGATCACCAGCAGGAAGAACGTGACGGGAGACAACAAAGGGAAGACGATGCTCCAGAAGCGTCGCCAGGGTCCCGCTCCGTCGATCGCCGCGGCTTCGATTAGGCTCTTCGGAATGGATTGCAGCCCGGCCAGAAAGAACAGGAAGTTGTACGAAATCTGCTTCCATACGGCGGCCACGACGATCAGCGTCATGGCCTGTCCGCTGTTGAGCAGGTGGTTCCATTCGATTCCCAGGCCACGCAACGCGAAACTGACGACGCCAATCGACGGTGCAAACATGAACAGCCACAGCACGCCCGCAACTGCAGGTGCGACCGCATAGGGCCAGATGAGCAGCAGCTTGTACACCCCGGCGCCGCGCAGGACCCGATCCACGAATACGGCCAGGGTCAGCGCCAGGGTCAGCCCGATGCTCGCCACCAGCGCCGAGAAGACCGCCGTGGTCTTGAACGAGGCGAGGTAACTGGCGTCAGCCCACAGGCGCTCGAAGTTCTCCAGGCCGACCCATTGCACCGACATGCCGAAGGCATCCTGGCGCTGCAGCGACTGCACCAGAGCCTGGCCAGCGGGCCAGAAGAAAAATACCGTGATGACGATGACCTGGGGCGCGAGCAGCACCCAGGGCAACCACCAACTCTTGAAGCGGACGCGTTTTTCGACGGTCAAGGACGATACCCACTATGTTGCCTGGCCGGCCCGATGCCTGGCCGAATCGGTGTTGTGCCGGCATGGCGCATCCAATACGGTACCCCCAACGACGACCAATTCACTGCAGGCAGCGGTCAAAGGACGACCTCCCGCACCGGGGAGGTCATATTGGCGAGTGCGCCGCGGCACGCTGTATCGACCCGGACGATCAGTTCTTGTTGTCTTTCTGGAACCGCTCGAGTTGCTCGTTGCCCCGCTGGACGGCGGTATCGAGCGCGTCCTTCGCCGATTTCTTGCCGGCCCAGACCTGCTCCAGTTCCTCTTCCATGATGGCGCGGATCTGTACGAAGTTGCCCAGACGGATTCCACGCGACTTGTCGGTGGTCTTACGGATCATCTGGTTGACAGCGGTGTCCGTGCCCGGGTTCTCCTTGTAGAAACCGGACTTCTCTGTCAGCGCAAACGACGCGTTGGTGATCGGCAGATAACCGGTGCGTTTGTGGCTGGCGGACTGGGTCTCAGCGTTGGTCAGGTAATTGAAAAACTGCGCAACGCCTTTGTAGTCAGCCTTCGGTTTACCTGACATGACCCACAACGAGGCGCCTCCGATCACGGTGTTTTGCGGCGTACCCGGTACATCCGGGTAATAGGGCAGAGGCGCGATGCCGAACTCGAACTTCGCGTTTTTCTTGATGCTGGCATAGGTGGACGAGCTGGCAGTCGCCATGGCGCATTCACCCGAATAGAACGGCGCGTCGCCCTTGTTGCCGCGTCCGCGGTAGTGGAACAGGCCCTGCTTGGCCATGTTGGCGAGGTTTTCGATATGGCGCACATGCAACGGGCTGTTGAATGCCAGACGCGCGGACGTGCCGCCAAAACCGTTGTTCTGAGTCGAGAACAGCGTGTTGTGCCAGGTGGAGAAACTCTCGAGTTGAGTCCAGGTTTGCCAGCTGGTGGTAAACGGGCAGCCTACGCCGGACGCCTTGAGCTTGGCTGCGGCAAGGGTCAGTTCAGGCCAGGTCTGTGGCGGCCGGTTCGGGTCGAGGCCGGCTTTCTTGAACAGATCCTTGTTGTAGTTGAGTACGGTGGTCGAGCTGTTGAACGGGAAACTCAGCATCTGCCCGCTGGGCGCCGTGTAATAACCCACGACGGCAGGTATATAGGCCTTGGGATCGAACTTGTAGCCTGCGTCCGACAGCACCTGTCCCACCGGGACGATGGCGCCCTTGGCAGCCATCATGGTGGCGGTGCCGACTTCGAATACCTGCAAGATGTGCGGTGCGTTGCCGGCACGGAAGGCCGCGATCGATGCCGTCATCGATTCATCGTAACTGCCTTTGTAGGTCGGTACGATCTTATATTCCTTCTGGCTCGCGTTGAACCCGTTGGACAAATCGACAACCCAGTCATTGAGGCCACCGGGCATCGAGTGCCACCACTGGATTTCGGTCTGCGCCTGGGCCGATAGGGAGAGCGCCGCCGCGCAGGCGACCAGAACAAGCTTGAATTTCATCATGTTTCCTTCTGAACAATGGGCAAATGCTACCCGCCAATCGTGACCCTTCTATTACATAGGGATGACGGCACACCTGGATAGAGGGATTTCCATAGGTCGCCGCCTTCGATATTCAGAAAATGCTGCACTGCGGTACTATCGATCGGGTCAGCAGCGCCAAACTGGCGACAAAGTGGGTTCCGGGCTCTACGAGATCAGCCAGGGTTCCTTTGGTGATGGCCACTACCTGATTTGTCCATGAACGCTCCGATCCATCCCGTTCAGTTGTTGCCCGTTGCCGAGGAGGGCGCCGCCGGGATCGAGCGTATTCGCGAGATCCCTTACAACTACACCTCGTTTTCCGACCGCGAGATCGTGATTCGCCTGCTTGGCGGCGGGGCCTGGGGCACCTTGCTGCGCCTGCGCGACGAGCGCCGCACCGGTCGCTCGGCACGCATGCTGTACGAAGTGCTGGGCGACATCTGGGTCGTTCAGCGCAATCCGTACCTGCAGGACGACCTGCTGGACAACCCCAAGCGTCGGGGCTTGCTGGTGGAGGCGTTGCACCATCGGCTGGGTGAGATCGGCAAGCGGCGCACGCCCGATCAGGATGCGGAACGCGACACGATGGTGGGCCAATTGCTGTCGGTCGCCCAGGCGGCAGTCGAGCGATTCGATCACCGTTTCATCGAGATGCAGGACTTGCGGCGCAAGACGCTGCGGGTGTTGCGCCGATTGACGGCTCGCGACAACGTCAAGTTCGATGGCCTGAGCCGGGTGTCGCATGTGACCGACGCGACCGACTGGCGCGTCGAGTACCCGTTCGTCGTGCTGACGCCAGACTCGGAGGCCGAGATGGCCGGCCTGGTCAGGGGCTGCATCGAACTGGGGCTGACCATCATTCCCCGCGGAGGCGGCACCGGCTACACCGGCGGCGCCTGTCCGCTGACCTGGAAAAGCGCCGTCATCAACACCGAAAAACTCGAGGCCATGTCCGCCGTCGAGATGCGCTCCCTGCCCGGGCATGCGCATCCGATCGCGACCATCTGGACCGAAGCCGGTGTCGTGACACAGCGCGTGGCCGACGCGGCCGACCAGGCCGGCTTCGTTTTCGCGGTAGACCCGACCTCGGCCGAGGCTTCGTGCATCGGCGGCAATATCGCGATGAATGCCGGCGGCAAGAAGGCCGTGTTGTGGGGCACTGCGCTGGACAACCTGCTGTCCTGGCGCATGGTTACGCCGCAGGCGACCTGGCTCGAGGTGACCCGCCTCGACCATAACCTGGGCAAGATCCACGACGCGCCGCTCGCCACCTTCGAACTCCAGTATTTCAAGGCCGACGGCCGCACACTGGAGCGCACAGAGCGGATGGAAATTCCCGGTGCGCACTTTCGCAAGGAGGGCCTGGGCAAGGACGTCACCGACAAGTTCCTCAGCGGCTTGCCGGGCATCCAGAAGGAGGGCTGCGACGGGCTCATTACCAGCGCGCGTTGGGTGGTGCACACCATGCCGGCCGAAGTCCGCACCGTTTGCCTGGAATTCTTCGGCAATCCGCGCGACGCGGTCCCCGGCATCGTCGACATCATTGATTTCATGTTTGCCGAGCAAAAGCGCTCGGGGGTTCTGCTGGCCGGTCTGGAGCATCTGGACGACCGCTACCTCAAGGCGGTGGGTTACGCGACCAAGTCCAAACGCGCCGCCATTACCGGTTCGGGATTGCCCAAGATGGTGTTGATCGGCGACATTGCGGGCGATGATGCCGATGCAGTAGCCCGCATCACGTCCGAGGTAGTGCGGCTGGCAAATCGGCGCGGCGGCGAAGGTTTTGTCGCCATCAGCGCCGAGGCGCGCAAAAAGTTCTGGCTCGATCGCAAGCGCACGGCCGCAATTTCGCGCCATACCAACGCGTTCAAGATCAACGAGGACGTGGTGATTCCGCTGCCGCGCATGGCCGATTACACCGACGGCATCGAGCGCATGAACATCGAACTCAGCCTGCACAACAAGCTGGCGCTGTGTGAGGCCTTGCTGGTCTTCTTCGCCCAGTCGCGGTTGCCGCTGGGCCGGCATGATGACGATGCCCAGGTGCCGACCGAAGAGCTGATGGAGGACCGGGTGACGCAGGCGCGCGAGCTGATCCTGCGGGTGCAGGCCCAGTGGCGTGGCTGGCTGGACGACATCGATGTGCTGTTCCCGCAGTTGCAGGATCACGGCCTGCGTGCGAGCTGGAAAACCCAGTTGCGCGCGCCACTGCGCCAGATCTTCTCCGGCGCCGCCTTTGAGCCCATCTTGCTGGAGTGCACCGCTATCCACAAGCGGGTGCTCAAGGGCCGGGTCTGGATTGCGCTGCACATGCATGCGGGTGATGGCAATGTGCACACCAATATTCCGGTCAATAGCGACGACTACGTCATGCTGCAGACCGCGCATGCCGTGGTCAAGCGGGTGATGGCGCTGGCGCGCGCGCTGGGCGGCGTCATCTCGGGCGAACACGGCATCGGCATCACCAAACTGGAGTTCCTGACCGAGGACGAATTGCGTCCGTTTGCCCAGTACAAGCAGAAGGTCGACCCCGAGGGGCGTTTCAACAAGGGCAAACTGCTACGCGAACCGGCGGGCAGTGGCGCTTGCGATGGCCAGGTGCCAGACCCGATCTATGCCGATCTGAGCAATGCCTACACCCCCAGCTTCGGCTTGATGGGCCATGAGTCGCTGATCATGCAGCAGTCCGATATCGGCGCCATTTCTGCTTCGATCAAGGACTGCTTGCGCTGCGGCAAGTGCAAGCCGGTTTGTGCGACCCATGTGCCGCGCGCCAATCTGCTGTACAGCCCGCGAAACAAGATACTGGCCACCTCGTTGCTGGTGGAGGCCTTCTTGTACGAGGAGCAGACCCGGCGCGGCATCAGCCTCAAGCATTGGGAGGAGTTCGAGGATGTGGCCGACCACTGCACGGTGTGCCACAAGTGCCTGTCGCCTTGCCCGGTGGACATCGATTTTGGCGACGTGTCGATGAACATGCGCAATCTGCTGCGCAAGATGGGCCAGAAGTCCTTCCGCCCGGCCAATGCGGCGGCGATGTTTTTCCTCAACGCGACCAATCCGCAGACCATCAAGATGGCGCGCATGGCCATGGTCCAGGTCGGATTCAAGGCCCAGCACATGGCCCACAACCTGTTGCGGCGCGTTGCGCGCAAGCAGACACGCAGCCCGCCCGCAAGCGTCGGCAAACCCCCGCTCAAGGAGCAGGTGATCCACTTCATCAACAAGAAGATGCCGGGTGGACTGCCCAAGAAGACGGCGCGCGCATTGCTGGACATCGAGGATGCGCAATATGTGCCCATCATCCGCGACCCGGTGCTGACCAACCCGGAGACCGAGGCGGTGTTCTATTTCCCCGGCTGTGGTTCGGAGCGGCTTTTCAGCCAGGTCGGGCTGGCGACGCAGGCCATGTTGTGGCATGCCGGCGTGCAGACCGTGTTGCCGCCAGGCTATCTTTGCTGTGGCTACCCGCAGCGCGGTGCAGGGCAGTTCGACAAGGCCGAAAAAATCATCACCGACAACCGGGTGTTGTTCCATCGGGTGGCCAATACCTTGAACTACCTCGATATCCGCACCGTGGTGGTCAGCTGTGGCACCTGCTACGACCAGTTGCAGGACTATAAATTCGAGGAGATTTTCCCCGGCTGCCGCATCATCGATATCCATGAATATCTGCTCGAGAAGAACATCCGGCTCGACACCGGCGGCGCCTACCTGTACCACGACCCCTGCCACAGCCCGATGAAGCTGCAGGAGCCGATGAAGACAGTCAGGGCGCTGGTCGGTGGTGATGCTCCGCAGAACGTGCAAGAGAGCAAGCGCTGCTGCGGCGAGAGCGGCACCTTGGGCATTACCCGGCCCGACATCTCGACCCAGGTGCGTTTTCGCAAAGAAGAGGAACTGCTTCGCGACGAGGCTGCCCTGCGCGGGACCGGCGCAATTGCAGCGCAGGCAAACCTGAAGATCCTGACCTCCTGCCCGAGTTGTCTGCAGGGCTTGAGCCGCTACCGTGACGACCTGCAAAGTGGCCTGCTGGAAGCCGACTACATCGTGGTCGAAATGGCCCGGCATATCCTGGGCGAGCAATGGCTGGAGCAGTATGTGGCCCGGGCCAATGCAGGGGGGATCGAGCGCATTCTGGTCTAGCAGCGGCGCACCGGGCCCGGGGGCTGTCGATGCCAGGCGACGGCTGTTGACCAGGCGCGTGACCCTGATGGAGTTCCGGTTAAATTGCGTTGTCGCGGGCGCGTCGTGGCAGGCGTGATAACTTCCACCGGCGGCGATGGTGCTCGGGGTTGTCCACGCGCCATGCCTGGGTCGATCCGTTTGCGGAACGCCAGCGAAGAATGCACACGCAATTTTTGAGAGGGTTTCACGATGGCAGGTTTGCAAGTCGGCGCGCCGACACCAGAATCGATCACGGTCCATGGCCAGTCCCGCGTACTGGAGGTGCGGTTTTCGGACGGCGCCCAATACCGCATTCCGTTCGAGCTGATGCGGATCTATTCGCCGTCCGCCGAGGTGCAGGGCCATGGGCCGGGCCAGGAGGTTCTGCAGACTGGCAAACGCGAGGTTGGACTGGAGAGGCTTGAGCCCGTCGGCAACTATGCTGTCCAGCCGCGGTTCTCGGACGGGCATGACACCGGCATCTTCTCCTGGGACTACCTGTATTTCCTGGGCTCCCAGCAAGAGCAGTTGTGGGCCCAGTACAGCAGCCGGCTGGTAACCGCAGGTGTCGATCGCGACGCCCCGATGGTGGTTGCCGCGGGCCAAGGCTGCGCGAGCCATTGACCCGCGTGCCATGGACATTTATCAATTACGCGACAGATTTCCCATGTGCCAGCGGGGTTGTCCCGGTACCGAGGGGCATTGGCACTAGCATCGGACATCATGACAACGACCCATTTCGGCTTTGAATCCGTCCAGGAGACGGAAAAAGCGCGTCGTGTGCGTGGTGTCTTTGATTCGGTGGCTCCGCGCTATGACCTGATGAACGACCTGATGTCGGCGGGCCTGCATCGGGCCTGGAAGGCGTACACCGTCATGGTCGCCAATGTGCAGCCCGGCGACAAGGTGCTGGACATTGCCGGCGGAACGGGTGACCTGGCCAAGGCGTTTGCACAGCGCGCGGGCAGCAACGGACAGGTCATCCTGTCGGACATCAACGAGGCCATGTTGCGGACCGGGCGCGACCGGCTGTTCGATGCCGGTAGCGCATTGGCATGCACGGTGTGCGACGCCGAGAAATTGCCGTTTGGCGATGCCGGCTTCGACCTCGTCAGCGTCGCGTTCGGCCTGCGCAACATGACCCACAAGGATGTTGCGCTCAAGGAAATGCAACGCATTCTCAAACCGGGCGGGAAATTGCTGGTGCTGGAGTTCTCCCATGTTGCCAAGCCGCTGCAAAAGGCCTACGACTGGTATTCGTTCAAAGTGTTGCCCCGGCTGGGCCAATGGGTGGCCGGCGATGCAGTCAGTTACCGTTATCTGGCGGAGTCGATTCGCATGCATCCGGGCCAGGACGAACTCAAGAAGCTGATGCACAGTTGCGGCTTTGGCCACGTGGACTACCACAACCTGACCGGCGGCCTGGTGGCGCTGCATGTCGGGATCAAATGCTGATGCCGGTGGGATGGAAATGCGGGATACGGCGATCAATGGTGTTCTGGTTTGATCTTTCGGAGGCAATATGAAATTGTGGACTCTTGTTCTTGGCGTCGCGCTGCTGTTCGCCGGGGTTGATGCCGATGCGCGCCGACTGGGCGGCGGGGGCTCGATTGGCAAGCAGTCCGGCAATGTGACAAACCGCCAGGCGCCGGCTCAGAATGCGACCAATTCGACGGCCAAGCCGGCGACGGCAGGCGCCGCGGCGGCAACCAAGCGGCCCTGGGGCGCCATGCTCGGCGGCCTGGCTGCCGGCCTGGGTCTGGCATGGCTGGCGAACTCGCTGGGTTTTGGCGAGGCCTTTGGGCAGGTCCTGATGCTGATCCTGTTCGCGGTCGCGGCGATGGCCGTCATCGGCTGGATCATGCGCAGCCGAAAGCTGGCGCAGAACGGTCAGGCAGCCGGTCGGTTTGCATTCCAGGGCGCTGCGGGCGGCGCTCCGGTGCAGGAGCCGCGGCCGTATCGGCCTGAGAACGTAGGCAATGATGCGTCGGCCCGTCCCTGGGAGCGCAGCAGTGCGATGCCGTTCGAGCCGGTGGCCCACGGCCAGAACGGGGGCTCGATCATCGGTTCCGCACTCGCAGGCTCCCAGTCCTGGGGCGTGCCCGCCGGCTTCGACGTGCAGGGCTTCCTGAGTGCGGCCAAAGCCAATTTCGTTACGTTGCAGGCGGCTTGGGATAAATCCGATATCGCGTCGCTGCGCGCCATGATGACCGACGAAATGCTCGGCGAAATCCGGACCCAGCTGGCGGAGCGCGAGGCCCATACCGGTGGACCCGTCAACCACACCGACGTGGTGATGATCGATGCCAAGCTGCTGGGTATCGAGGACATCGGCTCTGACTACATGGCCAGCGTCGAGTTCTCTGGCATGATCCGGGAAGATGCATCGGCCGGACCGAGCCCGTTCCGCGAGGTCTGGAACATGACCAAACCCAAGTCCGGCAACAGTGGCTGGCTGGTCGCTGGCGTACAGGCTCTGCAGTAAGCCTTGCTCGCCCCGGTAGCGGGGTGAATGCGGGAATAATCGGGGACTATGGCAACAAAGTCCCCTTTTCAATTGTTCGAGAGTCTGGCGCAATCCGTTGTGGCCCGTTTTCCGCCGCCGGCCTGGGCGGTGGACGACATGCAGCGGCGCATCGTGCTGCTGCTCAACCATGTGCTGCTGCAAGAGAGCGCCGCCACCGGTCGACTGGCGCGGCAAAAAGGCAATGTGGTGCTGGTGCAATGGCGAACATTCTTTATCCGGCTGCTGATCACACCTGCGGGCCTGCTGGACCTGGCATCGCCCGAGGCCCGGCCCGATCTGAGCTTGACGGCCACGGATGAGTCTGCTGCCGATATTGCCCAGTTGCTGTTGCGCGGTGATAAACCGGCCATCCGGATCGAAGGTGACGTGCAACTGGCTGCCGACATCAACTGGCTCGTGGATCATGTGCGCTGGGATATCGAGGACGACCTCGCGCGCATCGTTGGCGACGCGCCGGCCCATGCCATGGGTCAGGCGGCCCGGCGAATGGTGCAGGTTTTGCGCCAGTTTGCAGGCAACGCCCCGGCGTCCGCCCAGCCGGGCGGTGCCAAGCCATGACGCGCCTGTTGCGCGGAACTTTCATTATCTGGGTGGTACTGCGGTATGGTCTCGATGAACTGGTGCTCACCAGTTTCCAGAAGCCCTGGCTGCGGGTGGTGGCGCGAATCCTGTCGGTTGGGCGACGCCTGGACGCGCCGCGGGGGGTGCGGCTTCGCGAGGCGCTGGAGCGGCTAGGCCCGATTTTTGTCAAGTTTGGACAGGTGCTGTCAACTCGCCGCGACCTGCTTCCGCTCGATGTGGCCGATGAACTGGCACGGCTGCAGGACCAGGTTCCTCCGTTTGACTCCGACATTGCGATCCGCTCCATCGAACGGGCGTTCCGCAAGCCGCTACGCGACATCTTTGCGTCGTTCGAACGTGAGCCGGTGGCCAGCGCATCGATCGCACAAGTGCACTTCGCGGTCCTGATCGACAAGTACGGCAAACAGCACGACGTGGCGGTCAAGGTGTTGCGGCCCGGCATGCTGCCGGCGATCGAAAAGGACCTCAGCCTGATGCGCACCATGGCCTCGTGGGTTGGGGGGTTGTCCAGCGATGGCAGGCGGCTCAAGCCGCGCGAGGTGGTGGCCGAGTTCGACAAATACCTGCACGACGAACTGGACCTGGTGCGCGAGGCGGCCTGCGCAGCGCAGTTGCGGCGCAACATGGCGGGGCTGGACCTGGTGCTGATCCCGGAAATGCACTGGGACTACTGCAGTCCCGACGTCATCGTGATGGAGCGCATGCGTGGCATCCCGATCAGCCAGGTGGACCGGCTACGCGCCGCCGGCGTGGACATCCCCAAGCTCGCGCGCGACGGTGTCACCTTGTTTTTTACCCAGGTGTTTCGCGACGGGTTCTTTCACGCCGACATGCACCCGGGCAACATCCAGGTGAGTGTCGAACCGGCAACCTTCGGGCGCTACATCTCGCTCGATTTCGGTATCGTTGGCACGCTGACCGAATTTGACAAGGAATACCTGGCGCAGAATTTCACCGCGTTTTTTCGGCGCGATTACAAGCGGGTCGCCGAGCTGCATATTGAATCGGGCTGGGTGCCCGCGAGTACCCGGGTCGACGAACTCGAGGCGGCCGTGCGCACGGTATGCGAGCCCTATTTCGACCGCCCGCTAAAGGAAATATCGCTGGGTATGGTGCTGATGCGCCTGTTCCAGACCTCGCGCCGCTTCCATGTCGAAATTCAGCCGCAACTGGTGCTGCTGCAAAAGACCCTGCTCAATATCGAGGGGTTGGGGCGCGACCTCGATCCGGAGCTCGATCTGTGGCACAGCGCCAAGCCCTTCCTTGAAAAATGGATGATCGAGCAGGTTGGCCCGCAAAAACTGCTGGAGCAGCTCAAGGAGGAGGCTCCGCGCTACGCCAAGTTGCTGCCGGGATTGCCGCGACTGCTAGACACCTTCCTGCGCCAGCAGCCTGGTGACCTGCGGCGTGATGTGCGGGAACTGCTGGCCGAGCAAAAGCGCACCAACCGGCTGTTGCAGGGCCTTGTCTATGGTGGCATCGGTTTTGCCTTGGGCCTGCTGGCGATGCAGCTCATTGTGCGGGTCCGGCTGTTCTAGCGTCAGTTGCGTGGGTGGCGCGCAGGTGCGCGCCCTATAATTGAAGGCTTTGCGGTCCTTCAATCCAGAGCTCCAACAGCATGCCCATCTACGCGTACAAATGTGATTCTTGCGGGTTCGCCAAGGATGTGTTGCAACGAATGTCCGACTCGGCACTGACCCAATGCCCCTCGTGCAGTGCGCAGACGTATCGCAAGCAGCTGACCGCAGCCGGCTTCCAACTCAAGGGTTCGGGCTGGTACGCTACGGACTTCAAAGGCGGCAACAACAACGCTGCGCCAGCCAAGTCCGGTGAGACGGCGGGTGAATCGGCCGGCGGCAAGGCGGACTCCGGCGCCCAGGCTGCGCCTGCCGCCAAGACCGAAACCAAGCCCGTGTCCAAATCGGACTCCAAGTCGGCCGAGACGCCGGCGGCCAAGAAAAATGAATCCACCCCGGCAGCTGGCTCGGGCAGCTGATCGACGTACCGCGCTGGTTCCCGATGCCCTTGCGAAAATACCTCATCACCGGACTGCTGGTCTGGTTGCCATTGGCCATCACCGTGTGGGTGATGCTGTGGCTTGTCGGAATACTGGACGGCATATTTGGCGGGTTCCTGTCCGGCCTGGAGGCATTCCTGCCGGGTGATGGACAACACAAGGTCATCGACCAGTTGCGCGCGATACCCGGGTTGGGTGTGATCCTGGTGTTCGTCACCTTGCTGGTCACCGGCGCGCTGGTATCCAACGTTGCCGGGCGCTGGTGGGTGCGGCAGTGGGACCGGCTGTTCGCCAATATTCCGTTCATCAAGTCGATCTACAACAGCGTCAAGAAGATCTCCCACACCTTGTTCTCCAATGACGGCAAGGCGTTTCGCACGGCGATGCTGATCCAGTATCCGCGCGCGGGCGTGTGGACCATCGCATTCCAGACCGGTGTGCCACAGGGCGAAACCGCGCAGCACCTGGGGCCGGATTTTGTCAGCGTCTATGTGCCGACCACGCCTAATCCGACCAGCGGGTTCTTTTTGATGCTGCCGCGCGCGGATGTAATCGAACTGAACATGAGTGTGGACGAAGCCCTCACCTACGTGATCTCCATGGGCTCGGTGGCGCCCCGGATCATCCCCGGGCAGACCAAAGTCCTGACCCCATAGCCGCGCCGGCGTTTGGCCGGCCAACGAAAGCTCCAAGAAAATGACCATGCGTACCCATTACTGCGGTCTTGTGACCGAAGCCCTGCTGGGCGAGACCGTCAGCCTGTGCGGCTGGGTCAACCGGCGCCGCGACCATGGCGGCGTTATTTTTGTGGATCTGCGGGACCGCGAAGGTTATGTGCAGGTGGTGTGTGATCCGGATCGTGCTGAGATGTTCTCCCGCGCGGAAGGCCTGCGCAACGAGTTTTGCGTGCAAGTCCGCGGCCTGGTGCGCGCACGCCCGGCGGGAACCGTCAACGACAGCCTGCGCAGTGGCCAGATCGAGGTACTGTGCCATGAGCTGGTAGTACTCAACCCATCCGTGACGCCGCCGTTCCAGCTCGATGACGACAACCTGAGCGAGACCACGCGCCTGACCCATCGGGTGCTGGATTTGCGTCGCCCCTACATGCAAAACAACCTGATGCTGCGCTACCGGGTGTCGATGGAGGTGCGCAAGTTCCTTGATGCGCAGGGTTTCATTGACATCGAAACTCCGATGCTGACCAAGTCGACGCCCGAGGGCGCGCGCGACTATCTGGTTCCCAGCCGCGTGCACGACGGCTACTTTTTCGCGCTGCCGCAGTCGCCGCAGTTGTTCAAGCAATTGTTGATGGTGGCCGGCTATGACCGTTACTACCAGATCACCAAGTGCTTCCGCGACGAGGATCTGCGCGCCGACCGCCAGCCGGAATTCACGCAGATCGATATCGAGACCTCGTTCCTGGAGGAGCAGGAGATACGCGACCTGACCCAGGCCATGATCACCGCAGTGTTCAAGAACACGATGAATGTGGACCTGGGCGCGTTCCCGGTCATGGCCTATGCCGACGCGATGTACCGCTTTGGCTCGGACAAGCCCGATCTGCGGGTGAAGATGGAGTTCACCGAACTGACCGATGTCATGGCGAGCGTCGATTTCAAGGTGTTCGCCAGCGCCGCGGCGGCCAAGGGTGGCCGGGTGGTCGGCCTGCGGGTTCCCGGCGGCGCGCGTGATGGCAGCGGCCTGAGCCGCGGAGAGATCGACGCTTACACCGAATTTGTCAAGATCTACGGCGCCAAGGGCTTGGCCTATATCAAGGTCAACGATGCCGCCGCCGGCCCCGGCGAGTCGTCCGCTCGGTGGCCGGGCCTGCAAAGTCCCATTGTCAAGAACCTGCACGATGCCGCGCTGTCCGCGGTGCTTGCGCGCACCGGTGCACAAGACGGTGACCTGATTTTCTTTGGCGCCGACAAGGCCAAGGTGGCCAATGATGCGATTGGCGCTTTGCGCCTGAAGATCGGTCACAGCGCATTCGGCAAGAGACAAGGCTTGTTCGAGGCCGGCTGGCGTCCGCTGTGGGTGGTGGATTTCCCGATGTTCGAGTTCGACGAGGAAGCGCAGCGGTACACCGCGACCCATCACCCGTTCACCGCCCCCAAGGACGGCCACGAGGACTGGATGGTGTCGGCACCGGAAAAATGCATCTCCAAGGGCTATGACATGGTGCTCAATGGCTGGGAGATGGGTGGCGGATCGGTTCGCATTCACCGCGCAGACATACAGCAAAAGGTGTTCGACGCGCTCAAGATCTCGCCGCAGGAGGCCCAGCTCAAGTTCGGCTTCCTGCTCGACGCGCTGCAATACGGTGCTCCGCCGCATGGCGGCCTGGCCTTCGGGCTGGACCGGATCGTTACCCTGATGACCGGCGCCGAGTCGATCCGCGATGTGATCGCATTCCCGAAAACCCAGCGTGCGCAGTGTCTTTTGACCAATGCGCCGTCGGCGGTGGATGAAAAGCAATTGCGCGAGCTGCACATCCGACTGCGCACCGTCCAGCCCGCGTGATGGTTTAGGACCCGGACCATGTTGCAGAATGCGGCAGATGCCAGCCAGGCGACTGCCCCCATGCCCACGGCGTACAAGATTCCGCGGTCCGTGCTGGTGGTGATCCACACCCCGGCTCTCGACGTGCTGTTGATCCAGCGTGCGGATGTCGCTGACTTCTGGCAATCGGTGACCGGCAGCAAGGACCGGCTGGGTGAGCGTTTTCGAACCACTGCGGCGCGTGAGGTTTTCGAGGAAACCGGTATCGATTGCCGCGCTGGCACTGCACTGGCGCATGCACTGGTCGATTGGCGTCTGCAGAACGTGTACGAGATCTACCCCCGCTGGCGCCACCGGTACGCACCAGGCGTTACGCGCAATACCGAACATCTGTTTGGCCTTACGGTAGCGCAGCCAACACCCGTGCGACTCGATTCCCGGGAACATCGGGCCTGGCGATGGTTGCCGTGGCGCGAAGCCGCCCAGGCCTGTTTTTCACCTTCCAATGCGCAAGCCATCCTGATGTTGCCGCGGTGGGCCGACGCGAGAGCCGTGCAATGAATGTGGTGCGGATTGCAACCTACAACATCCACAAGGGCGTGCAGGGGATGGGGCCGCGGCGCCGGTTGGAGATCCACAACCTGGGGCATGCGGTGGAGCAGCTCGATGCCGACATCGTCTGCCTGCAAGAGGTGCGCAAGCTGCATCGCGCCGAAGCACGCTTCTTTGCGCATTGGCCGGAGATGCCGCAGGCCGAGTTCCTGGCGCCGCAGGGATATGAAGCGGTGTACCGAACGAACGCCACCACCCGACATGGCGAACATGGCAACGCCATGCTGTCGCGCTGGCCGGTGCAGGCGCATCAGCACGAGGATATGTCGGACCACCGTTTCGAGCAACGTGGCCTGCTGCATTCCGAGGTGCATCTGCACGGGCAATCCGTGCATGTCGTCGTGGTGCACCTGGGTCTGATCCGGGCCAGCCGGGTCCGCCAGATCGCGCAGTTGCAGCGCTTCGTGGCACGCGAGGTTCCGTCCCAGGCGCCACTGATCGTTGCGGGTGACTTCAACGATTGGGGCAAGACGGTCCAGCGCGAGATGGCGGCAGTGGGGCTCAGGGGTTTTGACGGACCGGTCCAGCCCACTTTTCCGTCGCGATTGCCGCTGGCGCAACTGGACCAGGTCTTTGCGCGGGGTATGGTGCCGCTGGGCCTGCAAGTGCCGCGCGGGCGCATCTGGTGGCGCATGTCGGACCACCTGCCGCTGGTCGCCGAATTCCAGCTGCCGGACGGACCCGGTGCCTGACCCCCAGCAATTGCCGCCGCGCCTGCACCACCAGATTACGCTGTTGCAGGGGGGCGGTGAGCTGTTTCCGGAGTTGATCAGGGCAATCGATGGCGCACAGCTGGAAGTGCGCATGGAAACCTACATTTTCCATTTCGATGACTCGGGAGCGCGCGTGGCGGCTGCGCTGGAGCGCGCCGCCGCGCGCGGCGTGCAGGTCTACCTGACGATGGACGGCGTCGGCACGCCGCAGCTGCCATCGCCGTGGCAGCAACGCTTTGCCACCAGCGGCGTCGCATGGCGCATTTTCATGCCGCTCGGGCGTCTGGGTGTATTTATTCCCAGCCACTGGCGTCGCATGCATCGCAAGCTGTGCGTTGTCGATGCCGAACTTGCCTATTGCGGTGGCATCAACATTCTCGATGACATGGTCGACCCCGGGGCCGGCAGCTTGTCCGAGCCGCGGCTTGACTTTGCAGTGCGTGTCGCCGGCCCGCTGGTGCAAGTGGCGCATGAGGCGATGACCCGCTTCTGGTGGCGGATGACGGTCGCCTCCGAGGTACGCGATCGCGAGTTTCCTGCCGCTTGGCGTGTGCTGCAGGAGCGGCTGCGCCTGGCGATGGCCGAGCGCTTGACAACCAGGGAGCGAGCGCTGGATGAGCCCGGGTCGCGGTTTGGCTTGCACTCGGGCAGCGGTGCCCGGGCAGAGCTGGTGCTGCGCGACAACCTGCGCCATCGGCGCCGGATCGAGGGCGCCTATCTCAAGGCGATCGGCACGGCGCGGCGCGAGATCATCATTGCCAATGCCTATTTCCTGCCCGGTGCGCGATTGCGCAAGGCGCTGATCCTGGCCGCGCGTCGCGGCGTGCGGGTGCGCCTGCTGTTGCAAGGTCGCTACGAATACTTCCTGCCATACCATGCCGTGCGCCCGATCTATGGCGCTTTGCTGGAAGCTGGCGTCGAGATCCACGAATACGCGGCCAGTTTCCTGCATGCCAAGGTGGCCGTCGTCGATGCGCGTTGGGCGACCGTTGGCTCGTCGAACCTGGACCCGCTCAGCCTGTTGCTGGCGCGTGAGGCCAATATTGTCGTGCGGGATGCCGGATTTGCCGGCCTGCTGCGCGAGCGCCTGGAGCATGCGATGGGACATGGCGGACAGCGTGTGGACGCGGCCGCCTTCACCGACCGTCCCTGGCGCCAGCGTGTGCTGGAAGCGCTGGCGCTGGGAATGATGCGGGCCGGACTGTTCCTGATTGGCCGTCGCTATTGAATGCCGGTCAATTCCCGCAATACCCCCGCGGATCGTTCGCTGGTAGGATGCGACGATGTTGATGCAGTCCACCACTCCCATGATCGCTACCGATTCGGATGAAGGCACACCGGTGTCGGTGAAGATCCGCCAGCGGCTGTCGGCCGCGCGCAAGCGTTTCCACGCCAATGACAATATTGCCGAGTACATCGAGCCCGGCGAGCTGGAAAGCTTGCTCGATGAAGTCGAAGACAAGATGAAGTCGGTACTCTCGAGCATGGTCATCGATACCGAAAACGACCACAACACGGACGACACCGCCCGCCGCGTGGCCAAGATGTATCTGAACGAGGTGTTTCGCGGGCGCTACGTGAGAGCGCCTGTCATCACCGAGTTTCCGAACGCCGAGCACCTCAACGAACTGATGATTGTGGGCCCGATCACGGTGCGTAGTGCCTGCAGCCACCATTTCTGCCCGGTGATCGGCAAGATCTGGATTGGCGTCATGCCCAACGAGCACACCAACGTGATCGGATTGTCCAAATATGCCCGGCTCGCCGAATGGGTCATGGGCCGTCCGCAGATCCAGGAGGAGGCCGTGGTGCAGTTGGCCGACCTGATCCAGCTCAAGACCCAGCCCGACGGGTTGGCCATCGTGATGGAAGCCAGCCACTATTGCATGGCCTGGCGCGGCGTCAAGGACATGGACAGCAAGATGATCAATTCAGTCATGCGCGGTGTTTTCCTCAAAGATTCCAACCTGCGACGTGAATTCCTGTCGCTGATCCCCGGAAAGGGCTGACACCATGCTGGTTCGACTCCTGTATGCCAGCCGCGCCGTCGACACGACCGCGGAGGCGATCGACGCCATCCTCTCGCAGTCGCGGCAGTCCAATCCGGCTTGCGGCATCACCGGCATCCTGTGTTACGGTGGCGGCATCTTTCTGCAGGCGATCGAAGGCGGACGTATGGCCGTGAGCGACCTGTTTGGCCATATCCAGAAGGACAAGCGGCACAAGGACGTGGTTCTGCTGCACTACGAAGAAATCGCGGAGCGCCGATTTGGCGGCTGGACGATGGGCCAGGTGAACATGTCGCGCATCAACACCTCGATCTTGCTCAAGTATGCCGAGAAACCCGAGCTCGATCCCTACCTGGTGTCCGGCAAGGTCTCGCTGGCTCTGCTCGAGGAGTTGATGGCCACCGCGTCCATCATGGGTCGGGCCTGACATTGCCGTGATGCCGGCGCGGCCGTGCAGGGGTCGCCGGCTGCGGCCCGGGCGCTGGGAACGAACGGCACAAAGCCTGCTGGCATCACATCCGGCCGGTCATGGCATTGCTCATTGGTTGTGACTTCAGCAGTCGGCCTGCTCGACGCAAGCCGATTTTGATTGCCTGCGGGCGGCCCACTGCCGGCGCGGTGACGTTCGAGTCGCTGCATGCGTTGGAGTCACTGGATGCGTTTTCCGAATGGCTGCGAGGCGAACCTGCGTGGCTGGGCGGATTCGATTTCCCGTTTGGCCTGCCGCGCGCGCTGGTGCAGGCTCTGGGCTGGCTTAGCTACAAGAGTGATGATCGGTCGCGTCAAAACCCCCAGCGCCGCGCGCAGCGCGAGAGGTTGCTCGACGCCTTGCAGGCCGGCCAGACCCGGCTTGGATTGCAGTTGCACATCACAGCGCCTCAGTACGCGCAGCTGGTAGGCGACCCCAGCGGCGACAAACTGGATGCAGCTTTGTGCATGATGCAGGCGGCCTGGGGTTTCCAGCGCGGTTGGCCCGATTTTGGTCTGCCGATGCCGCTCGATCCGCTCGAAGGATGGATCGTCACGGCATTACCCCAGCGCGACGATTGACTCGTCCACCCGCGGTGGCCAGAGTACTGCCACCGCCACTGCCGGCGCCGGCAGTGCACGTATTGCCGGTTCGAGTTACGCCTGCGCGGCTAGCGCCCGTCCGGCATTACCATTTCTTCCAGCTTGCGCGCCAGCTGGCTCACTGCCATTGCCGCCGGGCAACCCGGCATGGTCTGCATCAGCAACTGACGTCGCATCACGGCCTGCCGGACCGAGGGGTCGGCCGGTATGTCGGCCAGGTGCACCAATCGCACGCCTCGCCCCGGTTCGGTTACCACGAACCGGTCCAGCACCTGTTGCAACTGCCCGGTGATGGCGCGACCGTCGCCAAGCCGCGCGGTCTGGTTGATCACCATATGAATGGTTTCGCGCTTTTGCTGGCTGGCCAGCACCTTGATCGTTGCGTAGGCATCGGTCAGCGAGGTCGGCTCGGGCGTCGCGACGACCAGCACCACCGAGGCCAGCGAAACAGCGAACAGCACCACGTCGGAGATGCCGGCGCCGGTATCGAGTAAAACCACGTCATAGTGGGGAATCAGGCCCTCGATGATGCGCAGGAAGTCGGCGCGGATCTCCGGCGTAAGGCGTGAATACTCCACCATGCCGGAGCCTGCCAGCAGCACGGAAAATCCGCCCGGGGCCTGGATGATGGCGTCTTCGAGCTTGGACTTGCCGCTGAATACGTCGTGCAGCGTGACCTTCGGATACAGGTTCAGCACCACATCGAGGTTGGCCAGCCCAAGGTCGGCGTCGAGCACCAGCACCTTCTGGCCGCGCTTGGCCAGTGCCGCAGCGAGGTTGGCGGACACAAATGTCTTGCCCACGCCCCCTTTGCCGCTGGTCACTGCCATGACCTTGCCATGCGGTGTCAGCGGCACATGGGGCTCCACTGCGGCAGGTGCCTTGCCCGATTGCAGCTTTTCGCTCATGGTTTGACTCCGCTCGCTTCGCCGCCAGCCGGTTCGACCGCAACGCGTTCAAGCCAGGCTGGTTCGCCCAGGGCTAAATGACCAAACAAAAGATTCTTCTCCTCGGCACTCACGGCAATGGCCTGTTGATGGTCTATGCGGACTCGGTTGCGTCCCTGCGCTTTCGCCTGATACAACAGATTATCGGCACGCTCGATCCACAATGGAGCGGTAGAGCGAACCCACGCTGGTGCATAGGCGCCACCCACACTGATGGTGGCCCGCACGTTGCTGATCGGGCTGACCGGAATCACCAGCGATTCGACGGTCAGCCGTATCCGCTCGGCGACGGCTTCGCCCACCGAAACCAGGCAATTGGGCAACACCACGGCAAACTCCTCACCCCCATACCGGGCCAACGAATCCATTGGCCGAATGCACCGTGACAGGCACTTGGCCACCGCTTGCAACACACGATCGCCGGCAATATGGCCGTGCGTGTCGTTGATGCGTTTGAAATAGTCAATGTCCAGCATCAACAGCAGGGCCGGTTCGCCGGATCGCGCCACGCCGTCAATCTCCTTTTCAAGCACCGACAGGAAATGGCGTCGGTTCGCCAGGCCGGTCAGCGGATCCTTGAGCGACAACTCGCACAACCCGTCGATGACACTTTGCACGAATGCAGTCGGATGGGCATCGCAGTCCGGCAGTGGCGCGGTTGCGCCATGCTCCAGCAAAGCACGTGCATCGCCTAACCGAAGGTCACTGATATCGACTACGGACGGGGTGATCGATGTAGTCACAGGCTGGTGGTTGGTGGCGCAAATAAAGTTTAACAGCATGATCGGCTATGCCGGCATGTGGAATGGCACTGTTTCCGGTGTCTATTGGCGTGATTCCCGATGCCTGGCAGCCTGGTCACGGAGGCGACAACGCGCCAGGTCGGCGGCCCAGGATGTTGGCTGATCGTTCGGCATGGGCCTGTGCCATGCGCAACACGGCCAGGTCCGCCTGAGGCCGACCGATCAACTGCATGCCCATCGGCAGGCCCTGGTCGTTGAAGCCGACCGGCACACTTGCCGCCGGCAGGCCGGCCAGGGTGGCATAGATGAAAACCTCCATCCAGCGGTGGTAGGTATCCATCGTCCTTCCCGCGATGTGACGCGGCCACGGCAGGTCGGCGTCGAATGGCCAGACCTGGGCGCTGGGTAGCACCAGGTAGTCGTGGTGCGCGAACATCGACAGCAACTGCTGGTACAGGCGACTGCGGACCGCGCTGGCATCGGAAAGGGCCCGTGCGCTGAGACACTGGCCTTGCTCCGCTTCCCACAACGCCTCGGGCTTGAGTTGCGCGCGTTGCGATGGATCGTCAAAAAATGGGCGCAGCGACGCAGCGACCAGGCACTGGCGCCAGGTAAGCCAGGACTGCCAAGCCTCGGACGGGTCGAAGGCGGGCGTAATGGCCTCGACCTGGCAGCCGTCTGCGGCGAGGCGCGCCAATGCCTGTTCGCACCGTGCCAGGATGCCGTCTTCCATCGGCAGGTAGCCCTGCAAATTGCCCAACCAGCCGATGCGCGCGTGGCGCAGGTCCATTGACAGGTCGATCGGACCTCCTGGCGGACCACCGGGCCATTGGCCTGCAATCGACAAGGGCACGCGGTCGTCGCGGCCGGCCTGCACCGCCAGCAATCGGGCCAGGTCAGCGACTGATCGGGCCATCGGCCCCGCGGTTCCCAATTGCGCCAGCCATCCGTCGGGCGCCGGCCCGTCCGGAACCCGCCCCATGCTGGGGCGCAAGCCAAATACATTGTTGAATGCAGCCGGATTGCGCAGTGATCCCATCATGTCGCTGCCGTCGGCCACCGGCAGCATGCGCAGCGCCAGCGCAACCGCGGCGCCGCCACTGGAGCCGCCCGCGCAGCGGCCCGCATCATAGGCATTGCGCGTGGTGCCGAATACGGTGTTGTAGGTCTGCGAGCCAAGACCGAATTCAGGCGTGTTCGTTTTGCCGATCACGATCGCTCCCGCGGCCTTCAGCCGCTGCACCATCAGGTCGTCGTGCGTTGGCAGGTTGTGGCGCAACAGTGGCGAACCCTTGGTCCAGTGAATTCCGGCGACGGCGCTCAGGTCCTTCACCGCGATCGGGAAACCGTGCATCCAGCCGCGGCTGGGGCCCTGGGCCAGTTCGCGGTCACAATCGTCGGACTGGGCCAGCAGGCGGTCCGGGTCGACGCGGCTGACGATGGCGTTGAAGCGCGGGTTCAGACGGTCGATCCGGTCCAGACAGCTCTGCATCACTTCCCGGCACGATACCTGGCGTGCGTGGACGGCGCTGCTCAGATCTGTAGCATCCCAGTCGCACGGCGCGCCCGGCAGTGTCGACCCACGGGTCACGGTGCCGCGCGTTGCGCGCACACGCTGCAACGGGTGTTGCGCGGTATGCGCACCTCATTCCATTCCATCGCGCGGGCGTCGAGCATCTGCAGGCGGCCGGCCAGTGACGTGCCAGCGCCCGCGAGCAGTTTCAACGCCTCCGCCGCTTGCATGGTCCCGATGATGCCCACAACCGGCGCAAACACGCCCATCGTTGCACATCGGGATTCTTCGAAGCCGGCATCGGGCGGGAACACACAGGCGTAACAGGGCGATGCCTCGTCGCGCGTGTCATAGACGCTGATCTGGCCGTCGAACCGGATTGCCGCACCCGATACCAGCGGCTTGGCGTGGCACACGCAGGCGGCGTTGACCAGGTGGCGCGTGGCGAAGTTGTCGCTGCAATCGAGCACCACGTCGGCCAATGGCACCAGTTGATCGAGCAGCGCAGCGTCCGCACGTTGCGCGATCGCGGTGACGGCGACCTCCGGGTTGATGGCGGTGATCGCCGCGCTGGCAGATTCAACCTTGCGCGTACCTACCCGGGCCATCGTGTGCGCGACCTGGCGCTGCAGATTGGTGACATCCACGGTGTCGTGGTCGACCAAAGTGATATGCCCGACGCCGGCGGAACCCAGATACAGCGCAACCGGGGACCCCAGCCCGCCGGCACCTATGACCAGTGCCCGTCCGTTGCTGATGCGCTCCTGGCCTTCTACCCCTACCTCATCAAGCAGAATATGGCGCGAATAACGCAGCAGCTGATCGTCGTTCATGACCCTGCAGGCGCGCCGGTCAGTTTCAATTGCTCTTCGGTTCTTCCTTGCGCTCGGTCAGCGTCTTGCTGATCATCACCGGCCGGCCCTTGAGCTTGTTGATGGCCTGGACCAACGGGAAATCCTTGTCGCTGCCGAACTCGGGTACCTTGCGATCAACAGCGGGCTTCTTGCTCTCTTCTTCTAGTTTCTTGAGTGCCGCTTCACGGGCTTTTTCGCGCGCTGGATCTTTTTTGTCATCGCCCTGACCGCTACCCAGGTGCTTTTCGAGATCGGCCTCGCGAGTGCGCAACGCGGCAAATACATTGCCTTCCTCGGTCTCGTCGACCATGACATCGGGCACGATGCCCTTGGCCTGGATCGATGCGCCGCTGGGGGTGTAGTAGCGCGCCGTGGTTATCTTCAGGCCGGTATCGGGGCCCAGCGGGCGCACCGTCTGCACGGAACCCTTGCCGAAGGTCTGGCGGCCCATGATGGTGGCACGCTTGTGGTCCTGCAGTGCGCCGGCGACGATTTCGCTGGCGGACGCCGAACCCTCGTTGACCAGCACCACCAGCGGCACATTCTTGATGGCGGCAGGAAGGCGTTTGAGCGGGTCGCTGCTGCCACGGCGCAGGTAGGACTCCGGCGCCGCCCGGTACATGAACTTGCTTTCGGGCAACTGCCCGTTGGTCGACACGACATTGACGTTTTCCGGCAGGAATGCCGCCGAAATGGCCACCGCGGCGTCGAGCAGGCCGCCGGGATCATTGCGCAAGTCCAGCACCAGGCCCTTGAGGTTGGGCTCCTGCTTGTAGATTTCTTCGACCTTGCGCACAAAATCGTCCACGGTGCGCTCCTGAAACTGGCTCAGTCGAACCCAGGCATAACCGGGCTCCATCACCTTGCTGCGCACCGACTGGGTGCGGATTTCCTCGCGCGTGATGGTCACCGGAAAACTGCGGTTCTCCTCCTTGCGCAGGATGGTCAGCGTCACCTTGGTGTTGGGCTCGCCGCGCATGCGCTTGACGGCTTCATTGAGCGATAGGCCCTTGACGACCGTATCGTCGATCTTGGTAATCAGATCATTGGTCTTGAGGCCGGCACGAAACGCCGGCGTGCCCTCGATCGGCGACACCACCTTCACCAGGCCATCTTCCTGGGTGATTTCGATGCCGACACCGACAAACCGGCCGCTGGTTCCTTCGCGAAACTCCTTGAACGACTTCTTGTCGAAGTACTGCGAGTGCGGATCCAGGCTGGCGACCATGCCGGAGATCGCATCGGTGATCAGCTTCTTTTCGTCAACGGGTTCCACATAGTCGCTCTTGACCATGCTGAAAACAGCCGCCAATTGCTGCAATTCTTCCAGCGGCAACGGCGCCAGCGTGCCGCGAGCCACTGTCTGCAGCGACACCGTGGTCAGGGCGCCCGCCACGATGCCCAGTGAAATCCAACCAGCGACTTTTAGTTTGTGACCCATGATGATTCCTTAGCTATCCCAATATACACCTTGGACGCGGTCCACGCGGGGTGGTTCCTGCAAGTCCTCGGCCGTTGCGGAAATAGTGCATTGCCGGGTTCGATGTCAGGCCCGACCCTGTGCCGCAATCGCTTCGGCGGCTGCCTGAGCAGCGGCCGCGTCGCCCAGGTAATAGTGGCGGATCGGCGCCAGCGCCGCGTCCAGTTCGTACACCAGCGGTATGCCATTGGGGATATTGACGCCGACGATGTCGCAGTCCGATACCTTGTCCAGGTATTTCACCAGCGCCCGAATCGAATTGCCATGCGCCGCGACGACGATGCGCTTGCCAGCGCGAATGGTGGGCGCCATGGATTCGTTCCAGTATGGCAGTACCCGCTCGACCGTGTCCTTGAGGCATTCGCGCAGAGGTACTTGACCGGGCGCCAGCCGGGCATACCGGATGTCCGAGCGCTCGCAGCGCGGATCCTGCGGCTCCAGCGGCGGCGGCGGCGTGTCGTAGCTGCGGCGCCAGACCAGTACCTGCTCGGCGCCGTATTGTTTGGCCATGTCGGCCTTGTTCAAGCCCTGCAGCGCGCCATAGTGGCGTTCGTTCAGACGCCAGCTGTGCACCAGCGGCAACCAGGTGCGGTCCATTTCGTCGAGGCAGTGCCACAGGGTCCGGGTCGCTCGCTTCAGCACGCTGGTGTAGGCCAGGTCAAACTCGTAGCCGTTCTCGCGCAGCAGCCGGCCGGCGTTCTTGGCCTGTTCGATGCCCGTCGCAGTCAGGTCTACGTCGGTCCACCCGGTAAACCGGTTCTCCAGGTTCCAGATCGACTCACCGTGGCGGATCAGTACAAGTGTATGCATGGCAACAGGGCAGGATGGATGGACAGTCAGGCACAGACAACCGCGCCGGTTTGCGCGGTGGACGGCTCCCCAGCGGATTGAAAAAGACCGCACTTCGGCCAGCGGGTTGCCCGCCATTCTAAAATGCGGCGGTGCGTGCGTTTGCCGCACCCCACCCACTCCCGAGGAACACCGTGAATTTTGTCGTAGAGAACTGGATGTTGTTGCTGGTCGCCCTGTCGTCGGGCGTGATGTTGTTCCTGCCGGCTCTCAAGGGCGCGACCGATGCCGGCGTAACAACGGCCGTCGCGGTGCAATTGATCAACCGCGAGAAGGCGGTGGTGGTGGATGTGTGCGAAGCCGAGGAATACGCAGCCGGACACCTGGGCGGGGCCAAGAACGTCCCGCTGAACCAACTCGAAGACAAGCTGCCCACAGCGGTCAAGAACAAGTCGCTTCCGTTGATCCTGGTATGCCAGACCGGCGCCCGGTCGGGTCGGGCGGTGGCCATTGCCAAGAAGCTGGGGTACGACAAGGCGCAGTCCTTGTCGGGTGGGCTGCGTGCCTGGAAGACCGCCAGCCTTCCGGTGGAAAAGTCCTGAATCCAGGTTTCCCCCAAGGTATCGGCCCCGTTCTTTTTTCCCCATTGTTGAAGACCAAACGCATGCAAACAGTCAAGATGTACTCGACCGCGGTCTGCCCTTTTTGCATTCGTGCCAAGCAACTACTGAAGGAGCGTGGCGTCGAGCAGATCGAGGAAATCCGGGTGGATCTCGACTATGCTGAACGGACCCGCATGATGGAAATCACCGGTCGGCGTACGGTGCCGCAGATATTCGTTGGCCCGACGCATGTGGGTGGCTGTGACGATCTGATAGCGCTGGACAGCCGCGGCGGTCTGTTGCCGTTGCTCGGTGCTGCCTGATCCGCTCGGACGACCGGTTTCGTCCTGAGATAATGCCGTGTCGCGGCGCTGCGGCGGGTGGGTTTCCGATCCGCTGTCGGTGTTCGGCGCGCTCCCCTTAACCTGAAAGTGACCCCATGGCCGAAGAAAACACACCCACGTTCCAGATCCAGCGCATCTACCTCAAGGAGTCGTCGCTGGAACAACCCAACTCGCCGGCCATCCTGCTCGAAAAAGAGCAGCCAACGGTCGATATCCAGCTCGGCGTGGAGGCCAACACAGCCGCTGACGGGGTGTACGAGGTGTGCGTGACGGCCACCGTGCAGACCAAGATCAAGGACAAGACGGTGTTCCTGGTCGAGGTCAAGCAGGCCGGCATCTTCGAGATCCGCCATATCGAGCAGGAACAGATGAGCCAGATCATGGGCATCGCGTGTCCGCAAATCGTCTATCCGTATCTGCGCGCCAACGTCGCGGACCTGATCCAGCGCAGCGGATTCCCGCCGGTGCACCTGACAGAGATCAATTTCCAGGCGATGTACGAGCAACAGAAGGCTCAGGCTGCGCAAACTGCGGCTCCCGCCATCGTCACCCAGTAATACATGGTGGTAGGTTGACTGCGCCGGGCCTCGGACATGGACGTCGAGATACTCGGAGCCGGTGCCTGGGGAACGGCATTGGCTGTCAGTGTTGCATCCCGAGTGCCGGCCCAGCATCGGGTCGGCCTATGGGTCCGCGATGCGGCACAGGCTGCGGCGATGCGCGGCACCCGCCTGAACCATCGCTATCTGCCGGCGGTGCCGCTGCCGCAGGCGCTGACCATCCGTAGTTGGCCGCCGCTGACGGCCACAATCGATGGCGCACCGGGTGCGCTGGCCAATGCATTCGGCAATGCCGGCCTGGTGGTGGTGGCCACGCCGATGGCCGCGTTGCGCACGCTGCTGGAGCAATTGCGGGGCTGTCGGGCGCCAGTCGCCTGGTTGTGCAAGGGCTTCGAGCCGGCACGCGGGTCGAGCGAATGCGCAATCGGACTGATGGCGCACGAGGTTCAGGCACAGGTAGCTCCCTTGTTGCGGTCCGGTGTCTTGAGCGGCCCCAGCTTCGCGCAGGAAGTTGCGCAAGGCCAACCGACCGCGCTGGTGGCTGCCAGCGCCGACCCACAGGTGCGCAGCGCGATGACCGAGGCCTTGCATGGCCCGCAATTGCGCATCTACGGCAGCGACGATGTCATCGGCGTCGAAGTGGGTGGGGCGGTCAAGAATGTGTTGGCCATTGCCACGGGTCTATGTGATGGCCTGCACCTGGGCCTCAATGCCCGGGCCGCGTTGATCACGCGCGGCTTGCATGAGATGACCCGCCTGGGTGTGGCGCTGGGAGCGCAGGCAGAAACTTTCACCGGATTGAGCGGGCTGGGTGACCTGGTGTTGACGGCCACCGGCGACCTCTCGCGCAATCGGCGAGTCGGCCTGGCACTGGCGGCAGGCCAGAGCCTGGAGCAGGCGGTGCATTCGCTGGGCCATGTGGCAGAAGGCGTGTCCTGTGCCCGCACGGTCGCCCAACGCGCGGCTGGCCTGGGTATCGAGATGCCGATCTGCAGTGCCGTGGATGCCTTGCTCGACGGCCGACTCAATCCCCGCGAAGCGGTCACCGCCTTGATGGCGCGCCAGGCCCGCGACGAAATCTGAATTGCATGCCTGGCTGGCACGAGGTCGAAGCGCTCAGTTCGCTTGCCCGGCCGCGACGCTATAGGCCAGGCGCACGTAAATAGGCGCGAACGACTCGGCCTGGGTGATGTCGATCAGGTTCTCCTTGGCCAGTTCAAGCAGCGCGATGAAGGTCACGACCAGCACCTGGCTGCCCTTGGCCGGGTCGAACAACTGTTCGAACTCGACAAAACACTGACCCTGCAGCCTGCGCAGCACAATGCCCATGTGTTCGCGCACCGACAGTTGTGCGCGGGAAATGTGGTGGTGCTGCACCAGTTTGGCTCGCCGCAGGATGTCCCGCCAGGCCTCCTGCAGGTCGGCCAAGTCGACATCGGGGAAGCGCGGCTGCAGCGATTGTTCGATCGTGACCTGGGCGCGCAGAAAGTCGCGGCCCGACTGTGGCAATGCGTTGAGCGCCGCTGCTGCCAGCTTGATCTGCTCGTACTCGAGCAGTCGGCGCACCAGCTCGGCGCGCGGGTCCTCGGCCTCCTTGCCTTCGGCCGCCCTGCGCGGCGGCAGCAGCATGCGTGATTTGATCTCGATCAACATCGCCGCCATCAACAGGTATTCGGCCGCCAGTTCCAGGTTGCGTCCGCGAATCTCGTCCACATAAACCAGATACTGGCGCGTTACGCCGGCCATTGGAATGTCCAGGATGTTGAAGTTCTGCTTGCGGATCAAGTACAGCAACAGGTCCAGCGGGCCCTCGAAAGCCTCCAGGAACACTTCCAGCGCGTCCGGCGGTATGTACAGATCCTGCGGTATGGCAAATAGCGGCTCGCCGTAGAGCCGCGCCAGCGCGACCTGGTCGACCACCTCCGGCATGGTGCCGAGTTCGCTCGGCGGTTCGGGCAGGGTGGCAGTGCTGCTCATGCGGACAAACGTGCGCGACGCGCTGCCGGTTGGGCGTTCCGGCGAAATGGGTTGGCGCGCAGGGGCGCGCTGGAACTCCGCACCTGCCTATTGCGAGTCGGTCTGATACACGTAGGGTTTTTGCGGCACTTCGGCCTTGCGAAACGAGCGCCACGCGGCCCGGTCCAGCGTCTGGTCCCACAACAACTCGCGGCCCTGGCGCTGCTCTGCCTCGAGACCGGGCCTGTCCGTCTTGAGCTTGGCAATGAACCGGGTGGTATCGGACTGGTAATCCGGGCGGCGAAATATGGACATAGACTTGGACCCTCGATGGCGCGCATTTTACAGGGGTGGACATGGCAGGGGTTATGCGATTGTGGGTGATGCTGGGCATGGCGCTGTCGATCGGGGCATGCGACCCGCAGCGCATCCGTGAACTGGAGGAAGGCCTGTCGACCGAGGCTGACGTGCGGGCTCGCTTCGGCGAGCCCGAGAACATCTGGGATGCGTCAGGCGGCGACCGCATCCTCGAATACAACCGCCAGCCCGCCGGTTACCAGAACTACATGATCACCATTGGGGTCGACGGCACCATGAGTGCTCTGCGCCAGGTATTGGCGCCGCACAATTTTGCGCAGGTCGTCCCCGGTATGATGATGGAAGATGTACGGCGCAAGCTGGGCAAGCCGATGCGGGTGACCCGCTACGAACTCAAGCGCCAGACCCATTACGACTGGCGCTACCGGGACGGGCCCAACGCCAGTGACGCGCGTGTTTTCAGCGTGGTGTTCGACCACGACCTGCGTGTGGTGTCCACAGGGTCGGGTGACGACCCGGATCGACACCAGAGCGAGAGGCGCTGATGCGGCGATGTGGCCCCTTATTCGTCCCGCACTTTCTGCCGATCCATAAATCGATTAACCTGAGGCCGTGAAGCAAGAACCTATCTGCAGCAAAAGCGCGCGCTGCCATCTCGTGGTCGGCCCGGTGATGGTGGCGCCTGAGACAGCGTGCCTGGCCGGGCCCGGCGACCAATTTCATGGCAGCACGCCCTGACCGGATACGGCTGTTGCGTGGCATGCCGCTGCTGGCATGGTTGATTCTGGTTTGCCTGGGCCATGTGGCGGTGATCATGGTCGGCCTGTGGGGTCAGGCCGAGCCGGCACCGTGGTTGGTCGTGCTCGGGATCAGCGGGCTGGCGGGCAGTGCGCTGATGGCCCAGATATCGCGGCGCGCCGGTCGACGGCTGCGCCAGATTCCCGACGCGGCTGGCAACGAGCAGAAACTGCGGCAGGAAATGGAGGGCGTGCGGGCGCAGCTGCGCGCCGGCGAAGCCCGTCTGCGCGAGGTGATCGACGCTGTTCCAGCGGGGTTGGCCATCTACGACAACCAGGACCGGCTGCTGGTGTTCAACGAGGAAGTGTCGCGCCAATATCCGTACCGCAGCCAATCGCCAGTGATCGGGGAAACCTATGAAAACCTGATGCGCCGCGCACTCGCCGAAGGCCGTATCGCCGATGCGGTTGGACGCGAAGAGGAATGGTTGGCGCTGCGCATGGCCGGTCGAGGAGCGCTGGACACCCCGCTGCTGCGTCACACGGACGACGGCCATTGGGTCCATTTCTACGAGATCCGAACGCCATCGGGCTACCTGGTGATGACTCGCCTGGACATGACCCCGATGGTAGAAAAAGGGCTGGCCCTGGAGCGCGCCAACGAACAGTTGCTGCGCCTGTCGACCACCGACGGCCTGACCGGCATCGCCAATCGGCGCATGTTCGACCAGAGCCTGCTGACCGAGTGGCAGCGCTGCTCGCGGAACCGGTCGAGCCTGTCGCTGTTGATGATCGACATCGACCATTTCAAGCGCTACAACGACCACTACGGGCACCAGACCGGCGACGAATGCCTGCGCCAGGTGGGCCGTATCCTGGTGCTGTGTGCCAAGCGCTCGGGCGAACTGGTGGCTCGTTATGGCGGCGAGGAGTTCGCCATCCTGTTACCGGGAACCGAGGCGCAAGAGGCGATGGCAATAGCGCAGCGCTGTGTGCAGCAGTTGGAGAGCGCGCGGATCCCGCATGCCGACTCACCCGTATCTGCATGGCTGTCGATCAGCGTCGGCGTGGCCAGCCTGGTTGGGTCGCCGGGGGCGTTGCGTTCCTCCTTGCTGGAACAGGCAGACAGCGCCCTGTATTGCGCCAAGAAGGCAGGCCGTGCGCGTGCGGACCTGTACGACCCGGCGACTGTCAATGCACTCGCATCCCGACCTGCGCCCCTGCAGTAGGTTCCAGCACGTAAATGCCCGGTGTTGATTGTTCGTCGCTGTGGCTGGCAGCCAGCACCATGCCTTCGCTGACACCAAACTTCATCTTGCGCGGCGCCAGGTTGGCGACCAACACCGTCAGTTTGCCGACCAGTTGCTCTGGCTGGTAGGCGCTGGCAATGCCGGAGAACACGTTGCGGGTCGTGCCTTCGCCCGCGTCCAGTGTCAGGCGCAATAGCTTGGTCGAACCCTCGACCGCCGCGCAGGCGACGATTTTCGCGATGCGCAGGTCGATCTTGGCGAAATCGTCGATGCCAATAACCGGCGCGATGGTTTCGCCGCCGGGCAGGACCGTTGCTACCGCCGGAGCCGGTGGCGGCTCGAACAGTGCCTCCAGCTGCTGAGGGTCGACGCGTTGCATCAGATGCTGGTAGGGTGCGATCGCATGGCCTTCGCCCAGCGGTTGGTCGACATCGGCCCAAGTGTTGCAACGCGTCGCCAGAAAGCGCTCGACCTGAACCGACAGCGCCGGCAGAATCGGCGTCAGGTAGATGGTCAGCACCCGGAACGCCTCCAGCGCTGTGCTGCAGACCAAGTGCAGGGTGCGCAGATGGTTCGGCGCCGCATCGGGTTCGCTTTGCGCCTTCTTGGGCAAGGCCCATGGCTGGTGCTCGTTCCAGTACCCGTTGATGCGGTCGGCCAGGCGCATGATTTCCATCACGGCCTGCAGGTAGTTGCGATCTTCGTAGCGCTTTTGCAGTTGCGCGGTTGAACCGCGCACCTGGGCGAGCAGCTGCGCGTGGCCACCTTCGGTCAGATCGGTGGCGGTATTGGTCACGCTGCCACCGAAATGCTTGTGCACGAACCCGGCAGCCCGGCTTGCAATATTCACGAATTTGCCGATCAGGTCGCTATTGACCCGCAGCATGAAGTCTTCGGCGTTGAAATCGATGTCCTCATTGCGTCCGTTGAGCTTGGCAGCCAGGTAGTAGCGCAGCCACTCCGGGTTCATGCCCAGTCCGAGGTACTTGAGCGGGTCGAGCCCGGTACCGCGGCTCTTGCTCATTTTTTCGCCGTTGTTCACCGTCAGGAAGCCGTGCACGAAGATGTTGTCGGGTGTCTTGCGGCCACTGAAATGCAGCGTCGCCGGCCAAAAAAGGGTATGGAAGGTGACGATGTCCTTGCCGATGAAGTGGTACTGTTCCAGTGACGGGTCGGCCATGTAGGCGTCATAGTCCTTGCCACGCTTGTCCAGCAGGTTCTTCAGCGACGCCAGGTAGCCAATCGGCGCGTCGAGCCAGACATAAAAGTATTTGCCCGGAGCGTCTGGAATCTCGATGCCGAAATACGGTGCGTCGCGGCTGATGTCCCAGTCGCCCAGACCCTCGCTGGTGCTTCCATCGGGGTTCTTGCGGATGCTGAACCACTCCTTGACCTTGTTGGCCACCTCGGGCTGCAGTCGCCCGTCCTGGGTCCAGCGCTGCAGGAATTCGACGCAGCGCGGGTCCGACAGCTTGAAGAAAAAATGCTCTGAACTCCTGAGTACCGGCTTGGCACCGGACAAGGCAGAGTAGGGGTCGATCAGGTCGGTTGGCGCGTACACGGCGCCGCAGACCTCGCAGTTGTCACCGTACTGGTCCCTGGAGTGGCAGCGCGGGCATTCGCCCTTGATGAACCGGTCGGGCAGGAACATATTCTTCGCGGGGTCGAAGAACTGTTCGATGGTGCGGCTCTCGATCAGTGAGCCCTGCGGGTTGTCGCGCAGGTCACGATAGATCTGCTGCGCCAGCGCGTGGTTTTCCGGTGCGTCGGTGGAGTGCCAGTTGTCGAAGGCAATGTGGAACCCATCGAGGTAGGGTTTGCGTCCGGCGGCAATGTCAGCCACGAATTGTTGTGGCGTCTTGCCCGCTTTCTCGGCCGCAATCATGATCGGTGCCCCATGGGCGTCGTCGGCGCAGACGAAGTTGACCGCATGGCCCTGCATCCGCTGGTGCCGCACCCAGATGTCCGCCTGGATGTACTCCATGATGTGGCCGATATGGAAATTGCCGTTGGCATACGGCAGGGCGGTGGTGACGAACAGTTGGCGTGGCATCGGGCGGAGCGGGTGGGGGAACGGGTCGGTGGGCAGGGCCGGGAGCGGCCGATTTTAGTCGGCGTGTCGTGCCGGTGCCGCTTATCGCAGCCGTAGCGGGTCGCGCCGGCGCTCCAACAGCGGTGCCCGGCCCGGACCTGCGGCATCGTCCGGGGCAGGGGTGGGGTCGACCCAACCGAAGAACCGGATCACGTCGGCGCGTTGGCGCAACGTGTCTGCCCGGCCCAGCGCTATGAGTTCCCGCGTATAGCCGGGTTCGAACAGCAGGTAGCTGGCCAGCGCTGCGCCGCGATAGTCCGATGTGTCGGCAGTCACGCCCACACCACCGAGCAGCGCGCGGACCGGCCGCGGCAGGTCGCTGACGTGGCGGGCCGCCACCGCGTCGATGCGTTCGGATGGCGATATCACCAGCAGGTCGATCGGCCGCAGGCCGCTGGCGGCCCGGGCTTGGGCAGGCACCAGACCGATGGTGTGGTTGATGCGGCGCACCCGCTCTACGTCTACCGCCAGCGCATCGAGGAAAATATTGGACAGCGTGTGGCCGGCAATCTGCGCCAGAGTGGGATATTTGTTGGGTGGCCCGGCAGTGGTGTCGACCTTGGGTTCGTGCAGGCGCCCCGCGCCCACGACCAGGATGCGATTGGCGCCCAGGTGGATGGCCGCCGCCACCGGCGCCGACTGGCGCATCGAGCCATCACCAAAAAACTCATCGCGCCCGTTGATCGGCAGCGGCTTGGCCGGAAACACGAACGGAATCGCTGAGGACGCGAGCAGGTGCTGGTGGGTGATGGGTTGGCGGATGCCGAATCGCTGCGACCGCGTCCAGGGTGCAATGTGGTCGGCGCCTTCGAAAAACGTCACATGTTCGCCCGAACTGTAGCTCGACGCCGTAACCGCCAGCGCGTGCAGGTGACCCTGCGTGACATGGCCCTGCAAATTATCCAGCGGCACCATGGTCTGCAGCAGGTCCAGCAGCGGCGCGTTGTCCAGCAGCGAGCGCGGCTTGAGCTTGCGCCAGCGTGCCAGCACCCAGCCGATCGACATCAGCGTCAACCAGCTGGCACCGGTACGCAACACGCCGATCGAGTCGGCACGGTAGACCTGGCCGGCATGGAAGTTTTTCCAGACATCGACCATGTGCCGCACCACCGCGTCGAAGTCGTCGGCGCCGCAGGCCAGTGCCGATGCGTTGATCGCGCCAGCCGATGTGCCGGTGATGACCGGAAACGGATTGGCCTGGCCGCGGGCAGCACATTCGATCCGGATGTCGGCAATGGCCTCGAGCACGCCGACCTGGTAGGCCGCGCGCGCACCGCCGCCGGTCAGCAGGAGGCCGGTTACGGGAGGCACATCGCCGGGGTCGAACATCGAACCATTATGGATGCGCCGGCCGAACTCGCCATCGTGATAGACCCCTAGTGGCCGGGACCCGGCGGCGGTTCGCTAGACTAGAGGCTTTGCGCAAGCCAAAACTTCAGGAGCAATGCATGGCAGTCATAGAACAGGTGTTGATGGATGCGCTGCGCACGGTCGTCGACCCCAATACCGGGCGCGACTTTGTCGCTACGCGGTCGATCCGCAACCTGACGCTGGGCGACGGCGACGTGGCGTTCGATGTCGAGCTCGGATATCCGTGCAAGAGCCAGATTCCGGGTTTTCGCAAGGCCTTGGTCGCCGCGGCCAGGACGGTTCCCGGTGTCGATAACGTGTCGGTGAATGTCAGCATGAAGATCGTTGCGCACGCGGTGCAGCGCGGCGTGCAACTGATGCCCAATGTCAAGAACATCGTAGCGGTCGCGTCGGGCAAGGGGGGCGTCGGAAAAAGCACGACAGCGGTCAATCTGGCGCTGGCGCTGGCTGCGGAAGGTGCGGAGGTCGGCATCCTGGACGCCGACATCTACGGGCCCAGCATACCGATGATGCTGGGCATCAGCGGCAAACCCGAGTCGGAGGATGGCAAGACGATGGAGCCGCTGGAGAGCTTCGGCGTGCAGGTGATGTCGATCGGTTTTCTGGTGGCGCAGGACGAGGCCATGATCTGGCGCGGGCCGATGGCCACCCAGGCGCTCGAGCAATTGCTGCGCCAGACAAACTGGCGCGAGCTGGACTACCTGATCGTCGATTTGCCGCCGGGCACCGGGGACATCCAGCTGACTTTGAGCCAGCGGGTGCCGATGACCGGCGCCGTGATTGTGACGACGCCGCAGGACATCGCCCTGCTCGATGCCAAGAAGGGCATCAAGATGTTCCAGAAGGTCGGTGTGCCGATCCTGGGTATCGTCGAGAACATGGCGGTCCATGTGTGCAGCCAGTGCGGCCATGCCGAGCATATTTTTGGCGCCGACGGTGGCAAGAACATGGCGACCGAATATGGCATGGACTACCTGGGGGCGTTGCCGCTGGACATGCAGATCCGGCTGCAGGCCGACAGCGGCAAGCCGACTGTGGTCGCCGATCCGGACTGTGAGGTCGCGGGCATCTACCGCTCCGTCGCGCGCCAGGTGGCCTTGTCGATCGCGGCCAAGAACAAGGACTTTTCGTCCAAGTTCCCGTCCATCAAGATATCGAAGGAAACCTGAGACCTGGGGTCAGATCCCGATCCGGTTTTCGCACCCCCGAAGCAATAACATGGCGTCCTGATCGGGCTCCGACCCCATTTGACCGGCTTGACCCCGTCCGATTGATACGTCACGCGCTGCATTTCCATGAACCTGCTTGGCTCGCTCCGGTACTTGGTTGCACTCGATGCGCACAGGCATTTCGGACGCGCGGCGCAGGCCTGCCACATCACCCAGCCGGCGCTGTCCAATGCGCTGCGCGCGATGGAAAAGGAGTTCGGCTGCGCCATCGTGCTGCGCGGGCGCACCTATGTGGGACTGACGCCTGAAGGGCAGCGGGTGCTGGCCAGTGCGCGGCGCATGCTGCATGAGCGCGAGCTGCTGCGCCAGGACCTCGACTCGGGTATCGACAACCCGCGCGGTGCCTTGCGGATCGGCTCCATCCCGACCGCCATGCCGATCGCGGCCCGGTTCGCGGCCCGGTTGCATGCACGCTATCCCGGCATCACGCCCGCCGTCTTGTCGCTCAGTTCGCCGGAGATCGAGACCGGCCTGGATAACCTGGATCTGGATCTGGGGCTGGGATACCCCGACCGACTGCTACCTCTGGGCCTGCGGCTGCGGGTATTGCCCCAGTATGCCGAACACTATTTCCTGCTGCGTCGCAGTGCCACCCTCAACGCGGATGAATTGCCCCTGGGCGCGCCGATCACCTGGGCGAAGGCAGCCGACCTGCCGCTGTGCCTGCTGACACCGGACATGCATAACCGCACCTTGATCGACGGCGCGTTCGCACAGGCGGGTGTCACGGTGCGACCGGCGATGGAGACCAATTCCATCGTGACCTTGGCGCTCAGCGCGGCCAACGGCGAGGTGTGCAGCGTGATGCCTGGCGCGCTGGTGGCAGCGTTTCGCAACTACCGCAATCTGGAGGCTTTGCCGCTGATCGAGCCGACCTTGCATACGCCCGTTGGATTCATGGTCCAGGCCAATGACCAGCCGTCGCGCACGCTGACAGCGGCGATCGCGATGGCGCAGCAATCGGGCTGGCTCGAGCATGTTGCGGCCAACAGTGGCAGTTTGGCGTAAGTTCGCACGAACCTGCGGTAGTCGTGCCAACGGCGGACGGGCCGAGCGGGTGGTGGTCAGGATTCAGGCTTTGAATCGCCCAGTGTGCCGATTCAATTGGACCTGATCCGGCCCCGCGACGATACTGGTCTGGTTGCCGGTGTCCGAAAGCCGGAGATCGCACAGGAGATGGCAGCGCCGCGCGTGTCCGACACTGCGGTTGCCTGCGTGTCTGCTTTGCGCGGGCCATGGTGGTCCAGACGCTTCGCCGCATCGTTCTGGCGACAGCGCGCCGCCTGAAAGGCGCCGGCTGTTCCGATTCCGTTGTTCATTGCTGCTGCAAGCGCGGCATTTCTTGTGAGACACCATGAGCCTTGCTGGTCCATCCCCCACTGCAACCGTCGTCCCCCTGGGCAGTGTGGACGACATGCGTGAGCGGATACGGCGCAAGCGCCAGCTCAAGGGTCGCCAGGTCGATGCCCGGGCATTGGCCGAGGTGCGCGCATTGGTCGGCGTGCCCGATGCAGCCGGCCACCGACGCGACCTGCTGATCGAGTTCCTGCACCGGCTCAACGACAGCTACCGCTGCTTGCACGATCACCACCTGGTGGCGCTGGCTGCCGACATGCGCATCGGCATGGCCGAGGTATACGAAGTGGCCACTTTTTACCACCATTTCGAGGTCGTCAACTCCGGCGGGGCGACGCCCGGCCTGACGGTGCGCGTCTGCGATGGGCTCAGTTGCACCATGGCGGGTGCCGCCGATCTGCTGGTGCGCTTGCCCACCATCCTCGGTGCCGATGTGCGGGTCATTGCAGCGCCCTGCGTGGGTCGCTGCGAGCAGGCTCCGGTGGCCGTGGTACATCAGAATCCATTGCCGCACGCCAGTGTCGAGTTGGTTGCAGGTGCCGTGCGGGATGGAGCCAGCGTGCATCCGGCCGCTGCCGGCGACGGCAGTTTCGATGCGCCGGCACGGGCCCAGACCAGTGTGTCCTGCGGCGCGGTGGATACCAGCGTTGCGCCGCCCTATGTGGGGCTGCAGGCCTATCGTGGCGTCGCAGGTTATCGGCTCCTGGCGGCCTTGATGGGCGGCCAGGAGGAAGCCGAAAGGGTGATCCAGGCGATGGAGAACTCCGGATTGCGCGGTTTGGGCGGCGCCGGCTTCCCGGCCGGGCGCAAGTGGCGCATCGTGCGCGGGCACACCGGCCCGCGCACGATGGCCGTCAACATCGACGAGGGTGAACCGGGCACCTTCAAGGATCGCACCTACCTGGAGCGCGACCCGCACCGCTTTCTCGAGGGCATGCTGGTGGCGGCGCAAGTCGTGGGCATCGATGCGTGCTACATCTATCTGCGCGATGAATACCATGGCTGCCGCGCCATTCTGCAGGCCGAGATCGCCGCCCTGCGAGCTGACGCCCCGTTTGCGCTGCCGCTGATCGAATTGCGGCGCGGCGCCGGTGCCTACATCTGCGGCGAGGAGTCGGCGATGATCGAAAGCATCGAGGGCAAGCGCGGCGAACCCCGCATGCGTCCGCCCTATATCGCCGAGGTGGGACTTTTCGGCCGGCCGACGCTGCAGCACAATTTCGAGACCCTGTACTGGGTGCGCGATATCGTCGAAAAGGGCCCCGAGTGGTTTGCCAGCTTCGGGCGCAACGGCCGCAAGGGACTGCGCTCGTTCAGCGTGAGCGGCCGCGTCAAGTCGCCCGGTGTCAAGCTGGCGCCGGCCGGCATCAGTGCGCGCGAGCTGGTGGACGAATATTGCGGCGGCATGCAAGATGGTCTGGAACTCTATGCCTACCTGCCCGGTGGCGCCTCGGGCGGCATCCTGCCGGCCAGCCTGGCGCACCTGCCGCTGGATTTCGATACCCTGCAGCCATACGGCTGCTTCATCGGCTCGGCGGCGGTGATTGTGCTCGGCCAGCACGACAAGGCGCGCGATGCCGCTTTGAACCTGATGCGTTTCTTCGCGCATGAAAGTTGTGGCCAATGCACGCCATGCCGCGTCGGAACCGCCAAGGCGGTGCGGCTGATGCAGGCGCCCCAGTGGGACAACGACACGCTCGAAGACCTGAACCAGGTGATGGTCGATGCATCCATCTGCGGCCTGGGCCAGGCGGCGCCCAATCCGGTGCGCAGCGTCCAGAGGTATTTTGCGCAGGAGATCGGCTGAATGAACGCCCCTGCAAAGACAGCCGAAGTGACGGTCCACACCATCCGCTTCTCGCTCAACGACCAGTCGCTCGAAGCGTTCGACGGCGAGTCGATCCTGAGCGCTGCCAAGCGCCACGGCGTCGACATTCCGCACCTGTGCTTCAAGGATGGCTATCGCGCCGATGGCAACTGCCGGGCCTGCATGGTCGAGATCGACGGCGAACGCACGCTGGCACCGAGCTGCTGCCGCAATGTCAGTGCCGGCATGCAGGTGCGCAGTGACAGCGAGCGCGCCGTCAAGAGCCAGCGCATGGTGCTGGAGATGCTGCTGTCGGACATGCCCGAGCAGGGCTACAAATGGAACGACGCCCGGGGCGCACAACCCCACGGCGAACTCAGCGACTGGGCGGCGCGGCTGGACGTGGCGGTGCGCCCGGCACTGAAAGCTCTGCGGCGCGAACAGCCAGTGGCCGACCTGTCGCATCCGGCGATGGCGGTCAACCTGGACGCCTGCATCCAGTGCAACCGCTGCGTGCGTGCCTGCCGCGAGGAACAGGTCAACGATGTGATCGGTTATGCGATGCGCGGCTCGCACAGCGCCATCGTGTTCGATCTGGACGACGCGATGGGCGACAGCAGCTGCGTCGCCTGCGGTGAGTGCGTGCAGGCCTGCCCGACCGGCGCGCTGGCGCCCAAGACCCAAATCGGCTCCCAGGTGGTCGACAAGAAGGTCGATTCCGTGTGTCCGTTTTGCGGCGTCGGTTGCCTGCTGACCTACAACGTCAAGGACAACCGCATCGTCAGCGTCGATGGCCGCGACGGACCGGCCAACCACAGCCGCCTGTGTGTCAAGGGGCGTTTCGGCTATGACTATGCGCACCATGCACAGCGCCTGACGCAGCCGTTGATTCGCAAGCCAGGCATGGCCAAGGATCCGGCTACCGCGCCACAGCCGGGCCACTGGCAATCGGTGTTTCGCACGGCAAGCTGGGACGAGGCGCTGGATCTGGCCGCTGGCAAGCTGCGCGCGCTGCGCGATGGCCATGGCGCCAAGTCGCTGGCCGGCTTCGGTTCGGCCAAGGGCAGCAACGAGGAGGCCTATCTGTTCCAGAAGCTGGTGCGGACCGGTTTTGGCTCCAACAACGTCGACCACTGCACCCGGTTGTGCCATGCATCGAGCGTCGCGGCGCTGCTCGAGGGCGTGGGCTCGGGCGCGGTCAGCAACCAGGTCAACGATGTCGAGCATGCCGGCCTGGTGCTGGTGATCGGCTCCAATCCGACCAGCAACCATCCGGTGGCCGCCACCTGGATGAAGAACGCGGCCAAAAAGGGCATGAAGATCGTGCTGGCCGATCCGCGCATCACCGACATCGGCAAGCATGCGTGGCGCACCTTGCAGTTCAAGCCCGATACCGATGTGGCGATGCTCAATGCGTTGATCCACACCATCATCGACGAGGACCTGGTGGACCAGGAATTCGTGCGCGATCGTGCGAGCAACTTCGAGGCCTTGCGCGAGAACGTCAAGGCCTACAGCCCGGAGGCGATGGCGCCGATCTGCGGCATCGATGCCCAGACCCTGCGCGAGGTGGCACGCGAATACGCGCGGCCTGCGGGTTCCACGCCGGGCAATGTCAAGGGTTCGATGATCCTGTGGGGCATGGGCATCAGCCAGCATGTGCACGGCACCGACAACGCGCGCTGCCTGATTGCGCTGGCCACCGTGGCCGGACAGATCGGCAAGCCCGGCTCCGGCCTGCATCCGCTGCGCGGGCAGAACAATGTGCAAGGTGCCAGCGACGCCGGCCTGATCCCGATGATGTTCCCCAACTACCAGCGTGTGACCAGCCCGCTCGCCCATGCCTGGTTCGAGGACTTCTGGGGCAGCACCCTGGACGACAAACCGGGCTACACCGTGGTCGAGATCATGCACAAGGCCCTGGCACCGGATGACGATCCGCACAAGGTGCGCGGCATGTACATCATGGGCGAGAACCCGGCCATGAGCGACCCCGACCTGAACCATGCCCGGCATGCGCTGGCCAGCCTGGAGCACCTGGTGGTACAGGACATCTTCATGACCGAGACCGCCTGGCTGGCCGACGTGGTGCTGCCGGCGACCGCCTGGCCGGAGAAGACCGGCACGGTCAGCAACACGGACCGCATGGTGCAACTCGGGCGCCAGGCGACCGACCCGCCGGGCGAGGCGCGGGCCGATCTGTGGATCATCCAGCAGTTGGGGCAACGCCTGGGCGCCCATGCACCGCGCGCCGGCGCCGCGTCCGCCGCCGAACCCGGCGCGACGGGCCCGTCCTGGAACTACGCCGGCGAGCACCATGGTGTCGCTGCGGTCTACGAGGAAATGCGCCAGGCCATGCATGCGGCCATCGCCGGCATCAGCTGGGAGCGGCTGCAGCGCGATTCGAGCGTGACCTATCCCTGCCTGGATCGGGATGATCCCGGGCAGCCGACCGTGTTCATCGACCGCTTCCCCACCGAGGACGGTCGGGTCAAACTGGTGCCGGCCGATATCATCCCGGCCGATGAGCGGCCCGATGCCGAATTCCCGTTCGTGCTGATTACCGGTCGCCAACTGGAGCACTGGCATACCGGCAGCATGACCCGGCGCTCGGAAGTGCTCGACGCGCTCGAACCCATGGCCACTGCCTCGATGTGTGGTGCGGATTTGCAGGCCCTGGGCGTGTCGGCAGGTGACGTGATCACGGTGCGATCGCGTCGCGGCGAAGTGGCGATTCATCTGCGGCGCGATGACGGAACGCCGCGCGGGGCGGTGTTCATTCCGTTTGCCTATTACGAAGCCGCGGCGAACCTGCTGACCAATGCGGCACTCGATCCGGTCGGCAAGATACCGGAATTCAAGTACTGCGCGGTCGCCGTCACCCGTGGCGGCATGCTGCGCAGCGCGGCCGGTTACGGTTCGGGTGCCCTGGCCTGATCCGACCCCTGGCCGGTGCGGGTCGGGGTGATCCGCTACATTGCGGGTAACCATGCCTATATCCCGCCCCGTCCGACACGTCGCCGTCATCATGCGCCGCCAGCGTATCGATGGCCCGATGCGCCGTTGGCAACCATGGCGCTGGGTGCTGGACGCGGTCGTGGAGAACGAGGCCGCATTCGGCGTCGAGCCCAGGCTGCTGGTCCAGGACGCAGACTCGCAGTGCTGGCTGCACCCTGGCTTCGAGGTCGAGCTGTTTCGCGATGACGCCGAGGGTTATTTCCTCAATGCCACGACCGATGCACCCTGCTGGTTCGTGTTATGGCGCATGCAGGAGTCCGCGCCCGTCGGTGTCGATCCGATGCCGCTGCCGTGCAAGGTGTCGCTGAGCTACCATGACGCCGGTCGCTGGCTCGACGCGCAGGAGACGGTCGAGCAGGTACCGGCGCCGCCCGATGTCATTGCCTGGTTGCGCGCGTTTGTCGATGCATACCATGTGATTGAACCCAAGCGGCGCCAGCGTCCTGAGAGTTTCCGCTCGCTGAGCGACCGGTTTGGCAACCCGGCATCGGTCAGCACCGGCAAGAAGTCCGGGGGCGGCCATGGCTGAGGGTTTCCTGGGCCGCTGGTCGCAGCGCAAGCGGGCTGCGCGCGAGGGCCGTGGGGTGGAGCAGGCCGGACCGGGGCCGGTGGCAGCCGCTGCGGTCGCCATGCCATCGGCGCGCCCGAACGCCGGTGAACCGGCGCTGGCAGAGCCCGGCGCGAAGGTCCAGCCGAGCGACGATGGGCCCCGGTCCGAGGCCCCTTTGCCCTCGATGCAGGATGTGCAGGCGCTGCACGCGGACTCGGACTTCAAGCCCTTCGTCGCGCGCGCCGTCGCGCCCGAGGTTCGCAACGCCGCGATGAAGAAACTGTTTGCCGATCCGCATTTCAACGTGATGGACGGCCTGGATACCTACATCGACGACTATTCGCTGCCCGATCCGCTGCCCGAATCGATGTTGCGCAAGATGGCGAGCGCGAAATTCCTGCAACTGTTCGATCAGGACAAGCCCGAGGACGGCGCCACGGCAAGGACTGACGACCTTGTCGAGACGCCACAGCCGGCGCAGACCGCAGCGCAGGCTGACCCGCCCGGCTCGCCAACCGATTACCCTGAACCCGATGCAACGGACCCCCGAACATGACCACGCTGATATGTGATTGCAACCAGACCATGCCCCTGGATCCGCGCGAACTGGGGGCGTCGCTCAATGAGAAGCTGACCCTGCACTCGAGCCTGTGCCGGCGCGAGGCCGCCAGCTTCCTCGCGGCGGCGCAATCGGGCGAAGACCTGGTCGTGGCCTGCACCCAGGAGAAGCGCCTGTTCCTGGAACTGGCACGGCAAACGGAAAAGCCGGTGGCGCCGATACGCTTCGTCAACATCCGCGAAACCGGTGGCTGGAGCAGGGACGCCGCCAAGGCCGGACCCAAGATCGCAGCCTTGCTGGCGCTGGCGCACCTGCCCGATCCGGAGCCGGTGGCCACCGTTGCGTTCAAGAGCCAGGGGCGCCTGCTGGTGATCGGCGACATCGGCGCCGCCGAAAAGGCCGCCGCGCTGTTTGGTGACGATGTCGACGTCACCGTGTTCAGCCTGGGGGTGGGCGATACCGATGTGCTGCAGGAGCGGCGCTACCCGGTGCTGGCCGGCGACATCCAGTCGCTGACCGGATGGTTGGGTGCGTTCGCGCTGACATGGTCGCGCAGCAACCCGATCAACCTGGACGTGTGTACCCGCTGCAACGCCTGCCTGGCGGCCTGTCCGGAGGGTGCGATCGGGCTGGACTACCAGATTGACATGGGCCTGTGCCGATCCCATCGTGCCTGCGTCAAGGTCTGCTCCGCGGCCGGTGCGATCGACTTCGACCGGGCGCCCGAAAGCCTGAGCGAGACCTTCGACCTGGTGCTGGACCTGCGTCCGGGTCCGGCGTTCACCCAGCACGCAAAGCCGCAGGGTTACCTGCACTGGAACGGGCGCGACCTGCAGCCGCTGCTGCAATTGCGCGCCCTGGTGGGCGAATTCGAGAAGCCGCAGTTTTTTGCCTACAAGCAAAAGCTGTGTGCCCACAGCCGCAATGAGCGGGTCGGCTGCAAAGCCTGCATCGATGTCTGTTCGGCGTCGGCCATCCACAGCGAGCCCGATCGACAGCGCATCGTCGTCAATCCGAACCTGTGTGTCGGTTGTGGCGCCTGCAGCACGGTCTGCCCCACCGGGGCGCTGACTTTCACCTACCCGCGTCCCGGCGAACAGGGCGTGCGCCTGAAGACGGTGCTGACCACCTACCTGCGCAATGGTGGCAAGAGCCCGGCCCTGCTGCTGCACAACCAGCAAGGCGCCAGCCGCATGCTGGACGACCTGGGCCGTGCTGCGCGGCTCGATCCGGACCTGCATGGCGTTCCGGCGCGGGTGCTGCCGCTGGCGCTGTGGCATGACGTGTCGGTGGGGCTGGAACTCTGGCTGTCAGCCGTCGCGTATGGTGCGTCCCAGGTCTGGGTGCTGACGACCGACGAGGACGCGCCGCAGTATCGCGACGTATTGCAAGAACAGATGGCGGTGGCCCAGGCCATCCTGACCGGGCTGGGCTATGGTGGCGAACATTTCCGCCTGCTGCATGTCCGTGATGCGCGTGATCTGGCGCAACTGGACCGCGATCTGCGGGCCGCGCCGGCCGCCTGCGTGGCGCGCAACGCGGGATTCGCGGTGCAGAACGAGAAACGCGCGACGCTGGAACTGGCCCTGTCTCACCTGGCCGAGCACGCGCCGCGTCCCTTGGACGAGGCGATTGCGTTGCCGTCGAAGGGCTCGCCGCTCGGCACCCTGGCCCTGGACAAGAACGCCTGCACGATGTGCCTGAGTTGCGTCAATGCCTGTCCGGCGGCGGCGTTGCAGGACAACCCCGATGCGCCCCAGCTACGCTTCATCGAGAAGAACTGCGTGCAATGCGGCCTGTGTGTCACCACCTGTCCGGAGCAGGCCCTGGGCCTGGTGCCGCGCCTGAACTTGTCGGCACAGCGCAAGGAAGCGGTGGTCATCAACGAGATGCAACCCTATGTCTGCGTACGCTGTAGCAAACCCTTCGGCACTCTCAAGGCGATTGAGGCGATGCTCGGCAAGCTGGCGGGCCACAGCATGTTCCAGGGCGACGCGCTCGAACGCCTCAAGATGTGCTCCGAATGCCGTGTGATCGACATCTACTCGGCGCAGAACGAAGTCAAGATCACCGATCTATGAATACGACAAACCTGCCGGACAGCGGCACCAGCAGCGGGCTCGACGAAGAAACTGCGCGCGCCGAGCTCTATGGCCTGCTGGCGCAGTTGTACTATGCGCCGCCGTCGGCCGAACTCGGTGCCCGGCTGCGGGTGGCGGTTACCGAGGCGCCGGCTGCGGGCGCCTATCTGGAAGAACCGTGGCGTGTCGTGGTCGCTGTGGCGCGGCAGTTGGACGATCAGGCGATCGCCGATGAGTATGTGGCCTTGTTCGGCGGTATGTCAAAGCCCGATGTCTATCTGTACGGCTCGCACTACCTCAGCGGTTTCCTCAATGAAAAGCCGCTGGCCAGGCTGCGTGGTGCACTCGATGCGCTGGGTCTGGCGCGCGACGTAACCGTACCCGAGACCGAAGACCATATCGCCTGCCTGTGCGAGGTGATGCGCTACCTGATCGCCGGCGACGACGTGGCGGTGGCCAACCTCACGCAGCAGCGGGTTTTTTTCGCTGACCACATTCAGCCGTGGGTGCTGGAGATGTGTGACGCGATCAGCCGGCACCCGCAGGCCGGCTTCTATGCGGCGGTGGCCGAATTCACCCGTGCTTTCGTGGATATCGAGGGGCAGGGATTCGACATGCTGGCCTGACGTGCTGACGTGCTGACGTGCTGACGGGTCAGGCTGGCGGTGCGCTGGCGTTTGCCTGTGACTGCGGTGTGTCCGGATCGCGCAGCAGCCAGACCGTGAAAACCGCACCAGGCCGGTCCGACCCGCGCGCACGCCAGTTCTGCCCACGCATGCCGCCGCCATAGCGCTCGACCAGTCCGATGCTGATCCACAGGCCCAGTCCGTTGCCATTGGGCTTGGTGGTGTAGAAGGGGCGGAACAGTCGATCGCCGGCCTGCGCGTCCAGGCCGGCGCCCGAGTCACCGACTTCCAGCACCACGCCGGGGCGGCCCTGCGCGTCGATATGGTCGGCGGTATCGAGCCACAGGGTGCCACCCTCGGGCATTGCCTGCAAGGCGTTGGTGAGCAAGTTGACCAGCACCTGCTGCAACTCCTGGCGGTTGATGCCGGCACGGATTGTCGCCCGCGCTGTGCGCTGCAGCGTGACGCGTGCGTGGGCGAGCAGATGGCCGACCAGCCGCAGTGCGTCCTCGAGCACCCGGTTGACGTCCACTGCGTCGACATAACCGGCGTACTCGGTCGGTCGGGCATATTGCAACAGCTGGGTCACGATCAGCCGCATGCGGTCGACCTGCTGGTCCAACAGATGCAACTCGGTGGACACCGGCATGGCATGCTCGCCAAGCGACTCGCGCATCAGGTCGAGGTTGCCCTGGATGACGGCGATCGGATTGTTGATTTCATGCGCCACACTGGCGGCGATCTGGCCGATCGCGGCCAGCTTCTCGGACTTGAGCAGCTGGCTCTGGGCCTGGCGCAGCGCCGCGTTGCTCTGGGCCAGGTCATGTGTACGCGCCACCACCTTGGCGTCGAGTTCGTCGGCCCAGCGCTGCAACGAGCGGGTCTTGTCGTTGATGACATCGAGCAGCTGGTCCAGATGGGTGGCCAGCGCGCCCACCTCGTCGCGCGCCTCCACCGCGCCGACGCGAGCACCGCTGTCGCCGCCTTCGGCCCGCGCGATGGTGCGGTTCATCAGTTCCAGCGGCCTGAAGATGCTGCGCGCCCAGCGCAGCGAAAACAGCGCCGCCAGCGCCATCGCCAGCAGGAAGATCGCCACGATCGCAGCCAGCATGCCGTACTTCGCGAGCCGGAACGGTTGCTCCAGGTAGCCGACGTACAACATGCCGATCCGCTCGCCGGCGGCATCCACCAGCGGTTCGTACGCCGATACATACCAGTCATTGACGACAAAGGCCCGGTCCAGCCAGGTGTGGCCGTGACCCAGCACCGCATCGCGCACCGCCAGCGACACCCGGGTACCGATCGCGCGCCGGTCCTGGAACAACCGCACATTGGTCGTGATGCGCACGTCGTCCATGAACAGGGTTGCCGTTCCATGGCTGCCCATCGGCAAAGAGCCGCCCGGATAGACGATGCGGTTGATATGGTCGATCAGCGGCAGGTTCTGGTTCAGCAGCACGCCGCCGCGCAACAGCGCCAGCGTTTCGCCATTCGCGCCGCGCACCGGGATTGTGGACAGCAGCACCATCGCGCGGTCCTCGATGCTGCGCTCGGTTGGCGCCGCGCCGCGGGTGGCGATCAGCGGGATATGGATGCGGGGCGCCAGGTCGGGCGCCATTGCCAGCAGCTCGGCCGCACTGATCCGGGTCACGCTGGCGCGGCCGCTGGACGGGCCGATCGGGTTGGCGCGTTCGGTGTCGGGCTCGGCAGCGACCGGTCGGGATTTTGGCGCGGTATCGGACGCGAGCCAGCTTGCGGTGATCAGCGTGCCCAGCGGATCGTACAGGTTGATGAAGTCGAACCCGAGCCGCGCGCGTTCGCGCGCCAGCTGCAACCGCATCGCCGCCATGTCGCCGCGCGCCAGCGATGCATGCAGTTCGTGCGACGCCGCGATCGCGTCGGTGCCCGAGCCCACCTCGCCCAGCACCTGTCCGAAATAGCCGCGTGCCACGGCCAGATCAGACTGCACCTTGGTGACGAGCAGGCGGTCATAAGCCGCGGTGCCCCATGCCAGCAGCGCACCGAGCTGCAGCGGCAGTACCACCAGCAGCGGCAATAGCGCCATGGCCAGCAGCTTGTTGCGGATCGAGCGGTTGATCCAGTCCGGCGTGCGCAGCAGCACTCGGGCAGGACGTTCGCGGGTCAAGTCGCCGCCCACTCGGCGCAGCGGCGCTCCAGCGTGCGCCGGGAGATGCCCAGTAGCTGGGCCGCTCGCGATTTGTCACCGTGCGCCGCCTCCAGCGTCGCCAGGATGTGCTGCTTTTCCAGCGTCTGCAGGTCGGTGGTGGAAGCGTCCGGCGGCATGGGTCCCGCGGTCGGGGCCAGGACCTTCCCTACCGAATAGAGCGCCGATACATTGAGCGCGCCCAGGATCAGCGAGCGCTCGATCAGGTTGCGCAGCTCGCGCACATTGCCGGGCCAGTCGTACTGGGCCAGATAGTGCAGATCCGCGTCCGTGATCTGCAGTGGTTCGACGCCCAGCAGTGGCGCCAACTGCTGCACGAAGTGCCGTGCCAGCGCACCGATGTCCTCCTTGTGCTGGCGCAGTGGCGGCAACGTGATCTCCACCACCTGCAGTCGGTAGTACAGGTCCTTGCGCAGGCGCCCGGCGGCGACGGCATCGACCAGTGTCCGGTTGGTGGCGGCAATGATGCGTACATTCACCGGCAACAACTTCTGGCTGCCCACCGGACGGATCATGCGGTCTTCCAGTGCCCGCAGCAGCATTGCCTGCAACGGCAGCGGCAGGTCGGCGATCTCGTCCAGGAACAGCGTACCGCCCTGGGCGTAGTAGAACAGGCCTTCGCGCGCCCTGGTCGCGCCGGTGAAGGCGCCCTTGGCATGGCCGAACAGCTCGACTTCCATCAACTCGGGCGACATCGACGCGCAATTGACAGGCACGAACGGTCCCTGTGCGCGCGCGCTGAGGTCGTGCAACGCGTGCGCGGCGAGTTCCTTGCCGGTCCCCGATTCGCCCTGTAGCAGCACGGTGCTGTTGACCGCGGCGACCCGGGTCAGCGAGCGGGACAATGCCTGCATGACCGGCGAGTCGCCGATCAGCCCGACGTTCGGGCCGCGCCGGTTCGACAGCGTGTGGCGCAACACGAAGTTTTCGCGCGCCAGGCGCGACGTTTCATAGCAGTGTTTCACTGCGTTGAGAATCTGCGGCACCCGAAACGGCTTGAGGATGAAGTCCGATGCACCCGCGCGCAGTGCTTCGATCGCGGTGTCCAGGTCGGCGAACGCGGTGATCAGGATCACCAGGCCCGAGAACCCCTGCTCGCGCAGATCCTTGAGCCAGCCTACGCCGTTGCGGCCCGGCAAAGCGATGTCCAGGATGATCAGGTCGACATGGGTGCCGCGGATGATCGCCTCGCCTTCCTCGGCACTGGAGGCCTCGAGCACCGCACTGCAGCGCGGCACCAGGCTCTTGACCAGGAAGTGGCGCATGCCCGGTTCGTCGTCGACGACCAGAATCGACCACAGTGGCCAGCTGTCTGCGCCCTTGTCGGTCGTCGGTGCTGGGCGATGCGAAGTCAAATGGTTGTTGCCCATGTGCGCGAAATTCTATCGACAAGGCCGACTGATTCAGTCGGGTACCGGCGATTCATGGTGTTGACAACACCGAGCCTGGCGTGCGAACCGAACCCGCCCGGAGTGACAGTTTCGACGCATATGCGACAACTTGTCGCTGCGCCTCCGGCAAGTTGGCGCGATACTGGTGTTCGAACGGTGCGACCACGGCCCGTCGGCAATGACGGGTAGGGTGTCCCGACGCTGGAGGCAATTGGCATATTTTGTGCTTAAGTTGTTCTCATATCAACCGTGCACCCGCGTTGATGGTGTCGAGTGTCGCCGCGCCGCGCGGCTTCCAGGCATGCACGGGTATTCCCTTGCGTGCGAAATCGGCCTGCGAGGAATAGACTGTGCGCAGACCCCCGGGTTCCGTCCGGCGTTGCGCCGGGCCTCAACAGGAGATAGACCCATGAGCCAAGCTCCGACGAAACTATCGCGGCGCACGGTATTTGCTGGTGCAGGTGCCGCCAGTGCCGTTGCCGTCATTGCCAGCCTGATGCCGTCCCGGCCGAACCAGACCGAAACGCCGCAAGCGGCGCTCAAGCCCAAGCCGGCGCGCGGCGGTGGCTACAGCCTGAGCAAGCACGTCCAGCAGTACTACAAAACCACCCGGGTTTGATTTCCACGGGTTCGCACTCGACTTTGGAGAGTTCCATGTTGTTGACCAGAAAACCGGCGCCTGCGGATCATGCCGTTCGCGCCCCGTTCGTGCACAGCCTGCAACGAGGCTTGTCGCAGGCCCTGCCGACGATGGACCGGCGTGCCTTTCTGCGCCGCTCCGGCCTCGGTGTGGGTGTGGGTCTGGCGGCCACGCAACTGTCGCTGGTGAAGAAGGCGCAGGCCGCGTCGGCGCCGGCGATCGGGACCGGCAAGATCGCGGTCAAGCGCACGGTCTGCACCCATTGCTCGGTGGGATGCGCGGTCGATGCCGTGGTCGAGAACGGGGTCTGGGTGCGCCAGGAGCCGGTGTTCGACTCCCCGATCAACCTGGGTGCGCATTGCGCCAAGGGCGCCGCGCTGCGTGAGCACGGGCACGGTGAATACCGCCTGCGTTACCCGATGAAACTGGTCGATGGCAAGTATCAGCGCATCACCTGGGACACGGCGTTGAACGAGATCAGCGCCAAGCTGCTGGACCTGCGCAAGGCCAGTGGACCCGACGCGGTGTATTGGGTCGGATCATCCAAGCACAACAACGAGCAGGCCTACCTGTTGCGAAAATTCGTCAGTTTCTGGGGCAGCAACAACTGCGACCACCAGGCGCGGATCTGCCACTCGACGACGGTCGCCGGTGTTGCCAACACCTGGGGCTATGGTGCGATGACCAACAGCTACAACGACATGCGCAACAGCAAGGTCGCGCTGTACATCGGCTCCAATGCCGCGGAAGCGCATCCGGTCAGCATGCTGCACATGCTCCATGCCAAGGAGACCGGCTGCAAGATGATCGTCGTCGATCCGCGCTTCACCCGCACTGCAGCCAAGGCCGACGAATATGTGCGCATCCGCTCGGGGTCGGACATCCCGTTCCTGTTCGGCCTGCTGTTCCACATCTTCAAGAACGGCTGGGAAGACAAGAACTACATCAACGACCGCGTCTACGGCATGGGCAAGGTCAAGGAAGACGTGCTGGCCAAGTGGACACCCGACAAGGTCGAGGAGGCCTGTGGTGTCAAGGAAGAGCAGATGCTGCGCGTCGCCAGCATGCTCAACGAGAGCCGCCCGGGCACCATCGTCTGGTGCATGGGCCAGACCCAGCACACCATCGGCAACGCGATCGTGCGGGCCTCGTGCATCCTGCAACTGGCGCTGGGCAATATCGGCAAGTCCGGTGGCGGCGCCAACATTTTCCGCGGCCATGACAACGTCCAGGGCGCGACCGACGTCGGCCCGAACCCGGATTCGCTGCCGGGCTATTACGGCATCGCCGAGGGATCGTGGAAGCATTTTGCGAACACCTGGGGGGTCGACTTCGAGTGGATCAAGGGCCGCTTCGCCGCGCCGGCAATGATGACCAAGCCCGGCATCACGGTCTCGCGCTGGATCGACGGCGTGCTCGAGAACAACGATCTGATCGACCAGGACTCCAACCTGCGCGCGGTGTTCTTCTGGGGCCATGCGCCCAATTCGCAGACCCGGGGCCTGGAGATGAAGCGGGCGATGGACAAGCTCGACCTGCTGGTGGTCGTCGATCCCTATCCCTCGGCAACCGCGTCGATGGCCGCGATGCCGGGCAAGCCCGAGGATGCCAACCCGAACCGCGCGGTCTACCTGCTGCCCGCCGCGACGCAGTTCGAGACCAGCGGTTCGGTCACCGCGTCGAACCGTTCCCTGCAGTGGCGCGAGAAGGTCATCGAGCCGCTGTGGGAAAGCCGCAGCGATCAAATGATCATGCACCAGCTGGCCGGCAAGCTGGGGTTTGCCGCAGAGTTGTCGAAGAACTTTGCGATGCACAAGGTCGGCGGCATGGACGAGCCGGTGATCGAGGACATACTGCGCGAGATCAACAAGTCGGTCTGGACCATCGGCTACACCGGCCAGAGCCCGGAGCGGCTGAAGGCGCACATGCGCAACATGCATCTGTTCGATCCCAAGACGCTCAAGGCCGTGGGTGGCAAGGACAAGGAGACCGGCTACGACTTCACGGGCGACTACTTCGGCCTGCCCTGGCCGTGCTTCGGCAATGCGTCGCTCAAGCATCCGGGCAGCGCCAACCTGTACGACACCTCGCGCCATGTCATGGACGGCGGCGGCAACTTCCGCGCCAACTTCGGCGTCGAGCGCGACGGCGCCAATCTGCTGGCCGAGGATGGATCGCATTCGCTGGGCGCCGACATCAGTACCGGATACCCCGAGCTCGACCATGTACTGCTCAAGAAGCTGGGCTGGTGGGATGAGTTGACCGAACCGGAGAAGGTCGCCGCCGAGGGCAAGAACTGGAAGACCGATCCGTCCGGCGGCATGATTCGCGTCTTCATGCAGAACCATGGCTGCCATCCGTTTGGCAATGCCAAGGCCCGCGCGGTGGTGTGGAATTTCCCGGACGCCATTCCGCAGCACCGCGAACCGCTGTACGGCAACCGTGCGGACTTGCAGGCCAAGTACCCGACCCACGCCGACAAAAAGGCGTTCTGGCGCCTGCCCACGCTGTACAAGACCATCCAGGACAAGAACATCGCGGACAAGGTCCACGAGAAATTCCCGCTCGTGATGACCTCGGGTCGCCTGGTCGAGTACGAGGGTGGTGGCGAGGAAACCCGCTCCAATCCCTGGCTGGCCGAATTGCAGCAGGAGATGTTCGTCGAGATCAACCCGAAGGTCGCGGCCGAAAAAGGCATCCGCCATGGCGGCCGGGCCTGGGTATCGACCCCGACCGGAGCCCGGCTCAATGTGCAGGCGCTGGTAACCGAGCGGGTCGGGCCCGACACGGTGTTTCTGCCGTTCCACTTCTCGGGACGCTGGCAGGGCGCCGACATGCTGGCCTACTACCCCAACGGGGCGGCTCCGATCGTGCGGGGCGAGGCGGTCAATACCGCCACCACCTACGGCTATGACAGCGTGACGATGATGCAAGAGAGCAAGACCACGGTCTGCAACATCGAGTCGGCATGACCGGGTTTGGACAATTGTTTGCAACGCTAGTGGATACCAGGAGACAGCTATGGCTCGAATGAAATTTGTCTGCGATGCTGAGCGTTGCATTGAATGCAATGGCTGCGTCACCGCCTGTAAAAACGAACATGAGGTGCCCTGGGGAGTCAACCGGCGCCGCGTGGTCACGCTCAACGACGGCGTGCCCGGGGAAAAGTCGATCTCCGTGGCCTGCATGCACTGCAGCGACGCGCCCTGCATGGCCGTGTGTCCCGTCGATTGTTTCTACCGCACCGACGAAGGCGTGGTGCTGCACGACAAGGACGTCTGCATCGGCTGCGGCTACTGCAGCTATGCCTGTCCCTTCGGCGCGCCGCAGTTCCCCTCGTCCGGCGCCTTCGGGGTGCGCGGAAAGATGGACAAGTGCACCTTCTGCGCCGGCGGTCCCGAGGCCAACGGCTCGCAGGCGGAGTTCGAGAAGTACGGGCGCAACCGCCTCGCTGAAGGCAAGCTGCCGGCCTGCGCCGAAATGTGCTCGACCAAGGCGCTGCTCGGTGGTGATGGCGATATCGTCGCCGACATTTACCGCACCCGTGTGATGAAGCGTGGCGGCAAAGGGTCGGAAGCCTATGGCTGGGGCTCGGCCTACGGCGCGCCTGCTGGTGGATCGGGTGGCGCACCGGCTGCGGCGGCGGCACCGAAGTCATGATGATGAATTCGACATCCGTCTGGAAACCTTTGGTGGGAGCGGCTCTCGGCGTAGCGCTCCTCGCTGGCCTGACTGGCTGCGGTGACTCTGCGCAACAAATCGGGCAGGCCACCACTTACAAGCAGGGCAAATATCAGGGCAAGCCCGATACCCGCCCTTACGAGA
>JAYUQC010000105.1:0-33964 GCA_043759735.1 Rhodoferax sp.
TCGTGGCGAACACCGTGCTGCGTTATGCCCGGGGTTCGAGCCTGCAATGGGCCAACGAGGTGCCGGAGCTGCTGTTTCCGTGGATGGTAATGGCCGGCGTGGTGCTGGCGGCGGTGCACAGCGCACACATCGCGACCACCTTCCTGATGGAGGCGATCCCTGCCGCAGCGCGGCGCGTGGTGGGCGTGCTGAGCTGGCTCGTCGTCGCAGGGCTGTACGGCACGCTGGCCTGGGCGACGTTTCGCATGCTCAATGTCGTGCACGACGAGAAGTCGCCGATCCTGCAAGTACCTGGGTCGCTGACCTACGGCTGCGTGATGGTGGGCATGGCCCTGCTCGCGTTGCTGGCCCTGCAGTCCGCCTGGCAAGCCTTGCTCACCCAGCCCGAGCGTGCACACGACGCCGGACCCCAGGTGCCAACGGCGCACTGGTAGCCCCCGAACCAACTGGAGAACACCTTGAGTGCACTCATCCTGATTGTCTTTCTCGGTGCGGCGGTGGCTGCCATGCCCATCGCCCATGCGCTGCTGCTGGCCGCGATGGCCGCCGCTGCAACCTCTGACCGCGTGCCTCTGGATCTGCTTGTGCAACAGATGGTGGCCCAGGTACAGAGCTTCCCTTTGATCGCGATCCCCTTCTTTATGCTGACCGGCTCGTTGATGATGGGCGGCAAGCTCGGCCAGGCGCTGGTCGGCGTGCTCTCGGCGCTGATCGGCCGCTTCCACGGTGGCCCGGCCCAGGTCGGCGTGCTGTCGTCCACCCTGTTCGGCGGCGTCTCCGGTTCGGCGGTCGCAGATGCCTCGGCGATCGGTTCGTTGCTGATCCCCTGGCACAAGCGGCTCGGCTACCCGGCCGCGTTCTCGGCAGCGACCTTGGCAGCGGCCGCAACGATCGACATCCTGATCCCGCCGTCGATCCCGATGATCCTGTTCGCGCTGAGTTCCAACGCATCGATCGCCGAACTGTTCGTCGCCGGAGTGATGCCCGGCATCCTGATGTGCGGCGGGTTCATGGCGGCATGCTGGTGGGTAGGAAAGCGCCGCAACTTTCCACGCGACACCACGCCCTTCGACGGCGCCACGTTTCGCAAGCACCTGTTGTACGCCGCCCCGGCCGTGGTGCTCCCGGTACTGATCATTATCTTCCTGCGCTTCGGCATTGCCACGCCGACGGAGGTGGCGGTGCTGTCGACCCTGTACGCCGGCGTGGTGTCGATGATCGTTTACCAAGACCTGAGTCTCCAGCGACTGCACCTTGCAGTCGTGCAAGCTGGCCTGGCCACGGGCGTCGTGCTGCTAGTCATCATGACCTCGGCGGCCATCGGCTGGCTGTTGACCTTCGATCAGATGCCGCAAGGCATTGCGCACTGGGTGCAAGCCAATGTGCACATAAAGTGGCTGGTGATCTTGTTGATGAACCTGCTGATGCTGTTCTTGGGCATGTTCATCGACCTGCCGGCTGCCGTACTGCTGCTGACGCCTGTATTCGTGCCGCTCGCCCAAAGCATCGGTATGGACATGACGCAGCTAGGAATCATGATGGTCGTGAACTTGGCTATCGGCCTGTACACGCCGCCGGTGGGCACCACTCTGTTCATCACCAGTGCACTGGCCAAGGTCAAAGTCGGGCAGACAGTGCGCGAACTTGGACCGTTCTACCTGGTTGCGTTTGCCGTCCTGGCCCTCGTGTCCTATGTGCCGGCCAGCATCCTGCGATGACCCACCCCCGAAGCGCCTGCGGTGCTCCCCTTTAAGGGGGCACCGCCAGCGGCCCGACGAAGCCAGTTCCGCGGCAGGTGCTTGACCCTACTCACAGTCAGAAGGAAACCGAATGAGCAAATCACTGAAAGAACTGAAGCAATCGGCTTACCGTATTCGGCGCTACGCGCTTCGGATGGGCGAAGTGCAAGGCCAGGGCTACATCGGACAGGCCCTCGGCTGGGCCGACGTGCTGGCAGTGGCTTACAGCCACGCGTTGAATCTGCGCCCTGACGAACCTGAATGGGAGGGCCGTGACCGCTTCCTGCTGTCACACGGCCACTACGCGATTGCCTTCTACGCGGCACTGATCGAGGCCGGGATCATCCCCCAGGAGGAACTCGAGACCTACGGCAGCGACGACAGCCGCCTGCCAATGTCGGGGATGGCGACCTACACGCCAGGCATGGAGATCTCCGGCGGCTCGCTCGGCCACGGCCTGCCGATCGCCGTGGGTATGGCCCTGGGCCTGCGGCAGAAGAAGAACCCGGCCTTCGTCTACAACTCGATGTCCGATGGCGAACTCGACGAAGGCTCGACCTGGGAAGCGGCGATGGGCGCTGCGCACCACGGTCTCGGCAATCTGATCTGTTTGGTTGACATCAACAACCAGCAGGCCGACGGCCAATCGTCCAAGGTGATGGGCTTCGAACCGCTGGCCGATAAGTGGGCCGCGTTCGGCTGGCACGTTCAGAGGGTCGATGGCAATGACCTGTTGGCGGTTCTGAAGGCCTTTAATGCCGCTCGCGCGCTCACCGAGGCCAAGCCGCGCGTGATCTTGTTCGACACGCTGATGGGCAAGGGCGTGCCCTTCCTGGAGAAGCGGGAGAAAAACCACTTTATCCGCGTCGACTCGCAGGAGTGGCAGGAAGCCCTGCAGACCCTGGACCAATCGCAACAAGCTCAAGGAGCACTGGCATGAACGCACCCGTCGCAGAAAAGAAGCCGCGTCTCACCACGTCGGCCATGATTGCCTCCATCGCGGCTGAAGGACAGCGCGTCAAGGCCGCGCCGTTCGGCAAGGCCTTGGTCGAACTTGCGGCCAACCGGCCTGAGATCGTCGGCATGACGGCCGATCTGGCGAAGTACACCGACCTGCACCTGTTTGCCCAGGCCTACCCCGAACGCTTCTACCAGATGGGCATGGCCGAGCAGCTGCTGATGGCGGCTGCTGGTGGTATGGCCAAGGAAGGCTTGATCCCGTTCGCGACGACTTACGCCGTGTTCGGCACCCGCCGTGCTTACGACTTCATCCACCAGGTGATCGCCGAGGAGAACCTGAACGTCAAAATCTGCTGCGCACTGCCTGGCCTGACAACCGGCTACGGGCCCAGCCACCAGGCGACCGAGGACATCGCGATGATGCGCGGCATCCCCGGCATGACCATCGTCGACCCCTGCGATGCGCTGGACCTGGAGCAGGCCGTGCCGCAGATCGCTGCGCACAAGGGCCCGGTCTACTTGCGCCTTTCGCGTGGCAACGTGCCCCTCGTGCTGGACGAGTACGACTACAAGTTCGAACTGGGCAAGGCCAAGGTGCTGCGCGAGGGCAATGAAGTGCTGGTGATCTCAAGCGGCTTCATGACCATGCGCGCGCTCGAAGTCGCGCAGTCACTCCGGGCCGCCAACATCGGCGTGGCCGTTTTGCACTGCCCAACGATCAAGCCTTTGGATGAAGCCGCGATCATTGATGCCGTCAAGTACAAAAATCGTCTGGTCGTCGTCGCCGAAAATCACTCCGTCATCGGTGGGCTGGGCGAGGCAGTGGCGAGCGCCTTGTTGCGCCATCGCGTGCAGCCTGCGAGCTTCCAACTAGCTGGGCTCCCGGACGCCTACCTCGACGCCGGTGCGCTGCCGACACTGCACGACCGCTACGGCATCAGTCGGGACGCGCTGGCGCAGCGAATCAAGAACTGGTTGGGTTGACCGCCCGTATCGTTGTTGCGCATGCGCATGCGGTGATTCCAAAGGTCGGCGCTCGGTCATTTGGCCGACTGTCGGCTTTGTGCAGGCTGCTCGAATGTCACCTTCTGGCAGAGTGCTGCCCGCCACCTCGCTCGCCCGTGCGGCCGCTGTCCAACGCATTGCGGGCATTCGATGCCCAGTGGCCGTGGGCTCAGTGCGATTCTGGACTGAACGGCCGCCACGAACGGATCGAAGCTCGAAGAGGCCGCCGTTGATGATGTACTTCCATAGGTCAACGAGCGACAAGTTGTCTGATCCTCTGCCCTGCCCCGCCATTGCCCATCGCAGCGAATAACGAACCGCGGCCGTCCGGTGCGGTGTATCGCCTGAAAGCGCAAGAATTTACCGTCAGCGCAACGCAACCCGTTGATCGCCCGATAAGCCGCATGGATGCTGGGTCTTGCGCCTGGAATTTACCGTCAACGTGGGAATCGCCCCGATGGCAAATTTCTCGCGGGAACTCGACGCGACCTTTTTGCCGTCAAATTTACCGTCAGATGTAAGGGCATCCCAGCGATAGAACTCGATAGAACTCGAGAGACATTCGCCTTCCTGATCAACACGTTGAGTCCACTTTTCGATAGATCTCGATAGACCCCGATGGATCTCGAAACCTACTCCCACTCGATCGTCGCCGGCGGTTTGCTCGACACGTCGTAGGTGACCCGGTTGATGCCCTTGACCTCGTTGATGATGCGCCCAGACACGCGCTTGAGCAGTGCATACGGCAACTCGGCCCAATCGGCCGTCATGAAATCGCTGGTCTGCACCGCGCGCAGCGCCACCACGTATTCGTAGGTACGCCCGTCGCCCATCACGCCCACACTCTTGACCGGCAGGAATACGGCAAACGCCTGGCTGGTCAGGTCGTACCAGCTCTTGCCGCTGTCGTCATCGATGAAGGTGTGCAGCTCGTCGATGAAGATCGCATCGGCCTGGCGCAGCATGTCGGCATACTCGCGTTTCACTTCGCCCAGGATCCGCACGCCCAGTCCCGGGCCGGGGAACGGATGCCGGTAGACCATGGCATGGGGCAGTCCCAATGCGACGCCCAGTTCACGCACCTCATCCTTGAACAGCTCGCGCAATGGCTCGAGCAGCTTGAGGCCCAGCTGCTCGGGCAGCCCGCCCACGTTGTGATGGCTCTTGATGGTGACCGCCTTCTTGCTTTTGGCGCCACCGGACTCGATGACGTCCGGGTAGATGGTTCCCTGCGCCAGCCAGGCGACATGGCGCGCATGGTCGTTCTTCAGTTTCGCGGCTGCAGCCTTGAACACCTCGACGAATTCGCGCCCGATGATCTTGCGCTTGGCCTCGGGGTCGCCCACACCCGCCAGGTGGCCGAGAAACTGGTTCGCCGCGTCGACCCGCACCACCTTGGCGTGCAACTTGCCGACGAACATGTCCATCACCATGTCACCTTCGTGCAGACGCAGCAGGCCGTGGTCGACAAACACGCAGGTCAGCTGGTCGCCGATGGCGCGGTGGATCAAGGCGGCGGCCACCGATGAATCGACACCGCCGGACAAACCCAGGATGACTTCTTCGTCACCGACCTGTTCGCGGATCCTCTGGACCGCCTCAGCGATGTAGTCGCCCATGATCCAGTCGGCACGGGTGCCGCAGATGTCGAGCACGAAGCGCTCCAAAAGGGCGGCGCCGCGTTTGGTGTGGGTGACCTCCGGATGAAACTGCACGCCGTAGAAGCGGCGCTCTTCGTCGGCCATTCCGGCCACCGGGCAGCTGTCGGTGCTGGCCATCAGATGAAAGCCTGGCGGCATCTCGGTGACCTTGTCGCCATGGCTCATCCAGACCTGGAGCATGCCATGGCCCATCGGTGTGGCGTAGTCCTGTATGCCATCAAGCAGTTGGGTGTGTCCGTGCGCGCGCACGTCGGCATGGCCGAATTCGCGCTTGTGGCTGGGCGCGACGATACCGCCAAGTTGAACCGCCATCGTGAACATGCCATAACAGATGCCCAGCACCGGAATGCCGAGTTCGAACACCAGCTGCGGCGCGCGCAGCGCATGGTCTTCGTAGGTGCTGGCGTGGCTGCCCGACAGGATGATGCCTTTGAGATTACCGTCGCGGGCGTACGCACGGACCCAATCGTTGCCGACATCGCAGGACACAACTTCGCAGAACACATGGGCCTCGCGGACGCGCCGTGCAATCAGCTGCGTGACCTGGGAGCCGAAATCGAGAATCAGGATTTTCTGGTGCTGCATGGTGGGAACGCCGGTTGGGCGTGGTGCGAAATTCCAGTCGTCGACGACCAGACCGGGGTTGTGGAATTCGTTCGGTGCGTCGTTCGGCCAGCGCCTGTCGAAGGGCGCGCGGGGGCTTTGGCTGGCTCGGCCCGATCGGATGGAAATGCGTCAGTCAACAATTTGCGAGGAACGGAATGACCATCACCACACGGTGGACCGAATACGCTGCGGTGCGGGCTTGGCCAACGCCCCGGCTCAATCGGCCCGGTAATTCGGCGCTTCCTTGGTGATCTGCACGTCGTGCACATGGCTTTCGCGGATGCCGGCCGTGGTGATCTCGACGAACTCGGCCTTGTTTTGCATGTCGGAAATCGTCGGGCAGCCGCAGTAGCCCATGCTGGCGCGCAAGCCGCCGGACATCTGGTAGATGATGGAGACCATCGAGCCCTTGTACGGCACCCGGCCTTCAATGCCCTCGGGCACCAGCTTGTCGGCATTCGGGTTGCCGGTGGTCGCCTCCTGGAAGTAGCGGTCAGCGCTGCCCTGCTGCATCGCGCCAATCGATCCCATGCCACGGTAGCTCTTGTAGCTGCGACCCTGGTACAGGATGATCTCGCCCGGCGCCTCTTCGGTCCCGGCAAACATGCCGCCCATCATCACCGTGCTGGCACCGGCTGCAATGGCCTTGGCGATGTCGCCGGAGAAGCGGACGCCGCCGTCCGCGATCAGCGGCACGCCGCTGCCCTGCAGCGCTGTGGCGACGCTGTCGATCGCCATGATCTGCGGCACGCCCACGCCGGCCACGATGCGGGTGGTGCAGATCGATCCCGGACCGATGCCCACCTTGACCGCGTCGGCACCTGCCTCAACCAGGGCCAGTGCCGCGGCGCCAGTGGCAATATTGCCGCCGACCACGTCGACCTGCGGATAGTTCCTCTTGACCCAGCGCACCCGGTCCAGCACGCCCTGGCTGTGGCCATGCGCCGTATCAACCACGATGGCATCGACACCCGCACGCACCAGCGCTTCGACCCGCTCCTCGGTGCCCTCGCCCACGCCAACCGCAGCGCCGACCCGCAGCTTGCCCAGCGCGTCGCGCGCGGCGTTGGGAAAACTGGTCTGCTTGGTGATGTCCTTGACGGTGATCAGGCCCTTGAGCTCGAACGCGGTGTTGACGACCAGCAGCCGTTCCAGCTTGTGCTTGTTCAGCAGCGCCTTGGCTTCGGCCAGCGTGGTGCCGTCGGGCACCGTTATCAGCTTGTCGCGCGGCGTCATGATGGAGCTCACCGGCGCGTCATAACGGGTCTCGAAGCGCAGGTCACGACCTGTGACGATTCCGACCACCTTGCCGCCATCGCAGACCGGGAAGCCCGACACCCCGAGCTGCTCGGACAGGTCGATCACCTGGCGCACCGTATGCGTGGGCGTGATGACCACCGGGTCGCGCAATACCCCGGACTCGTAGCGCTTGACCTTGGCCACCTGGGCCGCCTGGTCTTGTGCCGACAGGTTCTTGTGCACAATCCCGATACCGCCCTCCTGCGCGATCGCGATCGCCAGCCGGGCCTCGGTCACGGTGTCCATGGCGGCCGAAACCAGCGGCAGATTGAGCCGGATATTGCGTGAAAACGAGGTGGACAACGAGGTGTCCTTGGGCAGGACTTGCGAGAACGCCGGCACCAACAACACATCGTCGAAGGTGAGCGCTTTGCCGAGCAGGCGCATGTGAAAGCTCCAAACAAGGAATTGTACCCGTCGCCCGAGGGCTGCATCGGCGTAAACTGCGCTCCATGAGACGCTTTCATACCCTTATCGCAACCGCTTTGTGGCTGGTGTGCGCAACCGCCCAGGCACAGTGGCAATGGCTGGACCACAGTGGCCGCAAGGTGTTCAGTGACCAAGCTCCGCCAGCCAATATCCCGCCAAAAAATATTCTCAAACAGCCGGGCAAAGCGAGCACCGCCGTAGCAGTGCCACCGATGGCGCCCGCGTCTGCATCGGCGGTCGCAGGCTTGGACGCAGCCGCCCGGCCAAAGATTGACGAAGAAGACAAGTACCTGACCGAACGCAAGAAAAAAGCGGACGCGGAAGCCCTGGCCAAAGTCAAGGCAGACGCGGACCGGATTGGCCAGATCAAGGCCTCCAACTGCGAAACGGAAAAAGCGCGTCAAACGCTGATGGATTCCGGTGTTCGGGTGTCGATCACCAATGCCAAGGGTGAACCTGAAGTGCTCGACGACGCCGGCCGTGCAGCTGAACAAAAAAAGATTCGCGCTGCGATCGAGGTGTACTGCAAATAGGCCGACCCTGCCGCTTGCGCCTCGCTCTGCGCACACGACTGCGCAGCGTTCGTCGTTTGTGCGCTAATAGCCGGCCTTTGCGTCGGGGCGTCGCCGGGCAAACAACCCAGCCGAGCGCGCGCCCTGGGCCTCGAAGCGGGCCCTGCGCGCCACCTTGGGGTCCACCTGCAATGGCCGGTATAGCTCGACACGATCACCGCCGTGCAAAACATGGCTGGCGCAAACCTTGACGCCCCAAACGCCGAAACCGGGCGAATTGTTCACCAGATCTGGCTGCTGGCACAGCAATGCGCTGGCCAGCAAGGCCTGCTGCACCGTGCACCCATCGGCCAGTTCGAGCACTTCCTCGTGCACATCGCGGGCGCGCGGCGAATACACCAGCGTGATGCGCATCGGTAAATTCATTTGCCGTAGACCTGCTCGGCCCGTTTCACGAACGCATCGACCAGGCTGGCCGCAATGCGATCGAACACCGGTCCGACCAGCTTGCCCAGCGTGGCATTGTCGAATCCATAGTTGAGCCTGAACTCCACTTTGCAGGCCCGCTGGCTGCCGTCGCCCAGCGGCACGAAGCGCCAGTGACCATCGAGGCGCGAGAACGGACCCTTGACCAGTTCCATATCGACCGCGCGCGCCTCGGTGTGCACATTGCGGGTGGTGAATGTCTGGCGCACGCCGCCAATGGCGATGCCGATTTCGGCGAGCATTCCGACCTCGCCTTCCTCCAGCACACTGGCATGGTCACACCAGGGCAGGAACTGCGGATACGACGCCACATCGGTGACCAGCGCATACATTTCCTCGGGGCGATACCAGATCAGGACCGACTTGTTGACTGTTTTCATAGAATGCAGGACTGCGCGGGATTGTAGACAAGCCTTGTTCGCATGATCGACAACCCCATCTTGCATCCATGGCCAAAAAACCCGAAACCGCTGCGCAAAAGCCCGCCCGTATTGCCGACAACAAAAAGGCGGCGTACAACTACTTCTTCGAGGAGCGCTTCGAGGCCGGGTTGGTACTCGAGGGATGGGAGGTCAAGTCACTGCGTGCCGGCAAGGTCCAGTTGACCGACGGCTATGTGGTGATCCGCGAAGGCGAGTTGTTCTTGATCGGTTGCCAGATCAATCCACTGGGAACGGCCTCGACGCATGTCAACCCGGACAACGTGCGCACCAAAAAGCTGCTGATGCACAAGGAAGAGATCAAGCGGCTGATCGGCAAGGTCGAACAAAAAGGCTACACGCTGGTGCCGATCAACCTGCACTGGAAGGCTGGCAAGGTGAAGTGCGATCTAGCGCTGGCCAAGGGCAAGGCCGAACACGACAAGCGCGACGTCATCAAAGACCGGGAAGGCAAGCGCGAGGTCGAGCGCGCAATGAAGACGCGCCAGCGCTGAACCAGATGCGGACACCGGCCCTTTCACGGGCCGGGCCCGGGTTCAAACCGTCTCGCGAGTGGCCTTCTTGCGCTCGTGCTCCTTGAGGTAGCGCTTGCGCAAACGAATGCTCTTGGGCGTGATTTCCACCAGCTCGTCATCCTCGATGAACTCAACCGCATACTCCAGCGTGAGCTGGATCGGCGGCGTGATCTTGATCGCATCTTCCTTGCCGCTGACGCGGAAGTTGGTCAGCTGCTTCATGCGCACCGCGTTCACGATCAGGTCGTTGTCGCGGCTGTGGATCCCGACAATCATGCCCTCATACACCGGGTCGCCGGCTTTGACGAACATGCGGCCGCGATCGTCCAGTTTGCCCAGCGCGTAGGTGACGATCTCGCCATCATCCATGCTGATCAGCACGCCGCTCTTGCGGCTTTCGATGTCACCACGATAGGCCTCGTAACCGTCGAAGATGTTGCTGGCCAGGCCGGTGCCGCGGGTCAGGTTCAGGAACTCGTTTTGAAAGCCGATCAGGCCGCGCGCCGGAATGCGGTATTCGAGGCGTACACGGCCGCGGCCATCGGGCTCCATGCTCACCAGGTCACCCTTGCGCAGGCCTAGCGCCTGCATCACGCCACCCTGGTGGCTTTCTTCGATGTCCACGGTCAGCATCTCGATCGGCTCCTGCTTCTCGCCGTTGACCAGCTTGAACACCACGCGCGGCTTGGACACCGCCAGCTCGTAACCCTCGCGCCGCATGTTTTCCAACAAAATAGTCAGGTGCAGTTCGCCCCGGCCACAGACCTCGTAAATGCCGTCTTCGTCGGTATCGGTAACACGCAAGGCGACGTTGGCCTGCAGTTCACGCTCCAGGCGGTCGCGCAGCTGGCGGCTGGTCACGAACTTGCCTTCGCGCCCCGCCAGCGGCGAGTTGTTGACGCAGAAGTTCATCGTCAGCGTCGGCTCGTCGATCATGAGCATGGGCAGTGGCGCTGGCGCCAGCGGATCGGTGATCGTGACACCGATACCGACCTGTTCGATGCCGCTGACCAGCACGATGTCACCAGGGCCGGCATCGGTGGCGGCAACACGCTCCAGGCCTTCAAATTTCAGGATCTGCTGCACCCGGGCCTTGCCCGACTTGCCGCTGGGCCCTTCCATGACCAGCACATCCTGGTTGATGCGCAACGTGCCCTGGCTGATCCGCCCCACGCCGATGCGCCCGACATAGGTGGAATAGTCCAGCGAGCTGATCTGCAATTGCAGCGGCGCCGCCGGGTCGCCCTTGTTGGCCGGCACATGCGAGAGCACTGTGTCGAACAGCGGCGCAAGATCCTTGCCCCATTGCTCGCCGGGCGCGCCTTCCTCCATGGTGGCCCATCCGTTCAGTCCGGAAGCATAGACCACCGGAAAGTCGAGTTGCTCCTCCGTTGCGCCGAGCTTGTCAAACAGGTCGAAAGCGGCGTTGATCACATAGTCGGGACGTGCGCCCGGGCGGTCGACCTTGTTGACGACGACGATCGGTTTGAGACCCAGTGCCAGTGCCTTCTTGGTCACGAATCGTGTCTGGGGCATCGGACCTTCCACCGCATCGATCAGCAGCATCACGCCATCGACCATCGACAAGGCGCGCTCCACCTCGCCACCGAAATCGGCGTGGCCCGGGGTGTCCACGATATTGATGTGGGTCTCCTTCCAGTCCACCGCACAGTTCTTGGCCAGGATGGTGATGCCACGTTCCCTCTCCAGGTCGTTGCTGTCCATCACGCGCTCGGCGACTTTTTCGTTGGCGCGGAAGGTGCCGCTTTGGCGCAGCAGCATGTCGACCAGTGTGGTCTTGCCGTGGTCGACGTGGGCAATGATGGCGATGTTGCGAATCTGTTTGTAGCTCATGGTTCTCTTTCAGGAATCTGGCGTTTTCAATAACCGGCGAGGGTCTGTTCAATCTCGATCGGGCTCAGCAGGCGGTCTGGGATCAACTCACCCGCGCAGGTATGGGCGGTTCCCAGCAAGGCGCGTGGTGCAGTTCCAAATACCACTACGCGCGGGTTGTCGGGCCATGCGCCACGCCTGCGCAGTCCGCTGAGAAAACGCCCCGCGTCGGGGGGCTCCAGCAATACCGGAACATGGCCGGCCAACAGGTCGTCGACCGGTCGCAGCCGGGCCAGGCGCTCGTGTTCGGGCAATTGCTCGAGCTGCTCCAGCGCGACGCAGCCCGCCATTGCGAAGCCACCGGTCTCGGTCCGGCGCAGCGCCGTCAGATGGGCGCCACAGCCGAGCGCCTCGCCGATGTCTTCGGCCAGCGTGCGGATGTAGGTTCCCTTGGTGCAACGCACGCGCAAGCGAAGGGATGCGCCAAGCTCGTCCTGCACCAGTGTCGCCTCCAGCGCAAGAATGGTCACCCGGCGCGGCTCGCGCTCGACGTCCAGCCCCGCGCGTGCATATTCATACAGCGGTTTGCCGTCTTTCTTCAACGCGCTGTGCATCGGTGGTAGTTGCGTTATCTGGCCGACGAAGCGGGCCCGTACCAGCTCGACGGCACTGTCGTCCACAGAAACTGAGCGCTCGCGCAATACGGTGCCTTCTGCGTCGCCGGTAGTGGTCGTGACGCCGAGCCGCGCGACAGCCTCATAGGACTTGTCGGCATCCAGATGCAATTGGCTGAATTTGGTGGCGGCACCAAAACACAGTGGCAACACGCCAGTGGCCAGCGGGTCAAGCGTTCCGGTATGGCCCGCCTTCTCGGCACGCAGCAACCACTTGGCCTTTTGCAAGGCTTGATTGCTCGACAGCCCCAGGGGTTTGTCAAGCAACAGCAAGCCATGCACCGGGCGTCGCGCTACCCGCTGCTTGTGGTCGGATGTATCCAATCTGTTTCCCATACGCTGGCTCTGGCGGCCAGCGTCCAATCAGGAATTGGAATCTGACCCCGGTTGTTCAGTCCTCGTTCTTGGAACGCGAGGCGACGGCCTGCGCGATGAGCGCATTCATGTCGGCGGCACGTTCGGTGGTGCGGTCAAACAGGAAATGCAAGGTGGGCACGGTGTGGATGTGCAGGCGCTTGAACAGCCCGGCGCGCAGGAATCCCGCGGCCTGGTTCAGTCCGACGGTGGTTTCCTCGGGATCACCCTGGAGCAGGCTGAAAAACACCTTGGCATGTGCATAGTCGGGCGTCACCTCCACCGCCTGGATCGTGACCATGCCAACCCGCGGATCCTTCAACTCGCGCGCGATCAATTCCGTCAGATCACGCTGGATCTGGTCGGCGACCTTGAAGGCGCGGTTGGGGGTTGCGGATCTGCGTACCACGATGCCGGGCTGGCTTTACAGCGTTCGCGCCACTTCGCGAATCTCGAAGAACTCCAGCTGGTCGTTCTCCTGGATGTCGTTGTAGTTCTTGATGTTCAAGCCGCACTCGAAGCTCTCCTTCACCTCACGGGCATCGTCCTTGAAGCGCTTGAGCGATTCGAGCTCGCCGGTGAAGATCACGGTGTTGTCGCGCAGCAGGCGTACCCGCGCGGCGCGGCGCACCACACCCGAGGTGACCATGCACCCGGCAATGGAGCCGATCTTGCTGACCTTGAACACCTGGCGGATCTCCGCGGTACCGATGACTTCCTCTTTCTTGTCCGGCGTGAGCATGCCCGACATCGCCGCCTTCAACTCATCCACGGCGTCGTAGATGATGTTGTAGTAGCGGATATCGACACCGTTGTTCTCGGCCAGCTTGCGCGCGCCGGCGTCGGCACGGGTATTGAAGCCGATGATCACCGCCTTGGACGCGATCGCGAGGTTGACGTCGGATTCGGTCACACCGCCCACGCCCGCGTAGACCAGTTGCACCTTGATCTCGTCGGTCGAAAGCTTGAGCAGGCTTTGCCCCAGCGCTTCCTGCGAACCCTGCACATCGGCCTTGATGATGATGGGAACGGTCTTCACCGCTCCTGCCGTCATGTCGGTGAACATGTTCTCCAGCTTGGCGGCCTGTTGCTTGGCCAACTTGGTATTGCGGAACCTGCCCGCACGGTAGGTGGCGATTTCGCGCGCGCGGCGTTCGTCTGGCAGCACCATGAATTCGTCGCCCGCCTGCGGGACTTCGGTCAGCCCCTGGATCTCGACCGGAATCGACGGACCAGCGGCCTTGATCGCCTTGCCGTTCTCATCGAGCATGGCGCGCACCTTGCCGTAGGTCGAGCCGGCCAGCACGATGTCACCGGCTTGCAGGGTTCCGGATTGCACCAGAACCGTGGCCACCGGGCCCCGGCCCTTGTCCAGCCGGGCCTCGATCACGATGCCTTTGGCCATGGCCTGTACCGGGGCCTTGAGCTCCAGCACCTCGGCCTGCAGCAGCACTTGCTCGAGCAGTGCATCGATGCCTTCGCCGGTCTTGGCCGACACCGGCACGAACGGCGAGTTGCCGCCCAGTTCTTCCGGAATGACCTCTGCGGAAACCAACTCGTTCTTGACCCGCTCTGCATTGGCACCCGGCTTGTCGATCTTGTTGATCGCCACCACCAATGGCACATTTGCCGCCCGGGCGTGCTTGATCGCCTCGCGCGTCTGAGGCATCACCCCATCGTCCGCTGCAACGACAAGGATCACGATGTCGGTGGCCTTGGCGCCGCGCGCCCGCATCGCGGTAAACGCCTCATGGCCCGGGGTATCCAGAAACGAAATCATGCCGCGTGGCGTTTGCACATGGTAGGCGCCGATATGCTGGGTAATACCACCGGCCTCGCCCGCAGCCACCTTGGCGGTGCGGATGTAGTCGAGCAGCGAAGTCTTGCCATGGTCGACGTGACCCATGACCGTCACTACCGGTGCACGTGGCAATGCCTCACCTTCGGCCTGGCCGGTTTCCTCATCGGTAAACGCTTCGGGGTCATCGAGCGCCGCAACGATGGCGGTATGACCCATTTCCTCCACCACGATCATCGCAGTGTCCTGGTCCAGCGGCTGGTTGATGGTCACCATCTGGCCGAGCTTCATCAAGTGTTTGATCACCTCAGAGGCCTTCACGGCCATCTTGTGGGCAAGCTCCGCGACGGTGATTGTCTCGGGCACATGGACTTCCAACACCCGCAATTCGACCGGCAACGACGACATGCGGTCGTCGCGATGGTCGCGCTCGCTGCTGCCCCGGCGCCCACGTGGACCACCGCGCCAGTTGCCACGGCCACCACCGGTATCGCCCCGAGTCGGGATAGCCTTCTTCTTGGCCGGATCTCCCGCCCAGCTACTGGACAATTTGGCCGATTTGACCTCCTTGCCCGCACCGGGAGCGGTGCCCTGGCCAGCGCCCGGCGCTCCGCCCGGCTTGGCCCTGGCCACCACGCTGCCCACCGCCGGCTTGTGCAGGGTCCCCTTGGCGGCGACCTTGACCTCTTCTGGCTTCTTGGCTATCTGAACCGCCTTGTTGGGCGTAGCCAGCATGGTGCGGATTGCCGCAGCCTCATCCTCTGCCTTGCGCCGGCGCATGCTCAGGTCGGCCGCGCGCGCGGCCTCCTCGTCAGCACGCACCTTGGACTGCGCGGCGAGTTTTTGCTTGGCGTCGGCCCGTACTTTCTCCGCCGCCTGTGCAGCAGCCTCTTCAGCGGCACGGTCATCGGGCGTGCTGTCGGAAACGGATGCCAGCGCCTTGCTGTTGGCCGCAGCGGCGCTTGCCGTCACGGCAGCTGCCTCGGATGCGGCGCGGGCCTTGGCTTCCTGTTCTTCGCGCTGCCTGCGCCTTTCGACCAGATCCTCTTCCTGGCGGCGGATCAGTTCGGCCTGGCGGCGCGCTTCTTCCTCGCGCCGGGTCAATTCGCTCTGGTCGATAGCGACCTGGGCAGGGGCTTGCACAGGCTCCGCAACCGGGGTCTCTGGCACGCTGTCAGTGCCCTCGTCACGCCGGATGAAGGTGCGCTTCTTGCGTACCTCGACCTGGATCGTGCGCGCCTTGCCAGACGCATCGGCCTGCTTGATCTCGGTTGTCGATTTCTTGACGAGCGTGATCTTCTTGCGCTCGGACGAGGCCGTACCGTGGCTGGTGTGCAGGAAATTCAACAGGCTGTGCTTGTCGGAGTCGGTAACGGGATCGGTTGCCGCCGCCTTGGGCACGCCCGCAGCCTTGAGTTGCTCAAGCAGCGTGGCGGTGGATTTCTTGAGTTCGCTGGCGAACTCGGCGACTGTCGTACTGGACATATGTTGTGCTACCTTTAGTTTGGCAAAACAAGCCCTGCGGGCAATTGTTGGCCGTCACTGAATCTGCGTCTTCATGACCGTTACTCGTGCGAAGCGGCTGCATCGGTAAACCAATGCTCGCGCGCTTTCATGATCAAGGTCTTGGCCTCGTCCTCGGACTGGCCGGTGATTTCCGTGAGTTCGTCCACGGCCAGATCGGCCAGGTCGTCGAGGGAATGCACGCCCTTGTCGGCCAGCTTGCCGATCAATTGGGCATCCAGACCCTCGAGTTCGCGAAGGTCCTGCGACACGGCGTCGACATTCTCTTCATGGGCGATCTCCATGGTCAGCAACGCGTCCTTGGCACGGGTGCGCAGTTCATTCACCGTTTCTTCGTCAAAACTCTCGATCTCCAGCATCTCCTGCAGCGGCACATAGGCCACCTCCTCCAGGCTGGTGAAGCCTTCTGCGATCAGGATGTCTGCGATCTCCTCGTCCACGTCGAGCTTTTCCATGAACAGGCGCCGGCCGGAGTCGGCCTCGTCGGCCGATTTCTGGGCCGATTCGTTGGCGTCCATGATGTTGATCTTCCAGCCGGTCAAATCTGACGCCAGGCGCACGTTCTGGCCGCCACGGCCAATGGCAATAGCCAGGTTTTCTTCGTCAACCACCACGTCCATCGCGTGGCGCTCCTCGTCGACAACGATCGACGACACGTTGGCCGGCGCCAGTGCGCCGATGACGAATTGCGCCGGGTCTTCGCTCCACAGCACGATGTCGACCCGCTCACCGGCCAGTTCGTTCGTGACGCCATTGACGCGTGTGCCACGCACACCGACGCAGGTACCGATGGGGTCGACCCGCTTGTCATGCGACAACACCGCAATCTTGGCGCGCGAACCCGGGTCCCGGGCGCAGGACTTGATCTCCAGCAGCCCCTGCTCGATTTCCGGCACTTCGGTACGAAACAGCTCCATCATGAATTCAGGGGCCGAACGCGACAGGATGATCGGTGCGCCCCGCAACGTGAGGTCCACCTCCATGATCATTGCGCGAACCCGGTCACCCGAGCGCAGGTTTTCCTTGGGGATCATTTCGCTGCGGCGCAAGCGTCCTTCGACACGTCCGCTCTCCACAATGATGTCGCCCTTGTCCATCCGCTTGACGGTACCCACGAAGATCTTGTCGCCGCGCGACATGAAATCGTTGAGCAACATCTCGCGCTCGGCGTCACGGATCTTCTGCAAGATGACCTGCTTGGCGGCCATCGCGCCAATGCGACCGATCGGGACCGAGTCAATGGGCTCCTCGATGTATTCGTCGACCTCGATGTCTTCAATCTGCTCCTGCGCTTCGAACAGCAGAATTTCCTGTTCGGGCAGTTGCAGGCCGGCCTCATTGGGCACCACATGCCAGCGGCGGAACGTTTCATAGCTGCCGTCATCCCGATCGACGGCGACGCGAATATCCACGTCGCCCTGATACAGCTTCTTGGTTGCTTGCGCCAATGCAGCCTCGACGGCCGCAAACACAACGTCACGCTCGACGCTTTTCTCGCGCGAGATGGCTTCCACCAACATCAACATTTCGCGATTCATGTCACACCTTTCCCGTTCCAGTCCAATCCAGAGTCACGCCTCCGACAAACCTCGACCTGCCGGCGACCTGCGACCAAGCACAAGCTGACCCTGTCTACCCACCACCCGTACCCGCGGCACCGCCACGGCCCTTGAAGCTCACTAACGGCGCCAAGCGCGCCTCCCGCACTTCGTCGATCACAAAACCGAGCACCTGCACCGGTGCCGGCGGCCGGTTCTTGCCAATCCGCTGACCGGGCTTGACCTTGGGCGCTTCGCTCCAGACCAGCTGCCATCCCATGCCCGTGCCATCTTCGGCCAGCGCACGCTCCAGCGTGCCGCGAAACTTCTTGCGATTCGCGTTCACCTGGCCCTGCGCCGCCGCACCTACAGCGGCCTTCAGCGTTATGTCCACCTCGCAACCAACGAAGCGTTCGAAATCCTGCTCACCGCGCATCAGTCGGTCAATGCCGGGTGACGAAACCTCCAGCCGCTGGTACTCGATGGCTTCCACTTCCAACCCAAACTGCAACTGGCGCGTAACCTTCTCGCAATCCTCGACCGTGACAAGCTGCGACGGCGCCAGGACGTCGGCCTGACCCCGCAGCCAAGGCAGGTCGATCGTGATGCGCAACAAGCCACCGGCCAGCCGTTCGATCTCAACCAACTCGTAGCCCAGGCCGGTAACCGTCTGTTCAACTAGCTGCTGCAGCGCCATCGGACTCAGGTCTCCCAGTCAGTGTTCCCAGAACAAGCCAAATCTGCCCGACCAAAAAAAACGGGCGGTGAAAACCCGCCCGTTTGGTCGTGAAGCGAGGATTCTACTGCAAAAAGACGGCCAAAACCACCCTTGGGAGGGCCGTTGTCAGAGGAAAACGACGTTGACGATTTGTTTTCCGTGCGCCAGGTCAGGTGACCGAGGCAACCAGTTCGCGCGTGTACGGATGCCGCGGTGTGTCCAGAACCTGGACCAATGCGCCAGACTCGACGATTTCACCGTCCTTCATCACTAGCACATCGTGCGCCATGGCCCGGATCACGTCGACATCATGGGTGATCAGCAGGTAGCTCAGCCGGCGCTCGCGCTGCAACACTTGCAACAATTGCAGCACCTGCTGCTGGATGGTCACGTCCAGCGCGCTGGTGGGCTCGTCGAGCACCAGCAGTCGCGGCTCGACGATCAAGGCCCGGGCAATCGCCAGCCGCTGGCGCTGACCACCCGAGAATTCATGCGGATAACGACTTAGCAGATCAGGAAACTTGCGCTCGTCCAGCCCCACCTCCGACATCGCCTGCAACACCCGGCGTTGGCGTTCGGCCTTGTTCATCGCGCCATGGTGCACCAGCAGGCCTTCGCCAACGATCTCCTCGACCGTCATGCGCGGCGACAAGGAAGAAAACGGGTCCTGGAATACCACCTGCACGGTACGGCGCAGGGCTTTGTCGGACGCCGTGCCGCCACCCCAGGGCTGCCCTGCAACTTGCAACGCACCGCCAAACACCTGCAGCCCCAATGCGGCCAACGCCAGCGTGGACTTGCCAGAGCCAGACTCGCCGATAACGCCCAGCGTCATGCCCGGTGCGATCGAGAATGTGGCGTCGCGAACCGCCACGAATGAGCCCTTGCGAAACCAGCCGCGCAAGCCGGCAATGGGCACGGGGTAGGAAACGGTCAGGGCATCGGCCTGCAGCAACGGCGCCACTGCAGTTGCGCGGCCGTCGTCGGACTGCGCCTCGACCACGTCGCGCCGTGGTTTGCTGTCGATCAGCTTGCGCGTGTAGGCATGTTGCGGATCGGCAAGCACCGTGCCGACCTGCCCTTGCTCCACCAGACGGCCGTTTTCCATCACCGCGACCCGGTCAGCGAACTTGCGCACCAGGTTCAGGTCATGGGTGATCATCAGCACGGCCATGCCGTATTCGCGCTGCAATCGGGCCAGCAGTCCGAGGATCTGCGCGCGCACCGTCACGTCCAGCGCGGTCGTGGGTTCATCGGCCAGCAATAGTCTGGGCTTGCAGGCCAGTGCCATCGCGATCATCGCGCGCTGGCGCTGGCCGCCGGACAACTGGTGCGGAAACGCCTGCGCGCGCCGCTGCGGCTCAGGTATGCCGGTGCTGGCCAACAATTCCACCACCGCCTGCGCGCATTGCTTTTTGTCCAGGCCCTGCTTGAGTTGCAGCACCTCGGCGATCTGGTTGCCAATCGGGAACAACGGATTGAGGGCCGTCATCGGCTCCTGGAAAATCATCGCGATGTCGCGCCCGCGAATGGCGCGCAACTGCGGCTCGGGCAGAGCCAGCAGGTCGACCGCACCCTGCGCCCCCTCGAATCGCGCCGATCCGCCGCAACGCGCGTTGGCGGCCAGTCCCAGCAGGCTGAGCGCCGTGACAGTCTTGCCCGATCCGGACTCGCCCACCAATGCCAGCTTCTCGCCGCTGGCAATGGAGAAGTCGATGTCCCTGACGACCTCGGTAGCACCAAAGGCAACGCGCAGTCCCTGGACGTCGAGCAAGGTCATGGGACCGTCTCCGAGATTGGATCCTGATCAGCTTTGCGCGGATCGAGCGCGTCGCGCAAAGCGTCGCCCATGAAAGTCAGCAACAGCAGGGTCAATACCAGCACCGCAAACGTCGACAGAGATATCCACCACGCATCGATATTGTTCTTGCCTTGCGACAACAACTCGCCCAGCGACGGCGTGCCGGGCGGTACCCCAAGCCCGAGGAAGTCCAGCGAGGTCAACGCCAGGATCGCGCCACTCATGCGAAACGGCAGGAAGGTGACGACCGGTGTCAGGCTATTGGGCAGGATATGCCGCACGATGATCTGCCAATTACCCACACCCAGGGCGCGGGCTGCGCGCACATAGTCCAGTTGCCGGTTGCGCAGGAACTCGGCCCGCACGTAATCCGACAGTCCCATCCAGCCGAACAGGCTCAACAACACCAGCAGCAGCGCCAGGCTGGGGGCGAAGATCGCGCTGAAGATGATCAGCAGGTACAACTCCGGCATCGAACCCCATATCTCGATGAAACGCTGGAATGCCAGGTCGGTCTTGCCGCCGAAGTAACCTTGCAACGCGCCGGCCAGCAACCCGAGCGCCACGCCGGTCACCGTCAAGGCCAGCGCAAAGAACACACTGACCCGGAACCCGTAGATCAACTGGGCCAGCAAATCGCGGCCACGGTCGTCGGTACCCAGCCAGTTGTCGCGTGTGGGGGCCGATGGGTTGGGCTTGGCAGCGAAATAGTTCAGCGTCTTGGGGCCATACGGATTGAGCGGAAAGACAGCCCAGTTGCCGTCCTGCGCCAGGCGCTCGCGGATGAACGGGTCCAGGTAATCGGTGGTGGTAAGGAAATCACCGCCAAACGTTGTCTCCGGATAGTCCTGTACCAATGGGAAGTAGTACGCGCCCTCGAAGCGCACGACCAGAGGCCTGTCGTTCGAGATCAGTTCTGCGAACAGGCTCAGCAGTGCGATGGTGCAAAAACCAAGCAAGCTCCAGTAGCCAAGGCGATTGCGCCGAAATCGCAGCCAGGCGCGGCGTGCGGGAGAATGGCTGGCAGTGCGGGGGGTCATGTCAATACCGCCCGGCCGTTCCGAAGGTATTGACGGCCCCCTCGGGGGGCAGCGAACGCAGTGAGCGTGGGGGCACCACACAATACCGCCCGGCCGTTCCGAAGGTATTGACGGCCCCCTCGGGGGGCAGCGAACGCAGTGAGCGTGGGGGCAGTTTCATTTCAATCGAACTTCACGCGGGGGTCGACCCATACGTAGCACAGGTCGGATATCAGCTTGGTCACCAGGCCGATCAAGGTAAACAGGTACAAGGTTCCCAGCACCACCGGATAGTCGCGCCGAATAACGCTCTCATAGCTCAACAGGCCCAGGCCATCAAGCGAAAACAGCGTCTCGATCAGCAGTGATCCGGCGAAAAAAGCACCAATAAAGGCCGCCGGGAAACCCGTGATGATGGGTATCAAGGCATTGCGAAACACATGTTTCCACAGCACTTGTTTCTCGCTCAGCCCTTTGGCGCGTGCGGTCACGACATAGTGCTTGCGGATCTCCTCCAGAAACGCGTTCTTGGTCAGCATCGCCGTCACCGCGAAGCTGCCCAGCACCATCGCCGTCACCGGCATCGCGATATGCCATAGATAGTCCACCGCGCGCGCACCCCAGGAAAGTTCGTCCCAATTGCTCGATGTCAGGCCGCGTAGCGGAAACCATTGCAGCTGCCCGCCAAACACCACCAGCAGGGCCACGCCCAGCACGAAGCCCGGAATTGCATAACCCAGCAGCACGATCAGCGTGGTGATGAAGTCGAACCGGCTGCCCGCACGTACCGCCTTGGCCACACCCAACGGCACCGCGATGCCGTAGCTGATGAAAAACGTCCATAGCCCGAGCGTGATCGACACCGGCAGCTTTTCAATAATGAGTTCGCCCACCTCCTTGTTCTGGAAGAAGCTTCGGCCCAGGTCGAAACGCGCGAAACGGACCAGCATGTCCACATACCGCTCATGCGCGGGCTTGTCGAATCCGTACAAAGCCTTGATCTGTTCCAACCGCTTGGTGTCGACTCCCTGCGCGCCGCGGTAGGTCAGTCCGCCGCCCTCGGCGCCGCCACCGCCGGCAACTCCTGCCTTGGCCTCGGCGAGGTACTGCTCTACCGGCCCACCGGGTACGAATTGGATCACGATGAAGGTGATGGTCAGGACACCCAGCAAGGTGGGGATCATCAGCAACAGGCGCTTGAGAATGTAGGAGAACATAAGCCCTTATTTGGCCCACCAGGTGTCAATGGCCCAGCCTTCGCCTTGCGCATAGGGCGGCATTTTCGCCGGCCGCTCCATCCGCCAGGCGTTGTAGGCAATGCGGTGGGTACCGGCCGTCCACTGCGGGATCAGCAGGTGCGAATGGCTGACCACGCGTTCGAGTGCTCGGCAAGCCGGTATCAACTGCTCCTTGCTGGTGGCGCCGGTCACCCGGTTGACCAGGTCGTCTATGACAGGGCTTTTGACGCCGGACAGATTGCCGGAATCCTCGATGTCGGCCGCCTTGCTGCCAAACAGGTCCGCATATTCCTGGCCCGGATTGTGCGTTCCCGGGTAAGCCAGCGTGGTGATGTCGAAGTCAAATTTTTGCAGGCGCTGCTGGTACAGCGCGAAATCTACCGGCCGGAAATTGAGCGTTATGCCGATCTTCTCCAGATTGCGCGCCCATGGTGTCACGGTCCGCGCGCCACCCTCGTTGCTATCCAAATACTCCAACACGAACGGGTCACCTTTCGCATTGCGCAACTTGCCGTCGCTGACCGCCCAGCCGGCTTCGTTGAGCAGGGCCTTGGCCTTGCGCAGGTTGCCGCGCAGCGACGAATCACCATCGGTGCGCGGTGGCACCGTCATCGGACCGAACACGGCCATTGGCAACTTGCCGCGCCAGGGCTCCAGCAACGCCTGTTCCTGCGCCGACGGTTCCCCGCTGGCCGCGCACGCCGTGTTGCCGAACAGGCCGTTCACCCGCTGGTACGAGCCGTAAAACATCTGGCGATTCATCCACTCATAGTCGAACGCAAGTCCCAGCGCCTCGCGCACCCGCACATCGCTGAGCATGGGGCGGCGGGTATTGAGCACGTAGCTCTGGAAACCCGAGGGCAGGCTGTGTTTGAACTCCGCCCTGACGAGTTCGCCGCTGTCAAATTTCCTGCCGTTGACCCGCCGTGCCCAGTCGCCGGCGGAGAAAAACCGCATCAGGTCGAACTCCCCGGCCTTGAGCGCCTCCAGCCGCGCGGTATTGTCCTTGTAGATCTTGACCGTGATGCGCTCGAAGTTGCTGGTACCCCGGCGCACATTGAGATCGCGCGCCCAGTAATCCGGGTCGCGCACATAGGTGATGTCCTTGCCGAACTTGACCGGCCCGATCTTGTACGGACCGCTGCCGATCGGCATATCCATCACCACCTTGTCGAAGGTCTTGGCAACGCCGTTTTCGATGCCCCACTTGCGGCTGAACACCGGCAGCCCGCCCACTGTCAGCGGCAACTCGCGGTTGGGCTTGCTAAAGCGGTAGCGCACGGTGCGTGCATCCAGCACCTCGATGCCGGTAACGTCCTGCAGCAGATTCTTGTAGGCGGGCGATACATGCGGCCCCACAAGGGTGTCATAACTGTGCTTGACGTCGGCCGCCAGCACCGGATCACCATTGTGGAATCGCGCTTGCGGCCTCAGCTTGAACGTGGCGGTCAGGCCATCGCCAGACACTTCCACGTCTTCGGCCAGCAAGCCGTAGCCGGAGCCGGTTTCATCCAGCGAACCGACCAGCAGTGCGTCGAACATCAAGGCCGAAAGGTAGGCCGGCGCATTGCCCCGAATTGTGAACGGGTTGTACTTGTCAAACGTGGACACGCGCAGGTTGCTGACCAGGCGCAACTCGCCGCGCCTGGGTGCCTGTGGATTGACGTAGTCGAAATGGGCGAAGCCCGCCGGGTATTTGAGGTCACCCCACAGGGCATATCCATGCGCCGCCCACGTTGGCAAAGCCAGCAAAAGCGACAGCACGGACAACAAATGGCGCATGCGACAATTCTGCAGGATTTTCTTCGGAGATATGGGCATGGGCTTTCTGGCAGGCAAGAAATTGTTGATCACTGGCGTACTGAGCAACCGATCCATCGCGTATGGCATTGCCAAGGCCTGCCGCGCGCAAGGTGCGGAGCTGGCGTTCAGCTATGTCGGCGAACGCTTCAAGGAGCGCATCACCGAATTTGCCGCTGGCCTTGACTCCAAGCTGATCTTCGACTGCGACGTCGGCGACGACGTCCAGATCGAGCGCATGTTTAGCGATCTATCGGCGACCTGGCCGCAATTGGACGGCTTTGTGCATGCGATCGGTTTTGCGCCGCGCGAGGCCATCGCCGGTAATTTTCTGGACGGCCTGAGCCGCGAGAATTTCCGCATTGCACACGACATCAGCGCCTACAGCTTCGCCGGCATGGCCAAGGCCGCCCTGCCCTTCCTGAGCGACAAGTCGTCGTTGCTGACCCTGACCTACCTGGGCGCCGAGCGCATCGTGCCAAACTACAACACCATGGGCCTGGCCAAGGCATCCTTGGAGGCCTCGGTGCGTTACCTGGCCGAGTGCCTGGGGCCGCGCGGCACCCGGGTCAATGGCATCAGCGCCGGCCCGATCAAGACGCTGGCGGCCAGCGGTATCAAGGATTTCGGCAAGCTGCTGGGTGTAGTTGCGAGCGCATCGCCGATCCGGCGCAATGTCACGATCGACGACGTCGGAAACGTGGCCGCTTTCCTGCTGAGCGACCTGGCCAGCGGCGTCAGCGCCGAGATCACCTTTGTCGACGGAGGATTCAACGCAGTGGCCATATCGCAGGTCGCCGAAAGCGCGGCCTGATCCACCCGCATTGCATGAGCGCCGCCGGGCCGCTCCCAAGGGCGAATTCCGTAATGCGCAGCATGTACGATGCCTGATGAGCGACGGCCGGCGTCTGTGCGCCGCTTGACGCTGTCGCTCCAGCCTACTTGCCGACCACGCAATCGGCGTAGTAGCGCAACTTGCCCGTGTCATCGGGCTCACTCACCAGGCCGTGGATATCAGTGCCAAAGCCCGGGCATTGCTCATTGAACTCGCGCGAGAACTTCAGATAGTCGACGATCTTTCGGTTGAACACCTCACCCGGTATCAGCAGCGGAATGCCCGGTGGATACGGTGTCACCAGGCCGACCGTGATGCGCCCTTCGAGTTCGTCGATCTCCACCCGCTCGGTTTTTCGCCGCGCAATATGGGCAAACGCGTCCGTCGGCGTCATTGCCGGGGCAAGGTCACTAAGGTACATGTCCGTCGTCAGCCGGGCAATGTCGTAGCGCGCGTAAAGCTGGTGCACGAACTGACACAGATCGGCCAGGCCCATTTTTTCGTATTTCTTGTTGTCGCGGCAAAACTCGGGCAGGATGCGCCACATCGGCTGGTTCTTGGCATAGTCATCCTTGAACTGCTGCAAGGCCGTAAGCAGCGTGTTCCACCGGCCCTTGGTGATGCCGATCGTGAACAGGATGAAGAAGCTGTACAGGCCAGTTTTCTCGACCACGACACCGTGTTCGGCCAGGAACTTGGTGACGATACTGGCCGGAATGCCGGTCTTGGCGAACTTGCCGTTCAGGTCCATGCCAGGCGTGACGATGGTCGACTTGATCGGATCGAGCATGTTGAAGCCCGTCGCCAGCTTGCCAAAGCCGTGCCAGTTGTCCGCCGCCTTGCCCTTGCGCGACTCACCCTTGATGATCCAGTCGTCCGGGTGGCCGATGCCTTCGTCAACCAGATGCTCCGGCCCCCAGACCTTGAACCACCAGTCGTCGCCGTATTCATCATCGATCTTGCGCATCGAGCGCCGGAAATCCAGCGCCTCGGCAATGCTCTCTTCGACCAGCGCCGTGCCGCCGGGCGGCTCCATCATGGCCGCGGCCACGTCGCAACTGGCAATGATGCTGTATTGCGGGCTGGTCGAGGTGTGCATCAGATACGCCTCGTTGAACAGATGGCGGTCGAGCTTGACCTCCTGTGCGTCCTGCACCAGAACCTGGCTGGCCTGACTGATGCCGGCCAGCAATTTGTGGATCGACTGCGTCGCGTACACCACCGCCTTCTTGGGCCGGGGTCGCTTCTTGCCCATCGAGTGGTAGGAACCGTAGAACGGATGAAACGCGGCATGGGGCAGCCAGGCCTCATCGAAATGGATGTTGTCCACATAGCCGTCAAGCATCTGCTTGATGGTCTCGGTGTTGTACAGCACCCCATCGTAGGTGGACTGGGTGATCGTCAAAACCCGGGGTTTGACATTCTTGGCATCCACGCCCTTGAGCAGCGGGTTCCTGCGGATCTTGGCCTGGATAGCAGCCGGTTCGAACTCCTCTTTCGGGATCGGACCAATGATGCCGAAATGGTTGCGCGTGGGCTTGAGGAAGACCGGAATGGCTCCGGTCATGATGATCGCGTGCAGGATCGACTTGTGGCAGTTGCGGTCGACCACCACCACATCACCGGGCGCCACACAATGGTGCCAGACCATCTTGTTCGAGGTGCTGGTCCCGTTGGTCACGAAGAAGCAGTGGTCGGCGTTGAAGATGCGTGCCGCGTTGCGCTCCGAATCGGCTATCGGCCCGGTGTGGTCCAGTAACTGGCCCAGTTCCTCCACCGCATTGCAGACATCGGCGCGCAGCATGTTCTCGCCAAAGAACTGGTGGAACATCTGGCCGACCGGGCTCTTGAGGAAAGCGACCCCGCCGGAATGACCCGGGCAGTGCCATGAGAACGAGCCGTCCTCGGCATAGTCCAGCAGTGCCTTGAAAAACGGCGGCTGCACCCCTTCCAGATAACTCTTGGCCTCGCGAATGATGTGGCGCGCCACGAACTCGGGCGTGTCCTCGAACATATGGATGAATCCATGCAGTTCGCGCAGGATGTCATTGGGGATATGGCGCGAAGTCTTGGTTTCACCGTAGACATAGATTGGCACGTCCAGGTTCTTGCGCCGTACCTCGCTGATGAACTGGCGCAGGTTCAGGATGGCCGGACCAAGGTCCGCGTCGGTCGTGAATTCCTCGTCGTCGATCGACAGGATGAATGCACTGGCGCGGGACTGCTGCTGCGCAAACTGCGACAGATCACCGTAACTGGTTGCGCCCAGGACCTCGAAGCCCTCGCTTTCAATTGCCTGGGCCAACGCGCGAATGCCCAACCCGGAGGTGTTCTCCGAGCGGAAATCCTCGTCGATGATCACAATGGGAAAGCGAAATTTCATGCCTGCTCCGTGCCGCCGGGTGAGCCCGGAAAATCAAACCAAGACGCGCAGTGTAAGGAATTAGACATAGGGCGAAGCGGCCGCGTACGACTTTGGCCGCAAAATGTGGCGTCGCTTACACAAAGGAGCATGCATGCAGGAGTCGACGATCTGGTGGCTGGTGACCGGTGCGGCGGTAGGACTCGAACTGGTCACCGGAACGTTTTACCTGCTCATGCTGGCGGTGGGAACTGCGGCAGCCGCGCTTGCAGCCCATGCGGGGGCCACGACCACGGTCCAGTTGGTCGTGGGCGCGCTGGTCGGTTGCGGCGCCGTTGTGGCATGGCACCAGATCCGCAAACGCCGAGTCGATGATCCGTCGGTCCGCTCGTTGCGCAGTGTCAATCTGGATGTCGGCGAAACCGTGATGGTCGATGCTTGGCAGCCCGACGGCACCACCAACGTCAAGTATCGCGGTGCCAACTGGACGGGTATCCACCGCGATAACGTGGTGCCAGCTACAGGTATGCACAAGGTCAGCGAGCTGGTGGGCAATCGCCTCTTGCTCGAAAAAATTCAGTAACCGCAATAGAAATCAACGAAAGAAGGCACCCAATGGAAGTTGCAATCGTCCTGTTTGTCCTGGCCGCCATCTTCATCACCCGCTCGATCAAGGTCGTGCCCCAGCAAAACGCCTGGGTCGTGGAACGTCTGGGCAAATACCACGGGTCTCTGGCGCCTGGACTCAACCTGCTGGTGCCGTTCATCGACCGGGTCGCCTACAAGCACAGCCTGAAGGAAATACCGCTCGACGTACCGAGCCAGGTCTGCATCACCCGCGACAACACCCAGTTGCAGGTCGACGGCATCCTGTATTTTCAGGTCACCGATCCGATGCGGGCCAGCTACGGATCGTCGAACTACATCATGGCGGTCACACAACTGGCCCAGACCTCGCTGCGCTCGGTGATCGGCAAGCTCGAACTGGACAAGACCTTCGAGGAGCGCGACATCATCAATGCCCAGATCGTGCAGGCGATCGACGAAGCGGCACTGAACTGGGGCGTCAAGGTATTGCGGTACGAGATCAAGGACCTGACGCCACCCAAGGAGATCTTGCATGCGATGCAGGCACAAATCACCGCCGAGCGCGAAAAACGCGCCCTGATCGCAGCCTCCGAAGGCCGGCGTCAGGAGCAGATCAACATCGCCACCGGTGAGCGTGAGGCCTTTATCGCGCGGTCCGAAGGCGAGAAACAAGCGGTCATCAACCGGGCCCAAGGCGAAGCACAATCGATCATCGCGGTGGCCGAAGCGACTGCGACGGCCATTGCGCGGGTGGCGGCGGCAATTGAGCTGCCAGGCGGTGCACTGGCCGTTCAACTCAAGGTCGCCGAGCGAGCGGTTGAAGCCTACGGCAAGGTGGCCTCGGACGCGACGACGACGCTGATCGTGCCCAGCAACATGACCGAGGTCTCCGCGTTGATCATGTCGGCGATGAAGATGGTCCAGGCCGCCAAGTCCTGACGCGCTTTCGCGCTGCTGTACCGACTGCGGATTGTCCGATCCCATGGCGACGCTGCGCACCCAGATCTGGCCGTCCGACCGCCCGCTGGACGCGGCTGCGCAAGAGTGCGCTGCTACAATCTCGGCCACCGGAGAGGTGGATGAGCGGTTTAAGTCACACGCCTGGAAAGCGTGCGAGGGGTAAAACCCTCCGCGGGTTCGAATCCCGCCCTCTCCGCCAGGAAGCTAATAAATACGGGCCTTTGCGGCCCGTTTTGCTTTTCTGCCCATGTTTCTGCCCACAATAAAATTGTTGAACTTGGGACGGTAACGAGCAGGGATTGGTGCAGCAAAATCTCTCCGTGCTGGTGTCATCAACTCGCCTACCCTCGACGGCGCGACTGGCCTCGCAAATCGACCTCGGCTTCGGCACTGTCCATCTGGCCCGGGGGGCGGGTGCCCAAGGCTGAACCTGAGACCTGGAACGACCGGCAGCCGACGGCCAGGTCCTGACCGGCGGCAGCTCTGCACGACGCCTGGGAGCAGTGCTACTTGCGATGCGCCTGAATTGGGGAGAGACTGCACTGCGTGCATGGAAACCTTTGGTTGATGGAGATGAGACATGACTACCTCGCTGCTCACTGATTTCTCAGCATGTGGCCGGACTTGGGCGCAGTGTTCGCGAATGGTCGGCGCAGCGAGGTTGGAAGGGCCGGATCCTCAACCAGTACGAGGCCAAGGGAATTTTCGTGGGCGCGTTGGCCTTGCTGGCGGTGCACTATGGGCGCAGCCGATAAAAAAGGGGCTTGTCAGTACGTTGTCCGGACGCTATGATGAAAACAATTTTTCAGGAAGCCCACTCGTGACCACTGCAACGCATTCCAAATCCGAGCGCATCGATGTGCGCGCCAGTGCGCCTGTCAAGCAACTGCTGCAGGAAGCTGCGCGTGTGTCGCACAAGAACGTGAGCGAGTTCCTGCTGGATGCGGGCATCGTTGCGGCCAATCAGACTCTGGCGGATCGCACCCGCTTTGAACTGACGCCTGAGAAGTGGCGGGAGTTTCACGCGGCGCTGGACCAACCCGTCAGCGCCAAGCCGAAACTGCGGGACCTTCTTTCCAAGCCGGGGTTGCTTGGTTGAGTTCGCCGGCGTACGAGCCAGTTCGCAAACTGGCCGGTGCGGACGCCGTTGCGTCCTTCGATTGCGGTCAGCCCGCACTCAATCAGTTCTTGCATCGTTTTGCGCTGGTCAATCAAAAATCCAACAGCGCGCAAACCTATGTTTGTTGCCACACGGGTGTGGTGGTCGGCTTTTATAGTCTGGCAGTGGGCAGTGTCGAACCGGCAACGGCAGCTCCCCGAGTGGTCAAAGGCATCCCACAACACCCTGTGCCGGTGATGATTCTGGCGCGCCTGGCAGTGGATCTCGAGCACCAGGGCGTCGGACTTGGCAAGGCCCTTCTCAAGGACGCATTGAAGCGCACCGCGCAAGCGGCAGATATCGCCGGGATACGTGCCCTGCTGGTTCACGCCAAGGACGATGCCGCGCGGCAGTGGTACCTCAACTGGGAGTTCGAGCCCAGTGCATCTGACCCATTTCACCTTTTCCTTTTGATGAAGGACATCAAGGCCATGGCGGGCAAGAACTAATGTCTGATGGCTCGGCTTTTCGGTTCGACGTTCAGGTTGGGGGCGGTCATCCCATCCAGTTCTCGTGCTTGAGCCCTTTGACCCGTCGAAAGTCTTTTACATTGTTTGTCACCATGATGGCGCCCAGGCTACGCGCATGCGCCGCGATCATCAGGTCGTTGGAACCGATGAGCTGGCCCGTCTTCTTGAGGTCGGCTCGAATATCGGCACAGTGCTCGGCAGCGTCGCGCGTCCAGCCGATGACTGCCAGATGGTGGGTCAACGCGTCCACAGCCGCTTTGATGTCCTTCTTTCGGCTCGACAGCCGCACGCCATAGAGCACTTCCGCCAGGGTCACCATCGACATGACCTGCCGTTGCAGAGGCACCGCCTGGATCCGGTCGAGCTGCGCCTGCGACGACCGGCGCAGGGTAAGCAACCTTAGGCGAGCAACCTTAGGCGTCAAGTCTTGCAATGCAACACCCCCCACCCCGCAGCGTGCGAGCCTCGGATCAAGTCCTGATGCTTACATCCTCTCCCCGCCAGATCGCATAGCAGGCGCTGACAAGGTTGGGAACGCTGCGTTGCGAGACCTGACCCCAAGGACTCCGTTGGACCGGGAACAGCTGACATGAAGAGCGCCATCGAAGAGGGCCTTTGGGGTCTTGCCTTATGTCCCCCCAGCCGAACCCTGGGGGCAAGATTCGAGACCTGACCCCCAGCCGCGCTGGGGTAAAGTGCACTGCCGGACGACGCCGTGTTGTCCGCGGCCAGCCGGGAACTCTCGATGCGCGACACCATGCCAACTCAGCCAAAGACGCTTTATGCCAAGAGCGGGCGCTACAACATCGCCTACCAGGTGGTCGGGCAGGGGCCGTTGGACGTGGTGCTGGTGCCGGGCTTTGTCTCGCACCTGGAGTACGTCTGGGACGACCCGCAGCTGAGCCGTTTCTTCACGCGGCTCGCGTCGTTTGCGCGCCTGATCATGTTCGACAAGCGCGGTACCGGCATGTCCGATCCGGTGCCGGTGCAGGATCTTCCAACGCTGGAAGAACGCATGGACGACGTGCGCGCCGTCATGGACGCAGTCGGGGCGGAGCGCGCCGCGTTGGTCGGCGCCTCCGAGGGCGGGCCGATGTGCCTGCTGTTCGCCGCCACCTACCCGGAGCGCACCGTCGCGCTGGTGCTCGCGCACACCTTTGCGCGTGGTGCCTGGGCGCCGGACTACCCGTGGGGCGCGCGCCCGGAGCAGCAGGCGGCGCTGCTCGAGCGTTTGGAAGGCAGCTGGGGAAGCGGCGTGTTGCTGGGCGCGTTTGCTCCGTCGCAGGTCGACGACAAGGACGCGCGCGAGCGCTGGGCCCGGTTTCAGCGGCGTGCCTCCAGCCCTGGCGCGGCGGCGGCGCTGATCAGGATGATCTTCGAGATCGACGCGCGTGCGGTGTTGCCCGCAATTTCCGTCCCGACGCTGGTCATCCACCGTGACGGCGACCGAATGTTTCCCATCGAAGGCGCCCGTCGCATGGCGCAGCTCATTCCCGGCGCAACGCTGTACCTGTCTTCAGGCGTGGACCATTTCTTCTGGCTCGGTCCGGCGGAACCGGAACTGGATGAAATCGAGTTGTTCCTGACCGGCGAGCTGCACGACCACGCCACCGACCGGGTCCTGGCGACCATCCTGTTCGCCGATATTGCGGGTTCGACCGAACTGGCGGCCCGGCTCGGGGACAGTCGCTGGCGCGAACTGCTCGAAGGTTTCTACGCGATGGTGCGCGCTCAGCTGCCGCGTTTTCGCGGGCGCGAGCTCGATACGGCGGGCGACGGGCTGTTCGCCGCCTTCGACGGGCCAGCGCGTGCGATCCGCTGCACCGCGGCGATTCGCGCCGGGGCGCGCGCGCTTGAGCTGGAGGTCCGCGCCGGCGCCCATACCGGCGAATGCGAAGTCATCAACGGCAAACTCGGCGGTATCGCCGTGCATATCGCCGCGCGTGTTGCGGCGCAGGCGCAACCCGGTGAGATATTGGTCTCCAGCACGGTGAAGGATCTGGTGGCTGGATCGGGGATCGAATTCGAAGACCGGGGACCGCGCACGCTCAAGGGTGTTCCCGGCGAGTGGCACCTGTACGTGGTGAAAACCTAGTCTTACTGTGTCACAAACGTAGACGCAGATCTACGCCCGCGTCATTCGCGCCATGGGCGAACATTTCGAAACGATAAGGGTCGTGCAATGCAACACCCCGCACCCTGCTTCGCGCGGGCCTCCGATCAAGTCTTGATGCTAACGTCCTCGACGCGCCAGATCGCATAGCAGGCGCTGACGAGGTTGGGAACGCTGCGTTGCAAGACCTGGCGCCAAAGACTCCGGCGCCACTCACCCATTACTACCGGCCACCAGGGCTGCCGCGCGAACAGCGACCGTGGCTTGCAAGTGTGTGGCGCAAGGCGGTGACCTGAGCGCTCAAGCCGCCTCGAGGACCGTCACCGGCACCCATGACTTGGCGATAGTAAAGCTGGCCAGGCGGCGACAACAACCAATGAACCTCGAGCGACTTGCCTCCCAAGCGTCGGCGGTGTCCGTATGGCGCAACAAGTTGGGCGTCATTCTCCCAACTACGTTACAGATCTTCGGGACGAAGTCCGGCCAGGCTGCCCGGGACTGCGTCCGATGAGAGCCCGACTGGCGTTTGAGTTGCCAACCAAGCCTGAAAAGTGCAGCCAAAACACGCTTGGTCTTAGATGACGGCCATTGGCTCATGCGGCTGCGGGTAGCGAAAAGTTGATTTCGATTGGACAGGCTTCGCCATGCTCAATGCGCTCAGCCAGAACCCGCAACGCAAGTACTTCTGCTTTAGCCATGGCCTTGTCGGCCGAATTGCCATAGGCGAGCGCTCCCGGCAGTTCGAAAACTTCTGCCAACCACCGTCCGTCGTCTTCGCGTTCGCATTCGAGAGTGAAATGCATGGTGCAGTCTCCGTAGGTTGAGTCTATCTCTTGCCGCTTCGTGACGCCAAACGAAGCTGTCCATCCAATAAGTCAGCTTCCAATCGGTCACGGACCTTGCCGACACGGTCAGGCTGGAACCGGTGCGCCAATCGCCGCTCATAATGGCTCGGATACAAACACACGGGCCTGCCTCAAGTGAGTGAAGTCGCGCGTCTTTACCGTTACAGGAGCCTGTTGGTCAGCCGGCGCGCGGTGTCCGGCGCCGAGCTGATGGCCACGCTGGAGATTTCGCCCGCCACTTTAAAGCGCGACCTTGCCAAATTGCGCAACCAGATGCATGCGCCGGTCGTCTTTGACCGCGACCTGGGAGGGTACCGGTTGGAGCAGAGCCATACCGACAGCGAGCTGCCGGGCTTGTGGTTCTCGCCCGAGGAAGTGCTGGCGCTGCTGACCATCGAGCAGATGTTGACGCAGCTCGAACCCGGCTTGCTGGGCCCCAAACTCAAGCCGCTGCAGCAACGCCTGGCCGACATGCTGAAGAAGCAGGGCGTCATCGAAGGCCAACTGGCGCAGCGCATTCGTTTGCTGCAGGCGGGCAAACGCCAGAGCGCGCTGAAGAACTTCGAGGCCGTGGCATCCGCCACCATGGCGCGCAAGCAGATCGCCATCACCCACTACAACCGGCAAAACGGCGAACAGCTGCAACGCACGGTGTCGCCGCAGCAGCTGGTCTATTACCGCGA
>JAYUQC010000106.1:0-12108 GCA_043759735.1 Rhodoferax sp.
CCACGGCTCGCCTGACGGTGCCACGAGCTCGAGGCGGACGGTGGCGGTGGGCATCTCGAGGCCACGGTTGGCGTAGGTCCAGCCCCGGGTGATGAAGCCGAGCTGCGCGACGTGACGGAGGCGGTCGGTGGCAGAGCGGGTGGCGCCGACGGCGTCGGCCACGTCCTGGCCGTGGGCCCAGCACTCCATGAGGCGGGCGGTCAGGAACGACTTGGCGCTCATCGACGGCCCGTACCACGGCACCCGGGTGCCCTCCTCGAGCGAGGCGGCGGCCTCGTGGAGGCGGGACCGGTTGGCCCGCCACGCCGCGAGCAGGTCTTCCGCCGACAGGTCGCGGTGCAGGGTCATGGCGTCGATCCCGTCGCCGGCGGCGACGAGCTGGCGGACCGACGCCGTGAACGCATCGGGGTCGGTGACGGCGGTGGCTGCACTGCCGTCGAAGTACGTGAGGTGGCCGATCTGGTCGGCCACCGTCCAGCCCGGGCTGGCGGTGGGCGCCAGCCACCGCTCGTCGGGCAGCGTCCCCACCACGGCATCGAGCGCATCCTGCTCGGCTCGCAGGTCGGCCGCCACCTCTCGTACGTCGGTCATGGCCGGGCATCCCCTCTCGCTGTGCGCAGGCCCCGCAGCACGAGGTCGACGACCTCGTCGGCTGCCTCCTTCGGCGACGATCGCAGGGTCGGGATCACCGAGGGGCGGGAGAAGAAGGAGCCGAGGCCCGCCAGCACGCGAGCCACCGCGCCCGTAGGCGCCCATTCCCGTGAACGCCGGATTCACCTCGTCGAACGAGACCAGCACAGTCCCCGACGTCAGCGGCGGTGGCGGTGGCGGCGGCGGCGTGACAACAACCAGGGAGCCTATGACCTGGTTTGTCAGGGTCAAGCCAAGTGATATCGTGGCGCCGCTTGGTGCCGAGACTAGCTGGGACTGGTTGGTCTGCACAAATGTCGTGATCTGCGGGTCCATCTGGGCGGTCCGAGTGACGGTCGTGACGTCGGCATCGCTGGCATTCAAAATTGCTTCGGCTTGTATTTTCAGACCACCTGCAACCACCAGTGCCAGACTGTCGGCGTTCACACCCAACACGCCGCTCTTGACTTGCGCGCTCAGGACGGCGGACGCCCCGACCCGCTGGGCCGCCGCCTTGACGAGGTTTACGATCACCGTTTGGTCCAGTGTTGTGCCCGAGTTAAGTGCGCTTGCGCCGTGTAAGGTAGCGGCAACGGCGGCCGCGACTTCGCTGTAAATGGCCGGTCGGGCGGCATCGCCACCGCTGCCGGCCAGGGCCGCCAGCAACTCGGTGGTTTTTTGAACCAGTTGCTGAACCGCAAGGGTCTTTTTCATCAGGTCGCCATTGACCAGCGCGCCCGCCAATCTGCGCGCCGGATCGGTGTTGAGCAGATCCGTGCCTGCTGGTAGCCCCATCGCCGTGTTGACCTGGGCTATCGACATGCCTGCCGCGACCAGGGTCGTCAGCGGTGTGATCACGGTGGATCCCTGTGGCGCGCGCAAAGTGCCTGTAAATGGCAATCCGGTATCGACATTGGTACCGCCAGTGACCACCATGGGAGCACCGCATGCGATGTCGAACTTGAAGAAACCGCTGGAATCGGTGGTTTTCGTGGTTTCGCCGGCGTCGGCCACGACATTGTTGTTGCTGTCGCACAGCACGGTAGCGCCACTCAGGTAGTCGTCGATCGCGAACCCGCTCGATCCCGACACCGTGCCGGGGGGCGTTGCGCCGCCGCCGCCACAAGCGCTGACCAGAAGCGCCGTGGTCAAGACGCCTATGGACAAGTGGTAGTGGAATGTGACTTGACGCATGAGCTTGTCTCCAGAAATGAACCGTATATTCAAGGGCAATCGAGGGGCAATCGAGGGGCAATCGAAAGATGGCGTTTGTGAAAGCGCTTTCAAGCCTGAGGATTGTCTACCGAGGCAAGAAATTTTTGGATAGGGCTTTCCCTTAGATCGCAGGCATTTCTGCACGGATCCCGTACAGCCGGCGCCCCTCGATCTCGCGTGTTGACGCTGGCCTGAGGGTTTAGCGCCGGTACACCCGCACGTAGTCAATTTCCAGGCGGGTCGGCAGTGATGCGTCGTCAACCACGCCGCCGAGGTCTCCTCCAATGGCCAGATTGAGCAGCAGGAACTGTGGCCGATCGAATGGCCAGCGGGCATAGTCGCCTGTTTTCGGATCAGCGTAGGTGAAATAGTTGGCGCCATCGATGCCGATCTCGATCCGGCCCGCGTCCCAGGTCAACTGGTAGTTGTGAAAAGCGTTGCAGGCATCGGCAAAGGCTCTCTTGGCTCCCTGGCCGGGACCGAGCGTTCCGTTGAAGTAGTTGTAGGCGCGGGTGTGGATGGTCGCCAGGACTTCGCCCTTGTTCTGGCCTGTTTGCTCCATGATGTCGATTTCGCCGTCGTCGGGCCAGACACCGCCGCTGCCGAGCATCCAGATGGCCGGCCAACTTCCACGGGCACAGGGCAATTTCGCGCGCACTTCAAAAAAACCATACGTCCAGTCGGCCTTGCCGCGCGTCAACAAGCGCGCGGAAGTGTAGTTCTGGCCACCGTAGTCGGCGGCCGACGTCAGCGCTTCGCGCCGCGCCGTGATGATCAGCCGGCCACCTTCGACCCGCGCGTTCTCGGGGCGGTTGCGCGCATAGTATTGCAACTCGTTGTTGTACCAGCCGTCCTTGTTGCGGCCGGTGTCGTAGTCCCATTTGGCGGTGTCTGGCGGGCCGTTGGTGTCGAACTCGTCCGACCATACCAGCGTCCAACCCGGCAGTGCTCCCACTGCAGGACTGGCCACGCCCGACGGGCCAGGGGCCGCTACAGCCGCGTTGTCGGCTCCGCCGCCTGATTCGGTACCACCGCCACCGCCGCCGCAGGCGACCAAAAGCGCGTGCAAGGCGATAACGACGCTTACAGTGACGCCGGACCTTCCCATTACAGTCGGCCGAGCTGGCCCGGCGCTACGTTCAAGCTCTTGCCGTCACTGAACTTCACACTGATCGGCGCTTTCGTCGCGTTGTATGCAAGGTAGGTCTTGCCGCCATCGGACCGTTTGAAGACCGCGTACAACGCAGTATCGGCGCGCACCGTGAAATCCGGTGTGCCCATTTGCTGCAGGCTCAGTATCCAGTGCAGGGCATGGGTCCGGGTGTCGCCCCCTTCAACGCTGCCATAGCGATCCCATTGCGCCAGTGCTGCAACCGGATCGGCCAGGGCAAGGTACTTGGCGAAGACATCCTGCCAGATGTCCTTGGGTGGCGGATTGGGCGGCAACTGGCCGCGTTCGTTGTAGATGCCGGTTTCTACTTTCATGGCATCCAGATTGCGCTGGATGAACTTGGGATCGCGACCCAGATAGGTTGAGAAATTCGCGATCGGCAGCAAGTTGATTCCGTGGATCTGGCGCGGCTCGTCGGTCCACCAGGTGTTGTGCGCGTACTTGCCGCCAAAAACCATGCTGACCTCGGCGTTCTTGTACTCGGGCGGGAGCACCTGCCCATAGATGTCGAACCAGTAATGGTTGATGGCATCGGCTTCGGTCGTAAAGAGGTAGACGCCGAGGTCACGCAGTTCGCGGTTACCAGTCACTTCCCCCCACAGGATCAGGCCCGCCCAGGCATTGAGCGCTTCGGAGGAGGATTCCTGGTTGTTGCCCCATTCGCCCAGGCCGACGCCAGACGCCCAGGAATGGCCTTCGTAGGGGTCGAAGTTGCGCAGGAACGGGAAGTCCGATCGGCCGCGTTCGGAGGTGGCGATGTCCTTCACCAACAGGTCGACCATGCCTCCCCATTTGTCCTTCGCGCCCCAGGCCGGGTCGCGCATGGTGATTTCGGCTGCAGCGCGAATCCAGTAGCCGTAGTGAAAATGGTGGTCGTTCATCTGCTCCACGGCAAAGAACTCGTCGGGGTAGGTTACGACGGTGCCCAGTTGCTTGTCGTAGTGGAAGTAGCTCTTCTCACCATCGCCGGAAAACCAGAACTCCATACGCTCGCGCACCAGTTTGAACAATTGCTCGCGCCCTTCATCGTTGCCCTGCTGCTCGGCAACGGCCATCAAGGCGGTGGTGCGGGTCAAGCCCTTGCCCTGCCAGTACGCGCTGACGCGCCAGTTGTCTGCGTTCTGCCTGGCTGGAATGAGCTCGCGACGCTTGCGCAGGTCGATCTTCAGTTGGGCATCGATCTGGCTTGCGGCGGGTCCATCCTTGATGCCCGGCCAATGCGGCACGAAGCCGGAGTAGGTGCGCTCGGTTCTGAACTGGTTTGCCGCCAGCAGGCGAATCTTGCCGCGAATGCTGTCGTAGGAGGGACCGAGTTTGGCGGCCACTGACGGGTTGTCGTACCACTGGTGCGGGTACAGGCCGATCAGTGGCCCGTTGTCCGGACCTTCCATCACTTTCGTCTTGACGTTGAAGGTGGTTTCGACTTTGCTGGCGGGCTGGTCATAGCGCCAATCGACGCGTGTATCCTGCACGAAGGTGTAAGCGTGGCGACTGAAAAGCTGGATCGACTCGGCTTTGTCGTCGGGCAGGGCGGCGGCCGAGAAATAGCCCTTGCCCTGCGGCAGGCGGCCAATCCATTCGGTGGGTGACACCTGTTCCCAGCGAACACCGGTCGGTCCGAAGACCGCATACGGCGTACCTTTGGTGCGCAAGGCCAGCACGCGCGGGTCGCCAGCAGTATCCAGCCGCTCGCCAGCGGCAGGCAGCCGCAGTCGTATGTCGCCACGCGACAACTGGAAATAGGCGAACGGGCTGGCGTGCGCCACCGTGGCCAGCAACTGGTCAGCGCCATTGGCCATGGAAATATCGATCGCCCAATCCGACGCCGCGGCGAGTTTGGCGGGTTCCGGCGCAAAGGCCACAGGAGAAATCACCAGCGCATCGCGGTGCGCATAGTGGATCTCGACATCGCGACGCACCGTCGGTACGACCTCCTTGCGCGCCAGCGCCATCTCGAAGCCGGCCGCAGTCGTCTTGTAGGTCAGTGGATGCGCGAACAGGGCATCGGGCTTTTCATTGAACAGCAGCGTCGAATACCACTGGTTGGTCGTTGCGGCCAGCTTCTGCATGGACTCGGTCCGTGCATAGGCTTTTGGCGGCGCCTTGTCGCCGCCGCGGGGAGCCAGGTAGTAGGTGCCAGCGCCGAGTTTGACGGGCTGCGCGATCGCTCCCGTTAGTCCGCTGCATAAGACCAGCAAGAGGAGCTGGTAGGCTTTGATGAATTGCATGTCTGTTCCTTGTTGGATCGTCGCTTGCGCGATCGTCAATGATAATGAAAGCGCTTTCATAACGCATCCAAAGGTTTTCCCGTAGTGGTTAACCCGAACCCATTCCCTGATCAAATCGATGACGTGAATTGTTGCTAGGGAAAACACGGGGGTAACCCTCGTTGACGCTGACGGGCATCTGTCCTTACACTTATGAAAGCGCTTTCAGATATTTTCACAGGAGACTTCATGAAACACCAGCACCGCCTGTGCCAGGCTTCTGCGCGGCAAGCTGCGGCGGGGGCATCACCGCGGACGCTGAAGTTCATGCTGGTGTTGTCGGCAGCAGTCTTGTCGGGCGCCGTCCATGCTATCGACTTCGGCCCGGACGGCATGTTCAGCATCGACGGGTTCGGAGAGATCGTTGTCACGCGCTCCAACAACCAATGCCCATCGATCGGATGCCAGTTCGACCCGGACACCGACCGGCAGCGCATCTGGACAGACGATGTCGTGCCCGGGCGCCTACTCAAGACCAAGGACACCGTCTTCAACCAGGTGCAGTTGTGGCTGGGTGCGAAATACGACCTGCCCAACGGATTCAAGATCAAGGGCACGCTGAGCCAGAACTGGCGTGACGGCAATGCCGACACGCCGGGCTTCTGGCGGGAAAAGAATGTTGCCCTCAGCCACGAGGAATATGGCACGCTGACCGTCGGACACATGATTTCGCGCACCTGGGGATTTTCCGACTACCCGTTCGGCACCAATCTGGGCCTGTCCTACACCTGGGCCGCCACCGGCGCCGGCTACCGCAACCTGACGCAGGCGGTGCGGTACACCTCGCGTACGCTGGACGTCGCCGACGGTGACCTGGTGCTCGAGCTCACCTATGACCGCGGTGACACCGCCTTCAAGATCCACAAGCCGCGCTTCGTCGAACTCTGGGCGCATTACGGCAAAGGCGATTTGTCGATCGACGCGATGTACCAGGATACCCGCAACGGTGCTCCGACGGCCTTTGGGGCGGCGGTATTCAAGGGACTCTTTTACGACCCCATAGTCGACAGCAAGGTAGGAGGTTCTGGGCAGAGCGTCGCTGTGGTGCAGGCGATCTACCAGTTTAATCCAAGCATTGAATTGTCAGGTGCGCTGCGGCACAACAAATGGAGCGGGGCCTATGCGGCCGTTGTTGTCAACGGACCGCCCCAGCAGTGGAACAATATGTTCAATGTCAATTGGGGCGGCACGCTCAATGGAGTCGCCAATCCCGGTTATCCCGCCAGTTCGACCGATTTTGCACTGGGTGCGCGTTACCGCATGGACAAGTGGACCTTCGGCACCGGGCTGGCTTACCTGGGCAAGGCCAAGACGAGCAATCCGTTGGAGCGCGGCCAAAGCAACTCGGCCCTGGTCAACACCATCAAGGCGGACTATGCCTACAGCCGCGAGGTCTCCTTTTCCGTCTTTGCCGGCATGATCCACTATCGCAACAAGGGCCTGTCGCCGTTGTCGATGCCGTCCAACGCGACCATCAACGAGATTGATTCGCGTGCGACCAAGGCCGGCAACTGGTTTGGTGTCAGTGCCAAGTATTCGTTCTGACGCGCGCAAACGTGAGACCCACACCATGAAGATCCCCGGAATCAACTCCCTGTCAGCCGCCACGATGGCCTGGACGCGCGCTGCGCTGATGACGCTGGCTGCAGCCATATTGACTGCCTGTGGTGGCGGCGGCGCAGTGAATGTGGACGCCCCCAAGAGCGCAGTGTCGTCAACCGACCTGCGCGTGCTGCCAGCCGAATACCTGGCGCGCAAGGCGGTCGCCTATTCGCCATTTCGCACGGCCACCAGCGTCGCCGATCGGGACAACGAGACGATAGACGCTGTCATGGTCAAGGAAGACCTAGACCTGCTGGTTGCGGGAAACTTCAAGCTGATCAGGCTGTTCGACAGTTCGGACAAGGTGGCAAGGCTGGTACTCGACGTCATCGCCGACAACAACCTGGACATGAAAGTGCAGCTGGGCGCCTATGTCAACAGCTTCAAGTTCGAGGCAAACCCGTACAAGGTGATCGATATCAAGGCGGGCAATCAGCAAGAACTCGACCGCCTGGTCACCCTGGCCAACGATCCAAAGTACCGCGCCATCATCCTGGCCGTCAGCGTCGGTAACGAGACGATGGTGGAGTGGTCGATCGTGCCGATCGAGCCGGCCGACATGGCCGTCTACATCCGCCATGTGCGCGACCGGGTTGCGCAACCCGTCACCACCGACGACAACTTTCTCTTTTTCATCCAGTCGCCCAAGGTCATCACCGATGTGATCGACTTTGTCGGCCTGCACACCTATGCGGCGATCGACACCCAGTTTCCTGGTAGCCCTTTTTACTGGGATTGGAGGCAGGAAGGTGTGGCTGCCGGTCCATTGCGCGCCACCGCCATGATGGACGCAGGTATGGTCGAGACGCGCCGCCAGTTCCAGTTGGTGCGTGATTCCCTGGATCGCAAGGGCCTGCGCGCTCTGCCGATCGCGGTCACTGAAACCGGCTGGAATGCCGTAGACCTGGGTGCACAGCGCTTTCGCGCCCACCCGGTAAACCAGAAGATGTATTTCACGCGCCTGGAGACCTGGCGCGCCGAGGGCAGGGTTGGACCCGGCCCGGCCAACATCTTCTATTTCGAGGCATTCGACGAACCCTGGAAGTTGGGCGACGACGGATGGGGTCTGTTTAACGTTCTTCGCAAAGCCCGTTATGTGGTGCAGAACCTGTACCCCCAAGCGATTTGGGAGAATCCTGCGTTGACCGATGCAGACGCGGTGTATTTCATTCCGCCGACGATCAACCCAGCCGTTGCGTCAAACCAATACACACTGTATTCCGATGCGCCCGCCGCATTGTTGGCGACAGGATTGCGCGTGGATGCGTTCGACGGCAACAGCGTTAGCGCGCCGGAAGTCTCCAACGCCATGGCGCCAGAGGGGATCAAGAGCATCGAGATCACGCCAACGCCCAAGAACTATGGCTGGGGCTTGTTGTGGGGTCCGGTGACGGCCGGTGCTACCGATAATCTCTCCCAGTTTGCCGCCACAGGACGCATCAATGTCTGGATCAAGACCCGCTATGCGGGCAAGATCGAGATCGGCCTGTCGACCCTGACAGCGAATGGTGACACGCAGGAGGTCTACCTGCAGATCGGCAGCGGCGACTACGGTTATTGCAACAACGATACCTGGTGCCAGGTGTCGATCCCGTTGCAGGCTTTCCAGGCGAAGAACCCGAGCATCGATCTGCGTCTGGTGCTCAATCGATTCATCATTGCGGACCGCTACGTCTTTACCGGCAAGCCGTTGAATTCGAACATCACGACCAAGCTCCATATTGACGGGATCTTTTACGCCCGATAAAGGCTAAGCTGTATGGGCCGGTCGGCACGTGCAGCGCAATCGTGCGAAACCGTTGCCGTTCCTTGCCCAATCCACCCGCGATGCGTGTTTTCCTGACCTCACAGGATGGGGACGCGCGACTGGCGGAACTGCTCCCGCCGTTGCTGACGGGGCGCGCAGCGGCTGAGCAAAACCTGCCCTGCGTTTTTGTCGATCCGCAGCGCATGTTCCAGACAATTGAAGGTTTTGGCGGGGCCTTCACCGAAGCCGCGGCGGTCACCTGGTTGAAACTCGGCGCGCAGCGCCGCGAACAGGTCTTGTGCGACTATTTCGACCCGATCGACGGTCATGGCTACACCTTGTGCCGGGTGCACATGAACAGTTCCGATTTCTCGCTCGGCAACTACGCGCATCTGGAGACGCCGGGCGATCTCGATCTGACCAGTTTTTCGATCGAACGCGATCGTGGTGCGCTGCTGCCGTTCATCAAGGCCGCCCAAACGGTGGCAGGCCAGACGCTCAAGTTGCTGGTATCGCCCTGGAGTCCTCCGGCCTGGATGAAAAGTAACGGCCGGATGAACGAGGGCGGCAAACTGTTGCCGCAGTTCCGGCAGGCCTGGGCGCGCTGCTTTGTGCGCTTCATCGAGGAATATGCGAAGGAGGGCGTTCCGGTGTGGGGCGTGTCGATACAGAACGAACCCGCCGCGACGCAACGCTGGGATTCCTGCCTCTACAGCGCCGAGGAGGAACGCGATTTCGTACGCGATTTCCTGGGGCCCGAACTGGTTGCGGCCGGACTCGGTGCGGTCCGCATCATTGTCTGGGATCACAACCGCGACCGCCTGGTGGAGCGCGCCAGCGTCGTGTTGTCCGACCCCGAGGCAGCCAGATTCGTCTGGGGCACCGGCTTTCACTGGTACGGAGAGAACCATTTCGAGCAGGTGCAATTGCTGCACGATGCCTGGCCGGACAAGCGGCTGCTGTTCACCGAAGGTTGCCAGGAGGGCGGGCCGCATACCGGTTCCTGGGACCTTGGCGAGCGTTACGCGCATTCAATGATCAACGACCTGAACCGCTGGACGGTCGGTTGGATCGACTGGAACCTGGTGCTCGACGAGACCGGTGGCCCGAACCATGCAGGGAATCTGTGCAGTTCGCCGATCTTGATCGATACGCACAATGACGCGTTGCTGCACCAGAGTTCGTACTTCTACATCGGGCATTTCGCGCGTTTCGTAAAGCCGGGAGCCAGGCGCGTGTTGTGCGCGGCGTCGCGCCAGGATCTTGAGGCCGCTGCTTTCGTGAATCCCGATGGCAGCACAGCCATCGTCGTGATGAACCGCACCGCGCAAAGCGTCGAGTTTGCGCTGAGGCATGGCGCTGTTCAAGCGGTGGCCGAAATGGCTCCGCGGTCTATTGCCACGTTCGTCGTGGACGAGCCTGGCACACAAGGCACGGCGTCGTGCAACAGTGCGGTAGCGCCTGTCGATTTTATTGACAATTCGCTGGGGGAAAAATGACCACTAACGGCTATCTATTTGATTGACAAGCAGAAAATTTCCCCGGCATGATTAATGCTTGACATGTTGTGAAAGCGCTTTCATCGTTGATCTCTGTTTCACCGCCGTCAAGCTATGGTTTCGCTTTCAGCAGGAATCGGATTCGAATCCGACCAGTTTGCCGGGCCGGTTGCGCAGATCTTCTGTTGCAGCTTGAGGAACGGTTGTAGATCCCACAGGAGTGCATGAATGTCAATTAAGTCACTATCGATCATTGCGGCAGCCACCTTGGCACTGAGTGCCGGTGCGGCGCAGGCTGCTACCACCAACGGATTTGCCAACGGTGGATTTGAAACCGCCGGAGCCACGACGCCGGCCCAGAGCTGGCTTCAAGCTGCAAGCGGCTACACCAGGTCGAACGCCGAAGCCCACAGTGGATCCTTCTCCGCACTGCTCGCATCGCCGGCATCCAACGCAGCTGTCATGTTGCAGAACTCGATCGAACAGGGCGGCCTGCCGGCCTTGACGGTTGGCGATACCCCGATGCTGTCGTTCTTTGCCAAGGGCTCTGCCGGTGGTACCGGCAATGTGCTGTTCGCGCTGCGTTACCTCAATGGCACCGGCACCATCTTGGCAAACAGCGGCAACGTGTTCTTCCAAGGCAACATCAACACGTCTACTTGGTCAGAAATCACCTACAGCTTGGGTGCCGTGCCGATCGGCGCGACCGCTGCGTTTATCGAGTTCAGTCAGGGCATTGGGCCTATTGGGCCAGGTTTGCCAGCGGGGGCGGTCTATATCGATGACATCAACCTCGCAGTTGCCGCGGTTCCGGAACCCGAAACCTACGCGATGATGTTGGCCGGCCTGGCTGCCGTTGGTGCCATGGTGCGCCGGCGCCGCCGTTCGGCCTGAGTCTGTTCGACGCGTTTGATGCAAAGGGCGCCGTCGCGGCGCCCTTTGTTTCGGCAGGCTCGGTCCTGTCGCGGGTTTACATTGGGTTGCGGGCGTCCGATCCGGTGTGATCCAGATGCTTTTGCAGCGATCAGGCGTGCGAGCAGCGCGGTGACCTGGCTCATGTTGCCGGCTCAGGTCAGGCGAATTACCAGTGTAGTGAGTCGTCCGTCGCGCAGATCCAGCGCCAGTCGTTCGGGTAGCCAACTTCCGGTGTGCTGGCGCAAGGCAGAATCGACATAGCGCAATTCGAATGACACCGGCGCGACGGCGCCCTCGCCGTAGGTGGACCGGCGCGACGGGTTGTCGTACATGATCCAGGTTCGGCCAAACAAGACCAGTCCGAAGCTTCCAGCTGCACATTCACTTGATGCTGCATTGGTGAACAACCAGTCGGCAAGGACGGGGCGCGGTTCAAAACGCAATGCGCCATCAACGACCCGAAACGGTGTCGCCCCCAGTGCCATGTGCAGGACCATGCTGATCCACTCGGCTGTCGCACCGCTAAGCCGAGCCACGAACCCGACGCCGTGCGCCCGCGCGTCCGGAAACCGGCTGCTGGCGATGAACGAGGAGTTCTCCAGCGGCGAGCGGCCGTAGCTGGTCGGGTCGTGGAACGCGACCAGGCCGCGCCGCAGGTCCTGGTAGAACTCTGTAGCCAAACCACTGCGCAGCGTTTCGAGTAGAAACTTGTAGTGCATGTGCAGGAAGATCGACTCGTTCTCGAGCCAGCCAGGCGAAAACACCCGGCTGCGGCCGATCTCGAAGCTCTCTTTGTCCAGTGGCGTGTTGACCCGGTACATGCCGAGCTTGTCGTCATGCAATGGCGAGTGCTTCACCGCTTGGTAAATGGAAAGGGCTTGCGCGCTATTGCCTGCCGAACGCATCGCGTGGACCGATCCTTCGAGGAAGGCGGCCAGCGGCTTCTGCACAAAGCGCAGCGCACGCACATGTCGGTTGGCTGCGATGTCGCCGACCTCGGGAACCACAGGCGCATATTCAACCATTGAATGGGTGTAGTAGCTCACTGGCAATCCGTCGTCG
>JAYUQC010000107.1:0-33770 GCA_043759735.1 Rhodoferax sp.
GTGCACGAACTCCACCGGGTCTTCAATGGTGATGATGTGGCCGTAGGAGTTCTCATTGCGGTAGTCGACCATCGCCGCCAGCGAGGTGCTCTTGCCCGACCCGGTGGCGCCCACCAGGATCACCAGCCCGCGCTTGGCCAGCGACACGTCTTTCAAGACCTGCGGCAGGTTCATGCTGTCAATGGTGGGCAGCTTTTGCGGGATCGTGCGCAGCACCAGCCCGAGGTGGCCTTGCTGCACGAATGCGTTGACGCGAAAACGGCCGATGCCCTGCGGCGCGATCGCGAAGTTGCATTCCTTGGTGCGCTCGAATTCGGCGGCCTGCTTGTCGTTCATCACCGCGCGCGTCAACGCCATCGTGTGCTGGCTGGTGAGCGGTTGTGGCGACACCTTGGTGACCTTGCCGTCGACCTTGATCGCGGGCGGAAAATCACCGGTGATGAAAAGATCACTGCCGTTGCGGCTGGTCATCAGCCGCAGCAGGTCAGTGATGAATTTAGTGGCCTGGTCGCGTTCCATGAAGTGCGCTCTCCCTGTTCGTCATTTCTTTTCGCTCAGCCGCGCGCTGACAACGCGCAGGCGCAGCGACAGCTTGCGAGCCAGCAGTGCAATCAGATTGGCGGCCAGTTGGGGGCTTGCCGCCATCATGTCGTCCATTCCTTCGGCTGTCAGCACGCCGACTTCGCATTCGTTCATGGTGGTGCAGGCCGAGAACCGGATGCCGCTGTCGAGCAGCGACATCTCGCCCAGGATTTCGCCCGGGCGGATCTCGGCCAGGCGCAACCGCTCGCCCCACGGTTGTACCCGATCGACGGCAACGGCGCCAGAGAGCAGAACGACCATGAAATTGCCATATTCATCCTGTCGGATGATGTCGCGGTTCGGCGGAATCGTGGCGAAGTCGAAATGGCGTTCAAGCTCCTGTATCGCCTTGAGGTCCAGGTGGCGCATGTAGCGGTCCTTGGACCACAGGTTCTGCAGCAGTTTGGTGCCGCGCGTGGCATCAAGGCGCTTGGCGTCGATCTCGACCGCCCGCGCCTCCCATGGAACCAGCAATGATGCATCGACACCCAGGCCCGCAAATGCAGTACTGAAAAACACGGAGTCCTGCCTTTCTTCCGCCGGTCCGGGCGGATCCTTGGGTTTGAGGATATCGAAGATTCCCATCGTTTCAATCTCCAGTGCAGGGGTGATGGCTCAACCGGGAAAGTTGTCCGGGATCTTCGCTTTGCTACGTGCCTCGGCCGGGCTGATGATGTTGCGCCTGACCAGGTCGGTCAGATTCTGGTCCAGGGTCTGCATGCCGACGCTGTTGCCAGTCTGAATGGATGAATACATCTGCGCCACCTTGGCCTCGCGGATCAGGTTGCGGATCGCGCTGGTGCCGAGCATGATCTCGTGCGCGGCGACCCGACCTTGCCCATCCTTGGTCTTGCACAGCGTCTGCGAGATCACCGCCTGCAGCGACTCGGACAACATGGCCCGCACCATCTCCTTTTCGTCGGCGGGGAAGACGTCGATGATCCGGTCGATGGTCTTGGCCGCGCTGGACGTGTGCAGGGTTCCGAACACCAGGTGACCGGTCTCGGCCGCGGTCATTGCAAGGCGGATGGTCTCCAGATCGCGCATCTCACCCACCAGGATGCAGTCCGGGTCTTCGCGCAGCGCCGAACGCAACGCGGCCGCGAAGCTCAGGGTCTGCGGACCGACCTCGCGCTGGTTGACCAGGCACTTCTTGGATTCATGCACGAACTCGATCGGGTCTTCCACCGTCAGGATATGGCCGAACTCGGTCTCGTTGAGATAGTTGACCATCGCTGCCAGTGTGGTCGACTTGCCAGAACCCGTGGGCCCGGTCACCAGCACCATGCCGCGCGGCTTGAGCGCCAGTTCGGCAAATATCTTGGGCGCGTTGAGTTGTTCCAGCGAAAGGATCTTGGAAGGAATGGTCCGGAACACCGCGCCGGCACCGCGGTTGTGGTTGAACGCGTTGACACGAAACCGGGCCAGGCCCTCGATCTCGAAAGAGAAGTCAATCTCCAGGAACTCCTCGTAGTGCTTGCGCTGCGTGTCGTTCATGATGTCGTACACCATGGCGTGCACCGCCTTGTGGTCCAGCGGTTCCACGTTGATGCGTCGCACATCGCCATGCACCCGGATCATCGGCGGCAACTCTGCGGACAAGTGCAGATCGGAGGCTTTGTTCTTGACGCTGAACGCGAGTAACTGGGTGATATCCACGTATTCCTCGGTGGTTTGTTACGCTACAGGCCAATTATGACCACGATTGCGGCCAATCTCCAAGCCGTGCACCGGCGCATTGCCGCGGCCTGCCTGGTTGCTGGCCGCGATGCCAGCGACGTGCAGTTGCTGGCCGTATCCAAAACATTCCCTGCGTCGGCTGTAGTGCAGGCGATCGCAGCCGGCCACCAGCAGTTCGGCGAGAACTACATCCAGGAGGCAGTGGGCAAGATCGCCGCATTGCAGGGCGCCGACATCGTCTGGCATTGCATCGGGCCGGTGCAAGGCAACAAGACCCGGCTGGTGGCCGAACACTTCGACTGGGTACAGTCGGTGGACCGGCTCAAGATCGCCCAGCGTCTGAATGAGCAGCGGCCCGATGCGATGGCGCGCCTGCAGGTATGTATCCAGGTCAACACCGATGGAGGGCCGAACAAGGCCGGTGTCACGCCACAAGCCTTGCCTGAACTGGCGCATGCCATCGCGCATCTGCCGCGCTTGCAACTGCGTGGCCTGATGACGATACCCGAGCCTGCGCCGGACTTCGCGTCTGCGCTGGCGCTGCACCGGCGCGCCACCACGCTGATGCGGCTCCTGAACGAGGACGGGCTGGTGCTCGATACCCTGTCGATGGGCATGAGCGGCGACCTCGAAGCGGCGATTCATGCCGGTAGCACCATGGTGCGTGTTGGTACCGCAGTATTCGGGCAACGCAGCAAACCGGACTGAGTTACGCGCCCGATCGCGTAATTCTGGCGTCCGGCGATCGGTTTGAACGCGCCGCATTCGGCTGAAAGCCATTTGCCCTGGCTTGGAGATGCGGCCGTCCAGTTGCAGTTGCTGCAGGATCTTGAGGTCGATACGGTCGAGCTCCGGGGCGATGGGGGATTGTCATGACAGGCGGTAGGTTTCCAAGTGGATGCTGGTCTCGGAACTGCTGATGCCCCGGATCAGGCGCACGCGCTCCATTACCCGCGAGAGTTCCGACAGGTTGGCGGCGCGCAGCTCGGCCAACAGGTCCCAGCGCCCATTGGTGTCGTGCAAGGTGGCAACTCCGGGTTCCCCCAGCAGGCTGGCAATCACCGCGCGTGTCTCGTTGCCCTCGACGGCCACGCCCATCCAGGCGCGTATCTCATGGGGCTGCGCGTCCGGGCGCAGGCGCACCGTGTAACCCACGATGACTCCGGCGTCTTCGAGCTTGGTGATGCGGTTGCTGACGGTGCCACGCGACACACCCAGCTTGCGCGCGAGGACGGCTACGCTGGTGCGCGCGTTCTTGCGCAACAGGGACAGAAGTTCACGGTCGGTAGCGTCCATTCATGCCATTTTGATATATTACTCTACCAGTATGATAGAACACTGACGAAAAGCTGGCAGTATTGGCGATTTACATTGCCAAGGCGGCGCGGGACACTGGATTCAATCTTTTGGAGCCATCACATGAACACCGCAACCACCATCCAGACCCGTTACCTGAGCCCCGGCGATGTGGCGACCATTCTGAGCCGCCAGGGTATGGCCGAGTCGTTGCGTGGCATGCATGACGCGATCCATGCCGACTACCTGCGCTGGCAAGATTTCGACAAGAACGCGCGCGTGGGCAATCACTCGGATGTCGGTGTGATCGAACTGATGCCGATCGCCGATGCCCACACCTATGCCTTCAAGTGCGTCAATGGCCATCCGGGCAACACCCGCTTGGGCCTGCCCACCGTGATGGCGTTCGGCGTGATTGCGGCGGTCAGGACCGGTGTGCCGGAATTTCTGAGTGAGCTCACGCTCACAACAGCCGTCAGGACGGCCGCCATGTCCGCGTTGGCAGCGCGCGTGTTGGCCCGGCCCGACAGCCGCAAGATGGCCTTGATCGGCAACGGCGCGCAGAGCGACTTCCAGGCGCTGGCTTTCCACCATCTGCTGGGTATTCAGGAAATACGCCTGTATGACACCGATCCGCGGGCTACCGACAAACTGGTGGCCAATCTGCGCGGCACGACGGGTTTGCGGCTGGTGCGCTGCGACGGTATTGCCCAGGCCGTACGTGGAGCCGATATAGTGACCACCGTGACCGCCGACAAGACCAATGCCACGATCATCACGCCCGAGATGCTCGAGCCGGGGATGCACATCAATGCGGTGGGCGGCGATTGCCCTGGCAAGACCGAGGTGCATGCCGACGTGTTGCGCGCCGCGGCCGTTTTCGTCGAGTACGAGCCCCAGACCCGCATCGAGGGCGATCTGCAGCAGATGGAGGCCGAGTTTGCCGTTACCGAACTGTGGAACGTGCTGCAGGGCCGCAAACCGGGACGCACCAGCGAGCAGCAGGTGACGGTGTTCGACTCGGTCGGATTTGCGCTGGAAGACTTCTCTGCCTTGCGCTATATGCGCGATTGCGCCGCGCGCCTGGGTGTCGGGCAGGATCTGAACCTGATTCCGCCGTTCGCTGATCCGAAGGACCTGTTTGGTTTGATCCGGCCTCTGGCCGGCATTACGCCCACGGTCTTGCCTCCGGTGTTGGCGTCAACGATGCGCGAGCCAGCGCTGGCCTGATGATTGCTGCCACGCCGTTGCCCCGAGGTGTCGACGGCGTCAGCCTGATTGGCGCACCGACTGATGTCGGCGCCGGCATGTTGGGTGCGCGCATGGGTCCGGAGGCGTTGCGGGTCGCCGGCATCGCCCAGGCGCTGGCGCAGTTCGGCATCGATGTGCGCGATTGCGGCAACCTGGCCGGCCCGCCCAATCCCTGGCAGAGTGCGGTCAACGGCTTCCGCCATTTGCCCGAGGTCGTGGCCTGGAACCAACTATTGCATGACGCCATGATGACCGAGCTGGGCGCGGCGCGCCTGCCGATCGTCATGGGGGGTGACCATTGCCTGGCAATCGGCTCCATCAGCGCCGTGGCGCGCCATTGCCGCGAGCGCGGCAAGAAGCTGCGCGTGTTGTGGTTCGACGCGCATGCCGATTTCAATACCGCCACACTCACCCCGAGCGGCAACATCCACGGCATGCCGGTGGCCTGCCTGTGTGGCCATGGCCCGCACGAGTTGGTGGAGATCGGTGGTCATGTGCCGGCGCTCAATCCGCGCGATATCCGCCAGATCGGTATCCGCAGCGTCGACGAAGGCGAAAAACGCCTGGTGCACGACATCGGCATCGAGGTGTTCGACATGCGCTATATCGACGAGATGGGTATGCGCCACACGATGGAACTGGCGCTGGCGCTGATGGACACCAACACCCATCTGCATGTCAGCCTGGACGTGGACTTCCTGGATCCGGACATCGCGCCGGGTGTGGGCACCACGGCGCGCGGCGGGCCGACCTACCGCGAGGCCCAGCTCTGCATGGAGATGATCGCCGATACCGGGCGCCTGGCCTCGCTCGATATTGTCGAGCTCAACCCGGCGCTGGACCTGCGCAACCAGACCGCCGAATTGGCGGTCGACCTGGTTGAGAGCCTGTTCGGCAAAAGCACGCTGATGCGCAAGCCGGGCGCGTCACGTCAGTAACCGAGGACCTGTGCCAGCGGATTGATCAATGCCAAAGGGGCGTAATCGGCCCCAGCGGGCGATCAGCCGCCCTGGTGCGCGCGCTTGCCCGGGTTCTTCTTGCTGCGGGTAGCAACGCCGCGCTCAAGGCTGCGTTTCTGGCCGTTGGTCACCGGCATCGAGAAGCCCTTGGTCATGACCGGGCGGGGGGTGGCGACGCGGTCGGCTTCGGTGCGAAATTCTTTGGCCATGGAAAACTCCGAGAAAATTGGATCAACCCGGTATTAAGCCACACCGGGCAGGCCAGGGTAGTGGCTGTGTGGCCGCCTTTTGCATGCCGCATGCAAAAGGCGGCCAGGGCCGGCAAACTATCGCAGTCCGATCCATCGACGCGTGACCCCCCAAAGCGGCCCTGCTGGCGGTTGGTCGCAATCGGTTAGAGTCACAGCAGCATCGGTGCAACCGGCATCGATCGTCAAGACATCTTCGGAGGTTCCATGGGCATTCAGTTGCTGAAGGACATTTATCTTTTCAAGGAATTTTTGCCCAAAGAGTTGAACGAACTGAGCGCCAAGGGCTTGGTCAAGACGTTTAACCGGGATGAAGTGATTTTCGGCGAGGGCGACAAGGCTCATTCGCTGTTCGTGATCCGGCACGGCACCGTGCACATTCGCCGCTCTGGAAAGAAGGACGATGTCGATCTGGTGCAACTGGGTGGTGGCGCCCATTTTGGCGAAATGCCCTTTGTCAACGACGAACCGCGTTCGGCCTCGGCCGTGGCCCTTGAGCGATCGGAGTTGCTCGAACTAAGCTATGACGTGCTGCAGGCCCATCTGGACAAACACCCGGCGACCGCCGTGCGCTTCTACCGTGCCCTGGCCCATTTCCTGGCTGGCCGTTTGCGTGCAACCTCGATGGACCTGTCGTTCTCACGCGAGAAGAACCTGCGCCATTTCTAGGTCGTCACGCGCGCGGCCGGCAGCGCTTTTGTGCGTCGGGGCGCGAACAGGTTTCCTGCATGCAGACCCAGCCCCTGTGCACACTGGCGAAGCGGTGCCCGACGTCGGTGGCCTGGTTGACCAGGCCCGTGCCCAGGATGTCCGACTCCCGCGTCGCGGACGTCTGGCGCCGTTACACTGGCTGACCCCATTCCCCTGGATGCGTCCAACGCCGCGGGATCACTCCCCGTGGGCAAGGTGCGGCGTGCCGCGCAAAGGTCCTCTTATCAGCTTTTCTTCATTCGCCCTGCTGCCGACATTGCAGCGCGCCGCTGCCGGCTCGGGCTATCTGCAACCCACGCCGGTGCAGGCCCTGGTGATTCCGGCCGCATTGGGTGGCTCGGACGTGCTCGCGGTTGCGCAGACTGGTTCAGGCAAGACCGCTGCCTTCGTGCTGCCAATGCTCCAGCATGTGCAGGCCGGCAAACGGCAATCACCACGCCCTGTCAAGGCCCTGGTGTTGCTGCCGACGCGCGAACTGGCAATGCAGGTGGGTGCGGTGGTGCGCGAGCTGGCGCGCTTCCTGTCCGACCCGCCCAAGGTGGCGATCGTGTTCGGGGGGGTGTCGGCGAACCCGCAAATGATTCGCCTGCGTGGTGGCGCCGATGTGCTGGTGGCCACGCCGGGCCGCCTGCTGGACCTGGTGTCGAGTCATGCGGTCAGCCTGTCGATGCTGGAATTGCTGGTGCTCGATGAGGCAGATCGTCTGCTGGATGCCGGATTTGCCGACGAGCTGGCGCGGGTGCTCGCCCTGCTGCCGCCGCGGCGCCAGACCCTGCTGTTCTCGGCCACCATGCCGCCTGCGGTGCAGGTGCTGGCCGATCAGTTGCTGCATGCGCCGGCGCGGGTTCGTATCGCCGACGGCCCGCAAACGGCCCCGGACATCGTGCAGCGAGTGGTAGTGGTGGACCCGCCGCGGCGCACGGCGCTGCTGCGCCACCTGATGCAGGAGCAGGGCTGCAAGCGTGCGCTGGTGTTCGTTGCGACCCAGCATGCGGCCGAAGCCGTGGCCGCCAAGCTCTATGCCCAGGGGGTCTATGCGACGCCGTTTCACGGTGGTCTTGCCCAGGGCGCGCGTACCCAGGTGATCGACGAATTGCGCAAGGGCCGGTGGGACGTGGTCGTGACGACCGATCTGGCGGCCCGCGGGCTGGACATTGCGCAGCTGCCGGTGGTTGTCAATTTCGACTTGCCGCGGTCGGCCGTCGACTATGTGCACCGGATCGGCCGCACCGGGCGTGCCGGCGCCAGCGGCCTGGCGCTGAGTTTTGTCAGCGGCGCGACCGAGCCGCACATGCGCCTGATCGAGAAGCGCCAGGGCATGGCCTTGGCGCGCGAGGTGGTGGCGGGTTTCGAGCCGACCGAGTTCGCGTCACCGCCCGAACTAGCCAGCGTGCCGGGCACGGGCGGTATCAAGGGCAAGCGCCCCAGCAAGAAGGACAAGCTGCGGGCCCAGGCGGCAGCACAAGGCCGGTCCGGTGTGGACGAGACCGGGCCGCACAACTAAGGCGGCCGTTACGCGTCGCGGTTTGGTCCGCCGGCGGCCGATTCGTCCGCGTTGGCTGGCGGCGCCGGATCGGCCGGCGCCGTCGCATCCGTCGGGGGTCGTTTCGTCCGATGGCCGGGTTTGGCCAGGATCTCCACGTATACGCTGGACGCTCCCGCGCGCGCGGCCTCGTCGATCAGCTTGTTCAACAGCGACAGATGGGACGGTTCCGCGCTGTCCGAGGCCAGACCAAAGCGGCAATCGAAGTCCAGGAAATCCACACCTTCGGGCAAATCACGCGCGCGTTCCCGGCGCACATACTTGCGGATAGAGTGTTTAACCGCGTCCAGAATCCGGTCCGGGTGTTTGCCTGCGGCGGCCAATGCAAAAGTTTTCTTCATGGCAGATGGTAGCGCCCGTTACAGTGGGCGTTCACAACCCGGCAAGAACAAGCCCATGACACGCAGCAACCCCTGGTCGGAAAAAGTGCTCGCGCTCGCCCGTGGCGGCAACGTTTCTGCGGCCGTTGCGCAGGTCAAGGTCGCGCCCAGTCTGAAGGACCTCAAGGCCTTGCAGGCGGCCTTGATCGTGCACCGTTTCGCGGGCCGCTGGCGCGACCTCGATACCTCGATTGCCGACACCCTGGACCAGTTGTCGGCACCGCGCCTGCATAGGGCACCGTAGTCTTGTGCCAGGCGATGCGGATCATTGAGTCGATACGCGAGCGAGTATCGGACCCGTCAGTGCGCCGCCCGCAACAGGCGCCGTGCCAGCAGGGCCACGATCAGCGCGAGCGCCGCCCCGCCGCCGGCCAGCAGCCAGGTGGCCTGTGCCACTTTTTCCGGCTGCAGGGGTTGCACCAACCCCACCGCCTGGGCCACCAGGCCGGCGATCGCGGCGCCAACCGCGCCACCCAGCGAGCCAAGCGTCGGCGCCGAACCGGCGGTGGCATCCTCCTGCCCTTTTTGCGCAGCGGCCATCACCCGTTGGTTCAAAAAGGCATAGGAAACACCAAATCCGCTGCCGATCAGTAGCAGCGCAACCACCACCCAGGCCAGTGGCTGCGCGGGCAGGGCCCATGCCAGGCCGGCCAGACCGAGCGCCAGCAGCAGCGGCCCGGCCACGATGCAGCGCGCTTGTCCGGTTGTCGACAGTGGCGCGACCAACACGGCCGCGAGCGACCAGGCCACCGCGTGCACGGCACCCATGTAGCCCGCCATCGTCGGGCCCAGGCCGCGGTGGAACTGCAGCAGGAAGGGTGTGTAGACGGAGATACCCATCTGCGCCATCGGCATCAGCAGCAGCACCCATAGTCCCAGGGCTACCGGGTGACCCAGGCCGGGAAACACGGTCGGGAAGATATGCCGGGCACTGCGCCGGTCCAGCCGCAGCACCCAGGCGATCAGGCAAAATCCCAGCAGCACCAGCGCAACACCCCAGCCCAATGCCGGGAGTCGATTGGCGACGGCGACCGCCATCACGCCGAGCGCCAGCAGCAAGAGCCGCAGGCCGGGCACGACAGCCGGACCAGGCTGGCGCACATGTTTGTCTGGCAACACCCAACGTGCCAGCACCAGCATCGGCAATGGCAGTACGGCGGTTCCGACAAATGCGGCCCGCCAGGACCAGGTTTCGGTCAGCAAACCACCGGCCATCGGACCCAGGACGATCGCGAAAGCCCAGGTCACCGCCTGGATGCCGAACACCCGCGGCAGCAGCCGGATGTCGAACAACTCGCGCACCAGTGCATAACTCAGCGCCACCAGCACGCCTTCGCCCACGCCCTGCAACACCCGCCCGAGCAACACCAGCGCGATGCCCGGCGCGGCCGCGGCCAGCATTCCGCCGGCGGTCACCACACTGCCGGCCAGCACCAGCGCTACGCGTGCCCCGAGCCGTGCCTTGAGCAGCGCCATCGACGCGCCGCCCAGGATTGTCGACACCAGGTAGACGCTGGTGGCCCAGCTCAGGTAGGGTTCGGCGCGCAGGTCGTCGACCACGCTGGGCATGGCCGTGACGACCATGAACCAGACGATGGCGTGCGTGCCCACGCCCATGTTGACCAGCACCAGCGCTGCGAAGTTGCTGCGTTGCAGCAGAGCGGGCAAGGAGTTCTGCATGGCCTATGCTAACGGCCGATGCAAACCGGCGCGCCGCCAAAGGGACAGGATGCGCCACCCGCCGCTCGGATAGCCGCCAGTTCAGTGGGTCGGTGGTTTCAACCCGTCCAACAGCGCCACAGGCACCTGCATCGGCATCGACAGCAGGATCTGGGCCATGCCCTTGCCCAGCGGGTCATTGCGCATCGAGGCCATGCCACCGCCGTCCAGCGCCTGCTCGCAGACAAAATTGAATGCATGGATGCCGGGCACATCGAAACGGGTGACCGGGCCCTTGACCAGATGCGCCAGATAGGTGGCGACCGCGGCTGCGCTGAGTTGTTCGCGCAGCAGCGCCACCAGCAATGGCGAGCGGGCGATGACACCGATATTGGAGGTATCGCCCTTGTCGCCACTGCGTGCCCAGGCCAGTTGCACCAGCGGCACGGTCACCGAGTCGCCGGCCGGTGCAAGCGGCACCGGCGCAGCAGTGGTCGCCGACGGCGCGGCGCGCTGTTCAGCCTGTCCGGGCGCTTGCGCAATTGTCAGCACCTGGCCTTGGACATCGACCTGCGCCGGGACACTGGCCTTGGCCAACAGGAACGCATATTGCCGGATCGACGCCGAGGCCGATGCCCGGCCGCCGCCTGCGCCGGTCGTGCCGGGCGACCAGGATGTGCCGGCGGGTGCGACCTCGCGCGCCAGCAAGTCCAGCGCTTCCTTGCGGGCATGGGTTGCGGCCAGGCGCAGGACGGCCTCGCGCGCGCCCTGCGCCCGTGCATGCGGGCCGTAGCACGATTCGGCGCCGAGCACCTCGATGCGGGTCGCGGTGTATGGCGCCAGGCCGGCCTTGTGCAGCAGCTCCGAGCTGCGCTGAACGATCGCCTCACCGGTGCGTTGCGCCTTGGCCACGGCGTCGATGCCGACGATGGTCAATTGGGCTGCGATCTTGAAGCCATCCATATACGTGGCGCAGACCTTGTAGCTGTCGGTCGGTGGCAGGCCGCGCGCACCACGCACCTCGACCCGGTTCGGCGCCAGCTGGTGCAACGTGACCTGGGTGAAGTCGCACACCACGTCGGGCAGGATGTAGCGCGCGGGGTCGCCGATCTCGTACAGCAACTGCTCCGAGACGACGGCCGGGCTGACGAGCCCGCCGGTGCCATCGGGCTTGGTACAGACAAAAACGCCATCGGCGCGGCATTCGGCGATGGGATAGCCGATGTGTGGCCAATCCGGCACCGTGTCCCAGTCGGTGAACAGGCCGCCAGTGGCCTGGCAGCCGCACTCCAGGATATGGCCGGCCAGGCTGCCGGCGGCGAGCCGGTCGTAGTCATCGTGCGCCCAGCCGAACGCATGCATCAGCACGCCCAGCGTGACCGCGGAATCGACGCAGCGCCCGGTGATGACGACCTGCGCGCCGGCGTCTAGCGCGGCCTTGATCGGCAAGGCGCCGAGGTAGGCATTGGCGGTCAGTACCTGTTTGGGCATGGGCGCGCCGCTCTGCAATTCGCGCACCGGCACCGGCGCCTCGCGCAGCTTGGGCAGCAACGGCAATACGTCGTCGCCGCTGACCACCGCGATTGTCAGATCGACGCCGAGTTCGGCCGCGAGCGCGGCCAGCGCGGCGGCGCAGCCCTGCGGGTTCACACCGCCGGCATTGCTGACGACCCGGATGCCCTTGGCCACCACATCCTGCAGTACGGCTTTCATGGCCACCGTCACGAAGTCGGTGGCGTAACCGAGCTCGGGCTTTTTCAGCCGTGCCCCGGCCAGGATCGACATTGTCAGTTCGGCCAGGTAATCAAATACCAGGTAATCGATCTGTCCGCTCGATACCAGCTGGGGCGCGCCGACACTGCTGTCGCCCCAGAATCCCGAGGCGCCGCCGATGCGTACGGTTTTTTCCGGCGGGGTCATGTGCCATCCGCCGGGCTGCGCACCGGCGCGCGGAACCAGGTCGGAGCGACCGTGCGCGGGCTCATTTTCCGGTCCAGTTCGGTTTGCGTTTCTCGCGAAACGCTAGCTGGCCTTCGGTGGCGTCTTCGGTCAGCGCAAACAAAGCGATCTGGCTTTCGGTGAACGACATCGATTCCTCGAAGGCCATCTTCTCGATTGCCGTCATCGTGTATAGGCCGCGCCGGATCGCCGCCGGCGACTTGTCGAGCAGCCGACCCAGCAGCCAGTCGACGCCGGCATCCAGATCTTCCCGTACGTAGTTGACCAGCCCGTATTCCAGCGCCTGCGCTGCGCTGATCGGTTCACCCGTGATGCACATCTCGGCCAGTACGCGCCGCGGCAGCAGCTTGTCCAGCACGCTGAGCACCTGAGCCGGGAACAGGCCGACCTTCACCTCGGGCAGCCCGAAGATCGCCTTGGGCGTGGCCAGCGCCAGATGGCACATGCCCATCACACCCATGCCGCCGGCCATGCAGGCGCCGTTGACCCGCGCGATCAGCGGCACGGCGGACTGGCGCGCCTGGCGGAACAGGTTGGCGAACCCTGCGTGCGGTTCGGAGTAATCGAACTTGAACGCAGTGCCGCTTTGCAGGTCGGCGCCGGCGCAGAACGCGCGCTCACCGCTACCGGTGATGACGATCGCGCGCACCGAGCGGTCCTGGTTGGCCCGCGTCATCGCCTCGCCCAGGCCCGCGAGCACGCCCGGGCTGATGGCGTTGCGTCGTTCCTCGCGGTTGATCGTCAACCACAAGACCGGGCCGCGTTGTTCCGTGAGCAGTTCCTGGGGTGTGTCGTTGGCCATGGGCTCTCTCCTGTTGTGGGCTATCAATGGGTGTGTCTTGCATTGGCCGCAGCAATTCGCGGCCAGTTCCTCTGCCGTCGAAGGCATTGTCATGCCGTTCCGCACGAAGGAGACTTTCACGGTCACGCGCCCGGCACGCTTACGCGCGAAGAAGTCCGTACCAACAGGCGGCTGAAGCAGCACTCCAGTGGCGCATGGTCATGCGCCAGCGCTGCCTGGATCGCCGCGAAATACATCGGCTTGCCGCGCCCGGACATGGGCGAAAAATCCAGCGGCGAACAGCCGGCCTGCAAGGCCATGAGCCAGCCCAGCAGGCGCGCACAACGGCCATTGCCTTCGCGGAAGGGGTGGATCAACACCCGTTAGCCACCCTTGCTGACCGAAGCCCTTCGGCCGGCCGCAATGCTCTATTGCTGCGCCTACGAGGCATACGAGAGGCTGGAAATGTGATCAATCCGTCTGACCCAACCGCAGCGGGACCAGCAGCGGCGCGAGGGCCTCGGCCTCGGTATGCAGGCGCGCCGCCAGCGTGTCGGCCTGCGGTTGCGACAACGGCGCGCCGGCCAGTGCCAGTGTCAGCGACGCCACCGGAGTGCCGGCCGGAGTCGACAGCGGTACACCGATGGCGTTGATGCCGGCGGCGATGTCGCCCAGGTTCGACGCATAACCCAGTGGCCGTGAGCGCCGCAGCGGCCGCCGTCCGCCGACCTCGAGCATCAGCGAAGGCACCGGGCCTGCGCCATCGTGCCGGGCCAGGCAGACCGATTCGACGCCGCTGCGCAGCTTCAGGAACACGGTGCCGCACAGTGCCTGCGCCAGCGCGGCCAGGCGCGCCCGCGTCGGGCGTCCCAGATCGAAATCGCCTTGCTGGATGCCGGGCATGCCATGCATGGTCGGGCGATGGATTGGATGGAACGGCAAGCCGCCCATGGGTGGGCGTCTTGCCCCATCACCCAGAATGGTGTGGTTCGCATCATGTCCCGGCCGGGTTATCCAACCCCAAGGCCTCCAGCCCAGGTCATAGGCGCAAAACCTGCCCATCTGGTCCTGATCGCCTGATCCGTGTATTGCACGCTGCTGGCGCAGGCGTGGCCGGCCGATCAGGCGCGCACCGCGGTGTTCGTGGCGCTGGTCAGCGCCAACGCGAGGCTGATCCTGCCCAGCCGCTCGCTGCGTACCGGCTGGCGCGCGATGTTCTCGCGGCTGCCGCTGGTGACCGGCTGGATTATGGCCGGTACGCTACTGGCCTTGTTGCTGGCCGCCGCCGTGCCGCCGCTGGCGCTTGCGCAGCGCTTTGCACCGCTGTCGATGCCCGCCTGGCTGGCCGCCTTGGGCCTGGGCCTGCTCATGCTGATGCCGATGGAGCTGGTCAAGCGCAGGTTCGCGCCCAGGCACCGAGCCTGGAGACCGCAGTCGCCGGGCATGGCCGACCCCGCGATGGGCACGTCGGTGTCTGGACGGACGCTGCTGCAACACCGCGGACCGTCAGAGCGCCATCAAATCCTCGATGGCATCGACCACCAGCTGCGTTCCGATAGCGATCAGCAGCAGGTCGTTGGCGACACGTACATACCGATGACCCGCCGGCGGCGGCCCGAGCTTGACGATCACCGCCTGCGGCACGGAATATGACACCACCGATCCCGGCAAGGCGTGTCCCAGCGTCCACTTCTTGGCCTGCCCCGGCGGCATGCAGCCGTTGTTCTTCTTGGCCAGCCCCGGCGGGCAGCGCCCGGCTTCACGTTGCTGGCCGTAATAGTGAACGACCTCGGAGCGCTGGCTGGCGACGAAATACGCCCCGACCGGCACCGGCGCCCGCACGACCTGACTGTGCTTGGTTTTCTTGCTCCTGCCATGGTTCTCGCCATCGGGCTTGGTGGCCAGGGCGGTGCCGCATGACAGCGCCAGTGCGAGCAGCACGGCCATCGGTCGAGTGGACAAGGATTTCAAATTTTTCATCGGATTTCTCCTGAACGACTATGAGATCGCATGCGGCTGGCGATCGAGGCCAGCTTCGAAGCGACGGGTTTCATCCGCCTTTTCCGCCACCGCCACCACCACCACCACCACCGTTACCTCCACCGCCGCCGTTGCCATTGCCATTGCCATTGCCATTGCCACCCCCATTGCCACTCCCATTGCCGCTGTTTCCATTGCCGCCGTTGCCTGCTGCACCATGGCCAGAGGTTTGGCCGCCAATGCCCCGGTTCTGGCCCTTGTCTGCCGAATGACCAGCCGCCTTGGCAGCGACAGAGCGGGACGAGGCCGTCGCAACCGTCGCCTGCTTCGATTGGCCCGTCTTGGCGGCACCCATGACCTGGCCCAGATTCACGCCCAGGTCCTTGGCGATTTCGCCCCAGCCCTTGCCGCTGGAGCGCATGTCCATGACCTGATCGAGCGCGGAGAGAAAGTCTTTCGATGTCGCGTCGGCGGCGATCTGGGACCTGGCCATCGCCATGGCTATGTCGACGTTGCCCCAACCCATCGTCTTGCCCGAACCGGAGACGGTGACATCGCCGACGGTGACGTCCTTGCCGGTACGCATGCCGTCGATCAATGTGCCGGCTTCTTCAGGGGAACCTACCGAGCTGCCGTATTGCGCGGCTATGCCGGCCGCGCGAGTTGCCGCCGCCGTATTGGCGGCTTGCACGGTCGGCGCCTGCACCTGCGTGCCTGCGGTCTGCGCCAGAACGGCAGATCCCGAAAGAAGCAGTCCCAGTGTGATGACGCCCAATGGCAATAAGGATCCGTGATTGAACATGATTGTGCTCCCAGGTCAGCAGAATGAAAGAAGCTGGAGTCCACTGCCGGACTCCAGGCGGCGATACAGCCGAAGCCATGTATAGCCATCCGTTGTCATGCTAGTCCCATCAGCTGCCTGCATCCCGTGACTTGTTGCACAAGGGTCGTTTCCTTGCACACGGATACACAATCGTCCTACAACCGCCATCGCGGCCTGTATTGCGCTGACTGCTCGAGGCGGTCGCTGGTCGCCTCGACAACAAGAACCGCAATCGGCAGCGTGGTCAGGTTTTGCTGAAACTAGAGGTTCCCGTCCATGGTCAGGAAGACATCGAATTTGGTTGCGGCAAGCGCGAGCAGCTTCCCGTTCTTGACGCCAGACCACCCATTCATTGGAACGGTCTCAGCCTCGTGACCCACAAGCAATGCTCCAAGGCGCCGAGGCAAATCCTCGTCAAGCAGGATGCGCATCTGGTACCAACGCCGCGCGAGCTTCCTCAAGGACAGCAACGGCGAGCTGACGACTCACAGACGGGAAGTCATCCAGAAAAACGTCGAGCAAATCGCCCGCTTCAAGGTGGTCGAAAAGAGTCGTGATGGGGACTCGCGTACCCGCGAACAAAGGAGTTCCACTGTGAATTTCCGGATCAACGGTGATTAGGTCGGTCTTCCTGGGTGACCTCGAACTACGACGGTGAACCAGTGTAATGGCCTGCGTGAGTACCTGCGTGTCGGTCCTGATGGACGTGCTCAGTTGCCCGACGCGCCTGGTCTGGGTGCGCTACTGGACTGGCCGTGCATCGCGGCGCACCGCAAGTCCTGAACCCCGGCGCGTGCCGGCGCCTGGGTCAGACGGCCAGGGCGTGCACCTGATCGAGTGTCAGTGCCAATCCGAATCCAGGTTCGCCGGACGGTGTCAGCCGGCCGCCGTGCGGAACCGCCGTGCCCGGTGTCAGACGCACCTCGGCCAGCGGCACGCCGGGCGCCGAGCCGACGAAATATTCGCCCATCGTGGCATTGGGCACGGCCAGACTGAAATGCTGACCATAGGCCGTGTTCATGCCGGCATGCAGCATCACCGGGATACCCGCGTCGTTGGCGATCCGCGCAATCTTCAGGCATCCGGTCAGGCCGCAGGCCCACCCGATGTCGGGCTGGAACACGTCCAGGCTGCGTGCCCCGGCCGCACTGGCGAATGGCGCCGGCGTGTACCAGTGTTCGCCGCCGGCCAGGCCGTGGCCGGGCAGTCGCTCGCGCAATGCGCGGACCCCGTCCAGATCGTCGGGCATCAGGCAATCCTCGATCCAGCGCAAGCGGTACGCCAGCATGCGCCGGGCATAGGCGACCGCGTAGTCCAGATCGAACGCCATCCAGCAGTCGACCATCAGATCGCGCTCGTTGCCGATCATCTGTCGCGTCTGTTGCACGAACGCTTCGTTGGCGTCCATGCCTGGGCGCCATCGGCCGGCCCATGGGGGCACGCGATCTTGGTGGCCTGGAACCCCAGCTCGAGGATCCAGTCGGTGTCATTGCCGGTGGCATAACAGGCAATGTCGGTGCGCGCCGGCCCGCCGAGCAGCTCATAGACCGGCTGGCCAGCATCTTGCCCTTGAGGTCCCACAAGGCCAGGTCGATGGCACTGATGGCATACGAGGCCAGGCCACCGGCATACGGCGAGGTCATCGCCTGCATCATGTCCCACAGGGTGTCGATCGTGGTGCAGGTTTCGCCGACCAGCAGCGGCGCCAGGTGCTGGTTGATGATGTCGATGACCGGCGAGCCGTAACGCGTCATGCCCAGGCCCCACTGGCCGTCGTCGGCCGTGATCAGGCCGGCCACCGAAGGCCAGCGCGGTCGCCAGGTCGAACGCAGGCGCTTGAAACGCGGGAAATGCGACATCGGGCTGGCAACCTCGGCATCGGTGATCCAGGCCGGGCGACGCTCAGCCGTCGTGGGCGGCCCGCCCATCAGATCGCTGGCAATCGCAAATGCATGGATGGATCGGATCTTCATCGGTGCCGCGGCGGTGCAAAAGGTCCGATTGTCCTGTCATCCACACCACTGCGCCAAGCGCCGCTGGCCCGCAACATGTCGCCCGGTACCACCATGACCTATGGCGAGATGGCGAGGCGGCTCGGCGAACCGGGTGCGGCCCGTGCTGTCGGTCAGGCGCTGGGGCACAACCCGTTTGCACCGGTCGTGCCATGCCATCGCATCCTGGCTGCTGCGGGCAAGGCGGGCGGGTTTTCGGCCAGTGGCGGTGTGCTCACCAAACTGCGGCTGCTGGAGATCGAAGGCGCGCAGTTTGGCGGGCCCGGCCTGTTCGACGGCGTAACCTGACGACGGACGACGCCATCCACACGATGCGCCAGCGTGCGACTGCCCGCCGCCGGTCTGGCAACGGGTGTCCACATAACCGCCATCGCCCGGCCCGCAGCTCAGGTGCCGATACGTCCGCCGTCCAGCTTGGTAATGACGATGGTTGCCGAGCGCGGACGTTTGCCGGCACCGTAACCGGCATTGGCCGGCCACTGGCTTTCGTATTTCGCCGGGTCGCGAACGTCGGCCATCTTCGTGTTCTCGCCCGGGTGCTGGATGTTGACGAATATGGCGCGGCCGTCCGAGCTTTCGCACCAGCCGGTGATCTCCGCGCCCTTGGGACCGACCAGGAAACGCTTGAACGTGGCCTCGGTCTGGGCCTTGCCGGCGTGGGTGTCGACCCGCTTTTCGCTGCCATCGGAGCGTTTGTAGGTCAACGACTTGCGGCCGCCGTCGCCGACCTGTCCGGGAATCGCGGCCATCAGCATGCAGTTGGTGACATCGGTGTAGGCGCCATCGTCGGTCTGGATCCAGCAGATGCCGGTGGCGGGGCTAAATACCAGGCCGTCGGGGGATGACAGGTCGTTCGTTGCGTCCAGGTTGGACAGGTTGACCGAGCCTTTGTCGGCGCCGGCCTCGGATGCGAACAGGTAGATGTCCCAGCGGAACCGGGTGTCGGCCGCGTGGGCCTCGGCCATGCGCACGATATGGCCGTTGACATTGCCATTGTTGGTCCTGCTGCCTTTCTGGTCCGCATACACGCGCGGGTTGGCGGCGTCGGCGGCCATCGCGCCGTCCAGACTGCGGTTGCTGTTGTTGGTGAGCGTGAAGTAGACCTCGCCGTTGCGCGGGTTGACACCGCCCCATTCCGGACGGTCCATGCGGGTGGCGCCCACCGCGTCTGCGGCGAGCCGGGTGAAGATGGCGATGTCGGCGTCCGAGGTGAACGGGAAATCGGGATTGGCGGCCACGATCGGGTTGTTCATCGACAACTCCAGCCACTCGCCGCTGCCGTCTTCCTTGAACTTGGCCACGTACAGCGTGCCCTTGTCCAGGTACTTGTCACCGACCGCGATCCGGTTCGCCGCCTGCGCATCGCGTGCGTCCCAGCGCGCGCCAGAGACGAACTTGTAGATGTATTCACCGCGCGAGTCGTCACCCATGTAGGCCACCACCGGCTGGCCGAGGACAGGCTTGGCGAAGGTGGCGCTCTCGTGGGCCATGCGGCCCAGTGCGGAGCGTTTGCGCAGTGCCTGCGCGCCGTCGTACGGATCGAGCTCGACGATGTAGCCGAAGTTGTTCATTTCATTGCGGTAATCGTCGCGTGCCGACGCGCCCACCACTCCGTTGTACCAACGGGCATACATGTCTTCGGGGCCTGCGCTCTCCCAGCCATGCCGGCTGGCCGCGCCAGCCTTGCGGCCGTAACGCTCGAGCGCAACGATGGCCGGGTCCTGTTTGCCGCGGCGCTCATCGTCCTTGTCGTTGCGATGGAAATAGCCAAACCAGTTTTCCTCGCCCGACACGAAGGTGCCCCAGGGCGTCTTGCCGGTGCCGCAGTTGTTCAGCGTGCCGCGGGTGCGGGTCGCGTCCGGGCTGTAGCGGGTCACCAGGTGCGCGCTGCCGCGCGCGGGACCGTGGATCGCGGCCGGCGTCATCGTCGTGACACGCCGATTGAAGGCGGAGCCGTTCTTGTAGGACCAGGTGCTGGCGCCGGCCACTACCTCGACCACCGACAGGCCGTGGATCATCAGTTCCTTGTCGACCTCGGCCGGCTTGCGCGGCAGCGTCGATCCGCCACCGTCGGCATGCAGGAAGAACGACGACAGTTTTTCATCGGTTGTCGCCTCGTGGTTCATCGCGAGCAGGCCGCGGCTGGTATGAGAGGTGGACGGTTTGCTGCTGGCGTCGAGCCCGAACCATTCCATGCCGTCATGGTGGTCGCCAGCCCGTTTGTCGAAGTCGGCATCCAGGCCGTCATTGCGGAACGCCGACGCGCCAGGGTGGATCGGGTCGCCCAGCGCATACAACACGTCGGCGCGGTAACCGACAGGCACCTGCACCGCATCGGCCAGGCTCTTGCCGACCGCTGTGAAACCAAGGCGGGTGACGGGGCTCTGCGCCGCGCCGTCGGCGGATGCGCCGGGGCTGGCACAGCCGGTCAATGCCAGGCCGCCGAAAGCTGCGCCGGCCGCCGCACCGGCGCCGGCGCGCAGCAGTGCCCGTCGGTTGAGCCGGTGCGCGATGACCGTCTCGATAGGCGGGTTTTCGGATCGGTTGGAGTCCTCGTCGTTGAATACGGCGTGTGGGGTCAAGGATGGGATTGTCATGAAGAAGGTGAAACAGCAGATGTAAGTCGGGAACACAAGCATCGTTGCGTGAGATGACAGTGGCGTGGCAGGTTGCCTTTGCCTCACCTGGCGGGCATCTGCCAGAATCGGGCGAAAGAAAAAATGCCATGTCGCGTCGTTCCAAGTTCTTGCTGGTGGTACTGCTGTTGGCGGCGTTTCTGGCCATGGCCGTCGTGCAGGTGCTGGGCCTGCCGACCTTCGGCGGCTTGATGGAGGGCGAGCGGCTCGCCCGCATGCGTGCGTCGCCGCAGTATGTCGATGGAAAGTTCGAGAACACGCCGCCCTACCGCAGCAAACTGGCGCTGGTGCAGAACATCCGCGACTATTCCGGTGGCCAGCAGCGCGAGCCTGGATTCACGATTCCCGTGCTGCCACGCAGCCTGAACCTGCCGCCGCTGGCGGGCTTGCGCGCGATCTGGTTCGGCCATTCGACGGTGCTGGTCGAGATCGACGGGGTGCGCATCATGACCGACCCGGTGTTGTCGCAGCGCGCGTCGCCGTTCCAGTTTGTCGGACCCGAACGCATGCACCCCCCGCCGATCGAGCTGGCGCGGCTGCAGGGCATCGACGCGGCGGTGATCTCGCACGACCACTACGATCACCTGGACCGCGACACGGTGTTGCAACTGGCGCGTGGCGGCACGCATTTTTTTGTCGGGCTGGGCATCGGCGCACACCTGCAGCGCTGGAGCGTTCCGCTGTTGCAGATCCACGAAATGGACTGGTGGGAGAAGCGCAGTTTCAAGGGCGTGGAGATTAGTGCGACACCGGCGCGCCACTATTCCGGCCGCAAGAGCATGGACGACTCGACGCTGTGGACGTCATGGATGCTCAAGGGCGCGGGCTACGCGGTCTATTACAGCGGCGATACCGGCTACGGACCCCATTTCAGCGAAGTCCGCAAGCGGCTGGGCGCGCCCGATCTGGCGTTGATGAAGGTTGGCGCCTATGGCAACAGCTGGCTCGACATCCATATGGACCCGGAGTCCGCAGTGCAATCGCACCTCGACCTGGGCGCACGCGTCCTGCTGCCGGTGCACTGGGGCACTTTCAACATGTCCTACCATGCTTGGGACGAGCCCATCGTGCGCACGCTGGCCGCCGCCAAGGCTCAGGGCGTGCAGGTCATCACGCCGCGTGTCGGCGAGGCCTACCAGCACGATGCGCCGTTCGTGAGCCAAAACTGGTTTCAGGGCAAACTCTAGGTTCTGTCGCAGGGTGGGCACTCAGCGTCCGATCAGTTCTGCCAATTCGGCAACCCCTTGCGCAATGCGGCTGGCGGCGATCGACGAGTAACCCAAACGCATGTGGTGGGACGGGGGTTTCGGCCCGCCAAAAAAAACGGCGCCGGGTTCGATCACGATCCCTTGTTGCAATGCGCGCTGCGCCAGTTCGAGCGTGTCGGCCCGCTCGGGCAGTGCCACCCACAGTGCGGAGCCACCCATGGCGTGGCGGTAGTGTGCCTGGGGCAGATGCTTGTCCAGCGCCTGCTGCAGGATGTCGGCGCGCTCACGATAGGCCGCATTGAGCCGGCGCATGAAGGTCTCATGGAATCCGTGCGCGATGAACCGGGCCGCGGTGTGCTCGTTGTTGGTTGCGGGATGGCGCAGCATGAGCCGGCGCAGTGCCCGCAGCTCGGTGATCAACGGGGCCGGCGCGACCAGGTAGCCGATGCGCAGCCCGTGCGCCAGGGTCTTGGACAGGCTGCCGATATAGATGACGCGCTCGCTGGAGTCCAGGCTCTTGAGCGCGGCCGTGGGTTGGCTGGAGAAATTGAGCTCGCTTTCATGGTCGTCCTCGATCACCACCACGTCGTGCCGATCGGCATGCTCCAGCAATTGTTGGCGCCGGGCCAGCGACATGGTGACGGTGGTCGGGCACTGGTGGCTGGGTGTCACATACACATACCGGCAGCGGGCCAGAGCTGCGTCAACAATCACGCCTTGCGCGTCCACCGGCAATCGGCGCACCTGCGACGTGCGCAGCAGAAAATTGTTGCGCGCGTCCGGATAACCGGGGTCCTCGATACCGACGACCGTGCGTGCCCCCACCAGCAGTTGGGTGAGCAGGAATGTGGCCTGCTGCGCGCCAGCGGTGACCAGGATTTCGTCGCGCCGCGCCCAGATGCCGCGCGCCGGCAGCAGCCGCTGCTGGATCTGCTCGATCAGGGGCTCGTGGTCACGGTCGATATGGTCCGGTGCCCAACTGCGGATCGAGGCCACATGCATGGTCTCCATCGCACATTCGCGCCATTGTGCCAACGGAAATAGCGTGGCGTCGAATTGACCGTAGATGAACGGGTAGGGCAGCTGTTGCCAATGTGCCGGCTTGCGGATGTTGATCTGGGCCGACGGGCGCAGCTTGAGCCGCGCATCCCACGCGGGAACGCGCCCTGACGGCGGCGCGGCGTGCTGAGCCGTCGCCACGACGACCTTGCTACGCAATGCGTTGTGGCACACATAGTGACCACTGCGGGACCGCGATTCGGTCAGACCGCTGTCACACAGGTATTCGAGGGCCCGGGTCACGGTGATGCGCGAAACGCCGAGTTCGAGGGCCAGCAAGCGCGTCGAGGGTAACGCGGCACCCGGTTGCAGCAGGCCCTCGTGAATCGCATGCGTGAACATGTCCCGGATGCGAGCCTGCAGGCTGCCCCGGCTTCCGATATGCCGGAACAGGCGCAACCACATGGCGGAGTCGCCGCGCGCGCCGCGCGCCGCAACAGGTCCCCGATCGATGGCATGTGCAGAGACGGGTGGCATCTGGATATACAGCGCTTGTTGGACGGGACTTATACCATGGGCCACGCTCGGCCCATGACCCTTCGAGCCCAAGCGCGTACTGGCTTTGTCGGCTGGATACGTCGACGGTCGCAGCAAATTTGTCGAACGGGTGACCAAAGACGTCGGCACGATTGCAGCGGCGCTTTTCTTTTCCGCGCCCGGTCATCGTGCGTCTGTCCGACTTCAAGAGCCATGAACATGCGGCGTTGAAGGTCGGGCGCGATTTCGAGCCGCACGAAGAAAACCCGATGCTCGGGTTTCGCGGCGCGGTATGGGCATCCGGATAGTGGTGGAGCTCAGACTACAGGTACCCAGTTCGATCAACAATTCTGCGCAGGTGGCTGTGGTGTCGACCGCCCAGAGAATGAGGGCACGACGGTAGTCGATCAATTTCAGGCTGCGACAAACTTGTTTAGCCCCATACAATTGCGCTCGACAAGTATTCAAATCGACAGCGGTATGGTGCAGGTCGCCCAACAGGCAATGCTCGAAGCTTTGACGCCCTGGTGACGAGTTTTACCGATTTCCAGGAGACCGCATCGTGAACCCACTCAGTGACCATGCATTGACGGAGTTGCTCGACGACCTGGAGTCCGATCGTGTAGAGCGCAAGAGCGCGTGGGCGGGCAATGCGCCTGAGAAGGTGCGACAGGCGGTAAGTGCATTTGCCAATGACCTGCCCAATCATGGCAAACCCGGAATCGTCATCATCGGGGCCAATGACGACGGCAGTGCCTCGAATATTGACGTCACAGACCAGTTGCTGCTGACGCTTGCGGACATCAAGTCCGACGGCAAGACGTTGCCGCCCCCGACCCTCACGGTCGAGCGGCGCATGCTCAAAGGATCGCCCATGGCCGTGGTGGCGGTCTGGCCGGCCGACGCGCCCCCCGTGCGATATGAGGGCCGTATCTGGATCCGGATCGGCCCGCGGCGCGGGCTGGCAAGCGCCCAGGATGAACGCGTACTGAACGAGAAGCGCCGTTTCAAGGACCTGCATTTCGAGGCCCATCCCGTCGCAGCCAGTGCGCTGGGCGATCTCAGCCGCGCCATTTTTGAGCAGGAGTACCTTCCAAACGCCGTCGCGCCCGACGCACTCGCGGCCAATGAGCGCAGCTACGAACAGCGCCTTGCCTCCTGTGGCATGGTGGCCGCGGCCGACGAGCCCATACCAACCGTACTTGGCCTGCTGGTATTGGGCATCACCCCTCGCACCTGGATTGCCGGCAGCTACATCCAGTTCCTGCGCATCCAGGGCGCTACGCTGGCTGACCCAGTTGTCGATGAAGCGGAAATTGATGGCACGATCAGCGCAATGCTCAGGCGTCTGGACGACAAACTCAATGCGCATCTGACCACCAGTGTCGACTTCACTTCGCAAGACCGCGAGATGCGTCGCAGCCCCTACCCGATCGTCGCCCTGCAGCAATTGGCGCGCAATGCCGTGCTCCACCGCAATTACGAGGGCACGAATGCGCCGGTAAAGCTCTACTGGTTCAACGACCGCATCGAGATCATCAATGCCGGTGGGCCCTACGGCAGCGTCACGGCGCAGAACTTCGGTAAACCGGGATACTCCGATTACCGCAACCCACAACTCGCTGCCGCGTTCAAGGTGCTGGGTTACGCGCAACGCTTCGGTGCCGGCATTGTCATAGCACAGCAGGCATTGGAAAGAAACGGAAATCCTCCGGCACGGTTCGAAATCGAGCAGAACTTTGTGGCCGCGATCATCGCGAGCAACCAGAAATCGCCAGCATGAGTGTTCCTGTCCTGACCTTTTTCAACAACAAGGGTGGCGTCGGCAAGACCTCGTTGGTGTTCCACCTTTCCTGGATGTTGTCCGAGATGGGTAAGCGCGTCATCGCGGTGGATCTCGACCCCCAGGCCAATCTCACCTCAGCCTATCTTTCCGAAGACGATCTGGAGGTTCTGTGGGACCCAGACGACACATCGCAACGCAACAGCACCATCTACCAATGCGTTCGGCCGCTGTCGGAGGTGGGCGACATTCTGGCCCCGCAAACCCAGCGGATCAACCCGCGCCTGCACCTGGTGCCGGGAGACCTCGGCTTGGCGGGATTCGAGGATTTCCTGTCGCAGGAATGGCCCAAGGCCTTGGGTTCCGGCAGTCTGTATCGGCCGTTTCGAATCTTGTCCTCGTTCTGGCAGATTGCCCAGATGGCCGCCAAGCAGCACAGTGCCGACATCATTCTTGCAGATGTCGGACCCAACCTGGGCGCCATCAACCGTTCGGCGCTGATCGGCACGGACCACGTGGTGATTCCGCTAGCGGCGGACCTGTTCTCGTTGCAAGGTCTGCGCAATCTCGGTCCGACCTTGCGCGCCTGGCGGGCCGACTGGGGAAAACGGGTGGACAACTGGGCCGCACCGGCATTTGCCCTTCCCACAGGCGCGATGCAACCGGCCGGCTACATCCTCATGCAACACAGCGAACGCCTGTCACGCCCGGTCCAGGCCTACAAGAAGTGGGCGGACCGGATACCGTTGACTTACCAGCAAAGCGTGCTGAACCAGGGTGCCGCGCCGACAAAGATGCAACCCATCGACGGCGATTGCCTGGCCCGGCTGAAACACTACCGCAGCCTGGTGCTTATGGCGCAAGAGGTGCGCAAGCCGATCTTTGAATTGACGACCGCTGACGGCGCGATCGGCAGCCATTCCTACGCTGTGAAGGATGCGTGGAGCGACTTCCGGGCGCTGGCGATCGCGATCCTCGAGCGCATCGGGCAACCGGAACAATCGAGCTGACCATGGCCCGACCAGACGAACATGTTTACGATTGCCTGGTTCGCCATACCGTTGCAGTCAAGGTCATAAATATATTTGGCAACGATACGATGACACCGATTCCTGTCAACGTAGGTTGAAGGGCAAGCCACCGACCGAGTGCGGGGCGTCGATTGGTCGGGCTGACGTGTGAGACTACGAAGTACTGGTGGCGTACGTTCGCCGAATTGTTCGCCAAATAAGGCAATGGCATGCGCCGGGACTTCCGCGACGCTGACCTGGCGTCGTCGTCGTTCGTCAGCGCCGCGGCGCGTCGCTGTGCGACACCTCGAAACCATCGGCCACATAGGCCGGGCCTTTCATCAGCCAGACGATGATGCAGCCGATCGCGACCGTGAGCACCAGCGTCCAGATGAAGATCACCAGGCCGATCATCATGTAGTCGAACCGCTGGATATGCCGCGCCAGCGCTGCGGCATTGTCAGCGCTGATCAGCCAGCGCGCGGCCAGCGCCATCAATGCGGGCAGCGCGGTGCCGGCCAGCCAGACCGAAGGCAGCAAGCGCAGCAGCCGCCATTCCAAGCCGGCGGGGCTGCGCCGGTAGCCGGGAAGTTTACGCAGCCAATTCATGCCAGCGATCTTAATCCCGGATGGCGATTACCGCCCGTACCAGCACGGCACACAGCACGCCGGCCAGGGCGCCGCTCAGGTGCGCGGCCTGGACCACGTTGAAACCCCAAGCGGGATCGAACACGATCGGCTGCGACCATGCATGCTCGGCCAGCAGCTTGACCAGCAACACGACTGACAGGACGACCGAGGCCGTGCGTGAGCTGCCTTGCCATGTCGCGTCGACCCACAACACCGCCAGCATGGCCATCAGCAGTCCGGACATGCCACCGTAATAGCCGATCTGCGGCCACCATGCCAGGGCGAGGGTGCCTATGGGCCAGGCCAGCAGCACTGCGCCCGTGGCCGGCCACCGCGCGCGCAGCAGGCCGCCCAGCAGCGCCATGACCAGCAGGGCCGCCAGGTTCACCATCAGATGGGCGGGCGTGAGGTGCGCCAGGCTGGCGGTCCACAGCATCCAGGGGTGATGCATCCACGCCGCTGCATGCCAGGCCAGGGCCAGCGGATCGCCGCTCGCCTGCGCCACGACGCTGGACAGCGCCAGCGCGCTGCACAGGCCGACCCAGGCCAGGTGACCGTCAGGCCCGCGCAGGCGGCGCCTCTGCAGCGTTGACGCCAACATCTGGCGGCGTTTCGGAGTGGGATGGGGAGCGACGCTGCATCCAGTGCAGCAGGCGACGCCATCCGTTGCCGACATCGTCGATATAGGTAAACACCGCCGGCACCACCAACAGGCTCAGCACGGTGGACGTGATCAGGCCGCCGATCACCGCAATGGCCATCGGCGAACGGAAGCTCGCATCGGCCACCCCCAGGCCCAAGGCGATCGGCATCATGCCAGCGCCCATCGCCAGCGTGGTCATGACGATCGGCCGGGCGCGCTTGTGGCAGGCGTCGAGCAGGGCCTCGAGCCGACCGAGGCCGTGGTCGCGCCGCGCGACGATGGCGTATTCGACCAGCAGGATCGAGTTCTTGGTGGCGATGCCCATCAGCATGATCAGGCCGATCAGCGAGGGCATGGAAAAGCTCTTGTCGGCCACCAGCAGCCCGACGAAGGCGCCGCCCAGCGCCAGCGGCAGCGCGCACAGGATGGTGACCGGGTGCAGGAAGTCCTTGAACAGCAGCACCAGCACGATGTAGATGCACAGTACGCCGGTCAGCATCGCCAGTCCGAAGCTGGCAAACAGTTCGCCCATCACCTCGGCGTCACCAATCTCGACGATCTTCACGCCGGGCGGCAATTGCTTGACGGCGGGCAACTGATCGACCGCCTTCTTCACGTCGCCCAGCGGCAGCCCCGACAACTCGATCTCGAAGTTCACGTTGCGCGCCCGGTCGTAGCGGTCGATCACCGCCGGGCCGCCCGTCATCTCCAGCGCCGCCACCTGGCCCAGCATCACCGGGCCGTGGCTGCCCGGCACGGCCAGCCGCTCCAGCAGTTGCAGGTTGCTGCGCGCACTGTCCTGCAGCCGCACCACGATCGGGACCTGGCGCTGCGACAGATTGAGCTTGGCCAAAGCGACGCCGTAGTCGCCCAGGGTGGCGATACGCAGCGTGTCGCCGATGGCGGCGCTGGTCACGCCCAGGCCGACCTTGCTGCGCGCACCGGGGAGTTGTTCCAGCGCCGTGCGCATATTGTTCTCGATGCCCTGTTTGCGGGGCCGGGAGCCGCGCTCGGTCAGCTGCACCGTCAGCGTGGCCTTGCGTACCTCGGCCGCGCCCTGCGGCGCAAACGGGTCGGCACCGGCCGTGCCGCCACCGATGGTGGTGTAGACGCTTTTGACATGCTCGACGCCGGTCACCAGCTGGCGCGCGCGCTCGGCGGAGCGCTTGGTCTGCTCCAGTGTGGAGCCGGGCGGCAACTCCAGGTAGACCTGGGTCTGCGAGTTGTCGTCCGGCGGAATGAAACCGGTGGGCAGCAGCGCGATCAGCGCGATCGAGGCCAAGAAAAACGCGGTCGCGCCCAGCATCGTCAGAAACCGGTGCTTCAGGCTCCAGGTCGCCATGCGCATATAGATCTTCATCCAGACCAGTTCCTTATGCTCACCCTGTGCCGGCTTGAGCATGTAGGCCGACATCATCGGGGTCAGCACCCGCGCCACGACCAGCGAGGCGACCACGGCCAGCGAGGCGGTCCAGCCGAACTGCTTGAAGAACTTGCCGGCAACGCCGCTCATGAAGGCTGTGGGCAGGAACACCGCCACCAGCGTGAAGTTGGTGGCGATCACCGCCAGTCCAATCTCGTCGGCCGCTTCCATGGCCGCCTGGTAGGGCGACTTGCCCATGCGCAGATGGCGCACGATGTTCTCCACCTCGACAATGGCATCGTCCACCAGGATGCCGATCACCAGCGACAGGGCCAGCAGCGTGATCACGTTGACGCTGAAACCGAGCAGGTACATGCCGGCAAATGCCGGTATCACCGACAAAGGCAACGCCACCGGGGATACGAACGTCGCACGCCAGTTGCGCAGGAATAGCCAGACCACCAGCACTGCCAGTGCCGCGCCTTCGTACAGAAGGTGCATCGAGCCGGTGTATTCCTCCTGTACCGGGTCAACGAAGTTGAAGGCTTCGGTGAACGCGATGTCCGGATGCGCGATCTTGAGCTCGCGCAGCGCCTGCTGCACCGCGCCACCCACCGTGACCTCGCTTTCGCCCTTGCTGCGCGAGACCTCGAACCCGACCACCGGCTGGCCGTTGAGCAGCGCCGCCGAGCGCTGCTCGGCAATGGTGTCGGACACCGTGGCAACCTGGTCGAGCCGGATACGCCGCCCATCGGACAGGGCCAGCTGCAGGGCACCGAGCTGCTGGGCCGTCTGCACCGTGCCCAGCGTGCGTATGGGCTGCTCGCCACCGCCGACATCGACCCGCCCGCCGGCGCTTTCCTGCTGCGTCTGGCGTAGCTGGCGTGAAATGTCGGCCGCAGTTGCCCCCAGTGCCTGCAGGCGCATCGGGTCCAGCGCCACCCGCACCTCGCGGTTGACGCCGCCGACCCGGGTCACCCCGCCGACGCCGCGCACCGCGAGCAGGCGCCGCGTTACATCGTTGTCGACGAACCAGGACAGCGCCTCGTCGTCCGTGCCGGTGCTTCCCGCGCGCGCCACCGAACGAACGGTGAAGGCCAGGACCGGCTGGGCCGCCATGTCGAGCTTGTTGACGATCGGGTCGCGCAGGTCGGCCGGCAGGTCGCTGCGCACCTTGCTGACAGCCGAGCGCACATCATCCACTGCTTCCTGCACCGGTTTTTCTAGCCTGAATTCCGCTGTGATGGTGACGCCGCCGTCCTGTACCTTGGTATAGATGTGTCGCAGGCCCTGTACCGAGGCGATCGAGTTTTCCAGCTTGCGCGCCACTTCGGTTTCAAGTTGCGCCGGAGCCGCACCGGGCAGGGATGCAACCACGCTGACGGTCGGCAGTTCGATATCCGGGAACTGCTGCACCTTCATCGCGTTGAAGGACAGCAGGCCGGCAAAACACAGCAACACGAACAGCATCACGGCCGGAATCGGGTTGCGGATCGACCAGGCGGAGACGTTGATCATGGTGCCTGCCTCAGCGCGTGGCCGATGCGGCCGGTTGCGGCGCCGGTGCAATGCCGGCCGCGTCCACCACCCGGACCAGGTCGCCTTCGTTCAGGAAACCCGCGCCACTGGCGACCAGGCGCGTATTGGCGTCCAGCGCACTGGTGACCTCGATCTGGTCGCCGGTCTGGCGGCCGGTCTGCACCTTGATGCGCGAGACGCGGTTGTCCGCGTTCAGTCGGTACACATAACTGAATCCGTCGCGCATGACCAGGGTCGCCTGCGGTACCAGCAGGGCGCTGGTGTCGCCCAACTCGAACGCGCCGGACGCAAACATGGCCGGCCTGGGCGGCGCCGACATGCCGTCGGTCGACGGCAGATCGACATAGACCAATGCAGTGCGAGTCTGGGCGTCCACCGGCGGGCCCACCATACGCACCTTGCCCTTGACCTGGGTGCCGCTGACGGCGGTCACCACGACCGGTGTACCGGGCTTGATGCGCCCCAGTTCCGCGGCCGTGACCTCGGCGCGCCACTCGAGCCGCCCTTGGCGGACCATCCGCAACAGCTCGGTGCCGGCCGGTACGACCGCTCCGACCGTGGCCGATCGGGCCGAAATGATACCCCGATCCGGCGCCAGCACCTGGGTGTGCCTGAGCCGCAGTTGCTGCACGTCGAGCGCAGCCACGGCCGCGGCCACCCGCGCCTGGGCCGTCTGCTCCAGCGTCAGGTACTGGTTGATTTGCTGCGTGCTCAAAGCGCCGCTGTTCTTCAGCGTGCGGGCGCGTTCGGCGTTGCCGGTGGCCTCCAGCGCGTTGGCCTGGGCCTCCAGCACATGGGCGCGCGCCAGCGCCAGATCGGCCTGCACCGACGCATCGGCGAACGTGGCCAGCACCTGGCCGGCACGCACCACATCGCCGATGTTGGCGCGCACCTCGACCAGCCGCAGGCCGCTGGCCTCCGTGCCCACGCTGGCTTCCTGCCAGGCGGCGACGCTGCCATTGGCGGTCAGCTGGATCGGCAGGCGACCGAGTTGGGGGTGCACCGCTGCGACGGTCAGCGCCGGTTTGGTCGTGGCGGGCAGCGCCGGGTCAGCTGCCCCATCGGCTGCCGTGTTGCGGGCCCACAAGACCGCCACAATGGCGGCGCACAGCGCCAATGCCAGTGCGGCCAGGCAATTGCGTTTGAATGTCGGACTCATCATCAGGTCTCTTCGTGCAGGCGTGGGGCGGGTAGCCGAGCCATCAGGGTTGGGCAGTGGTGGCCGCGGATGTCCAGCCGCCCCCTGCAGCGCGGTACAGGTCGATCCAGGCCTGTATCCGTTCCAGTTGCAAGGCCACCAGCGCGTCGGCGGCAGCCAGTCGAATGCGGCGTGCGTCTTCCAGTTCCACCAGGCTGGCCAGTCCGGCCTGGTAGCGTGCTTCGGTGGCGTTCAGCCAGGATTGATAGCCGGCCTGCGCGCTGGCCGCATCCGCCGCCCGTTCGGCTGTGCTTTGCAATGCGACCAAGGCCTGTTCGACCTCGCGCACCGCCTGACGCACCCGCGCCTGGTACAGCGCGATCGATTCGTCGTAGCGCGCCCGCGCCGCGGCGACGCTGGCTGCGCGCCGCCCGCCATCGAACATATCCGGGCGTTGGGCCAGCGTATCGGCCGGCACGCTGGCCACAACCATCTGCGCCTGCGGAGCCAGATCCAGCGGGGCTTGCGCCAGCCGCTGGCGCAGCCCGGGCTCGGGCAGGCCGGTCAACGCGACCAGGCTCAGGGCCACACAACTGATGATCAATAACTCGTTCAATCGCATAATGGAAGATTGGGCCATGAAACGGGCCCCGCGCAGCTGTGCCGCGGGCCGGGCCCGTGCAACACGACGATCCAGGCCGGTGGAGTTCGACCGTCGCGCTGCCGGAAATACCCATGAACCCATTGGGCCAGGCAACACTGTACCAACTCCGCGTGACGGGACCGTGGCGCAGTCCTACAGCCTTGCCAACGACCCAGTTGCTTCCCGAAATGCACGACCACCTTCGCACGGTAATCGTGGCACCCATGACCAGCAAGAGTCGACCGGCGCCCTTTCGCATGGCGGTGACCCATGCAGGCCAAAAAGGCCTGATCCTGCTGGATCAGCTGCGGGCGGTGGACAAAGTGCGACTTGCCAGGCGATTGGGAGCGGTCTCGACCAAGACTTTGGTCGGCACATTGGGCATATTGCAGGAGGTCTTTGCCGAATGAGTTTCAGCGCGATTGGTGGGAAGCAGGAGGTACAACGGTTCAATCGATCTGGTCCTCATGCGACCGGACGATCGAGATCGATGCGCCAAGCGCGAAGGCCCGGGCCGACGCCTATTTGATCAAGCCCTGTATCTCCCGAAACAGCGGATGGTCGGCGCTGCGCAGCCATTCGAATGCCACCATCTCGGTGGTGACCAGTTCCGCGCCATTGCCGGCCAGCCGGTCATAGGCGGCGTCGCGGTTGCGCTCGGTGCGCGAGCCGCAGGCGTCGGTGACGACCCAGACGTCGAACTCCTCTTGCAGCAGTTCCAGCGCCGTCTGCAGCAGGCAGACATGGGCCTCGACGCCGGCGATCACGACCGTGTTGCGGGTCGGCGCGGCGTCAGGAACCACTTTTTGCAGGTGTTTGGGCAGGCTGCGCGCGTTGCCGGCCGGCGCCTTGCGCTGTGCCGGTCGCAGCACGTCGAGCAGGCCCTCGGCGCAGGCACTGAAAGCCATTTTGGGTAGCACGCGTGCGCCCGCCTCGGTCAACACCGCACGCAGGTCGGCCGCGCTGGCGCCCAGCTTGGCAGGATTCTGTTCGGTGGCGGTGATGGGAACACCCAGCGCCTGCGCCATGCGTGCCAGACGTATCGCATGGACCAACACCGACGGCCCGTCGGCAACCGCCGGCATCAGGCGGGTCTGGTAGTCGATCAGTACCAGCTGGCATTCTTCGGCATCGAGCAACATGGGCAGTCTCCGTCAGGTCGGTTTGGCAGCAGCGGCATCATGACCGATGTCCTGCCGACCCATTATCGAGCGCGGGCTGCTATCGGGTGATGATGTCGCGGTGCAGTGGCGCGAGCAGCGCCAGCAGCCGGTTCTGGTCGCGCAACGGTATCTGGCGCGCGTCCATCGCGACCTGCAGCACCTCCACCAGCGCATTGAAGTCCGATTTGCGCACGCCCAGGTCGGCATGGGCCGCCTTCATGCTGTCGCCTTCGTATTTGCAGGGACCGCCACTGAGCTGGCAGACCTGGTCGCGCAGCTGATCTTTCAGGTTGGCCGGTCTGGTCTTGGCGAACATTGTGCCGATGCGCGGGTCCACGATCAGCCGGTCGACGAAATCGTCCATCAGCGCGGTGATGCCGGGTTTCTCGCCGAGCGCGCGGTACAGGGCGTCCGGGCCGCTGGCGTGCTGCGCCCATGCAGCGCCGTGCAACCACAGGCAGTGCAACAGCAGGGTCGGCGCGAGCAGATGGATGCGCATATCAGTTGCTCCACCGCGCGGCGCGCGACCCACGACGCATGAAACCCGGACGCGCTGCAGCGGTCCGTCTTCGGCTCTGTGCGGACCAACGTTGATGGGTTTGATCCGGCGTTGT